>NZ_RAWE01000268.1 GCF_003611695.1 Corallococcus carmarthensis | reverse complement strand
GACTGGGCTGGTGCGGGTGGGACTCGTGGCGTACGTGGAGGAGCAGCTCGAGCGCGATATTTCGCTGGGGAGGCTGCCGAGAAGCGGGCAGTTGGGCTCGGAAAGGATGCTGGCGCGCATCTACGGAGTGAGTCGGGGCACGGTGCGCGAGGCGCTAAGGCGGCTGGCGGCGCGGGGCCTGGTGGTGCAGCGCTCCGCGCGCAGGGCATGCGCGGTGGCACTGGATGAGTCGCTGACGCTGGAGAACCTGGGCCTGGCGCTGCATGACGAGCGCCGCCCGGAGTGCCGGCGGCTGCTGGAGGGCTTCTTCAGCCTCAAGCGGCAGGTGCTGGTGGATTTGCTGGCCGACTGCTGCGCGAGAGCCTCAGCGGCGGACCTGCGCCCGTTGGAGGATGCCTGCTTCAGGCTTTGGGACGCGGCGCGATGGCACCCGGGGGTCCGCTGCGCGCAGTTGGAATTCGAGCTGCTGAGGCTGGCGGCCCGGATCGCGGAGCGCCCAGGGCACCTGCTCCTCATCCAGTCGCTGCAGTGGGCCTTGCGAGGCAATGCGTCCCGGCTGCTGTCCCTCATGGGCGGCGAGTCGCTGCGCCAGTGGACCACCTGCGCGATGGGGGCCCTGGACACTCGCGACGTGCGGCGACTCCTGCACGAGCTGCCGGCGCTGCTGAAGGCGTGCGATGAGCGAGTGCTGAACGACTTCGCCCCCGTCCCCCAGGAGCAGGAGGAGTCCCCCGAAGCCCAGGGCGCCCAGGAGGGCCTCCTCAGCGCCCTCGCGTCAGTCTCCGCGCCGGACGATACGCTTGAGGCACGCTCCTGTAATGAGGAGCATGACCTCGGAATCGGCGGCCCTGAACCAACCGCGGACGTCAACGCGGCGCTCGGGATTGCACCCTGTTCCCAGGTGGAAGACCAGCCGGTGGAGCCCGACAGCGAGGCGCTGCGGTCTTCAGCCACCCCGGAGCTCGCCCACAGAGAGGCCGAGGAGAAATGCGCCGGGGACGTGATGGGCACGCCCTTGGGGAACCTGTCCGACTGCAGGACAGATTGCGACGCTTCGGCTGCCACAAGGGGTTTCCAGCCGGAGGCGCTCCCCACCGGCATCCACGGACAAGGCCGCGGGGTGGTGCGCAAGGAGGACAGGCCCTGTGGCAGTCAGCTCCTGGCCACCTGCCTGGACTCCGGTCCGCTGTCCCCTCAAGGGGGCGTCATGCACAAGGGGATGATGCAGCTGGCATTTGTCCTGCGAGTCCTTGCCGGCGGAGCGGCGGGCTTCATGCCGGCCACGCAGGCCGAGGCCACTCCCCTGTGTCCCAGCATCTGCCTGGATCCGGACTGCACCTGCCAGTCGAGGTGCTGGCACGAGCGCGTCGGCGGCTACGTGTGTGAGGACTCCTGCGGCCTCGAATGAAACCGCACCGCCCGCATCAGCGCAGCCGCTGACCGAAGGCCCGCAGCCGGTCGCGGGCCTTCAACAGCTTCTCCCGGGGGATGGAGAACACCGCGCGCACGCGCTCCGGGTCGCCACACCACGCGCCGCCGTTGAGCACCACGTGGGTGTGCTCGTAGACGATGCGCGGCAGGTTCTCCGGCGTGAGCTTCACCCCCTCCACCGAGCGCCCCAGCCACGCCGTCATCCGCGGCGCGAGGAAGAGGCCGCCCGCCTCGGTGGACTCCGCGCGGCCGTCGTCGGGCAGCGCCTCCGCCAGCAACGCGCGCTTCTCCGCCAGGTCGCGCCGCATCCGCGCCAGGTAGCTCCGCAGCGCCTTGTGCCGCGCGGCGTAGAGCAGCTGTCCATCCGGTCCGCGGGCATGGGCCGCGTACAGGTACGCCGCCGCGCGCGCGGTGGGCGTGTGCAGCACGCCTGGAGCACTGTCGCGCAGCGCCGCCACCAGCGCCCGGTCCTTCGTCGCCACCCAGCCCACGCGCAGGCCTCCGGCCGCGAACTCCTTGGACAGCCCGCCCAGCAGCACCGTCCGCGCACCGATGCCCGGCACCGCGCCCTCCAGCGTCACCGGGCTGTGCACCGTCTCCGCCGTGGGGTTGGTGAGGTTCACCAGGCCGAAGATTTCATCCGACACCCAGAGGCAGCGCTGCTCCACCACGAACGTCGCCAGCGCCATCAGCTCCTCATGTGACAGGTAGTGGCCCGTGGGGTTCGCCGGCTGCGACAGCACCACCGCGTCCGGCATTCCGCCGCGCGCACGGCGCGACAGCAGCGTGCCCAGCGGTCCGGACTCCACCTCGCACCCCGCCGCGAGGAACGTGGGCGCGAGCACGCCATAACAGGGCGTCACCAGGAACACGCGCGGCACCCGGCCCAACCGCTGGCGCAGCGCCACGCCCAGGTGATGCATGAGCGGCCAGACCCCCGGCGCCACGACGACGTCCTCGGGGGCATAGCGCGCGCCGCGCGTCTCCAGCAGGAAGGCCGCCACGGCCTCCGCCAGCCCCGTCTGCGCTCCATCCGCGCGCGGCGCGACCCCCGCCGCGATGAGCCCCTCCACCAGCGGCAGCGGCAGCGGGCCCTCGTTCTCGCCGTAGTCCAGGCGCACGAGCTCCGGGTCGTCCTCGCGGAAGAACCGGGGCGCGAACGCGGGCAGCGCCGACAGCCGCGCGATGCGCTGCGAGCGGGGCAGCGGCACCTCCGGCACCCGGTGCGGCGAGGGAGGCTCCGGCTCCGCGAACGCCATGCGGAAGGCGAGCAGCTCCGAGAAGGTGCGCTCGTAGAACCACTCCGCCAGGACGCTGATGCGCGAGTACGTCACCTCCGCCGCCACCTCCAGGTCCGCGCGCAGCGGCTCCGGCACGGGGAGCAGCAGCGTCAATTCCAGGTCCGGCCACACCGCGTTCTTGATGAGGCCGTACAGGATGACCAGGTTGGGCGCGTGCTGCGTCCGGGCGAGGAACTCGAAGAGGGTGCGCGGCTCCACCTCCCCGGTGATGTTGAAGAAGGCGCTCTCGTCCAGCACCACCCAGATGCCCCGCCGCGCGGCCTCCGCCACGATGTCGCGCAGCACCGCCAGGTTGGTGCGCTCGCCCGGCTCCACCGTCAGGAGCACGGCCTTCACGTCGAAGGCGCTGAGCAGGCGGCGGATCTCCCCCAGCGTGTTGTGCGTCACGGTGGCGCGCACGCCCGCCTTGTCCAGCGCGCGGGCGTAGAGCGGGTGCAGGCTGCGCGACACCAGCACCGTGTCCCCGGGGTCGCACGTGGCGAGCAGGAAGGAATAGACGGCCTGCTCCCGCTCGGGCGCGACGAACAGCGAGTCCTCCGACAACCTCAAGCCGAAGTGGCGGTCCAGATAGCGGGCCACCAGCCTGCGGAAGGACGCGTCACCGGCCTCGTGCGCGTAGGGCAGATACGGCGCCTGGGACAGCCGCTCCGCGAGCGCCGTGACGAAGCCCAGCTGCTCCGGGGACGCCGCCCCCAGGTCCAGCTCCTCCTGGAGCGCGGCGATGCCCAGCGAGCGCAGCGCGGCACGCAGGGCCAGCGTCTCCCGGGGCAGCGACAGGTGGGCTTCCCACACCGCCACCTCGTGCCAGATGGGGTGGCCTGACTGGAGCCAGCCCAGCGCCGTCGCCGCGCGCAGGGGCTCCGGGCTGTGGGCCTCCATGAAGAATTCGAACTCCCGCCCGGTGCGCTGCTCCAGCGACACCAGGGGGCGGATGTCCGTGTCCGCCGCCTGCATCACCCGCCGCGCCACGCGCACGCGGGTGGTGAAGCCGCGCCGGGTGAACATCCGCGCGATGATGGCGCGGCCCGGACGGCCCGCGAGGTTCAGGAGCAGCCGTCCCCCCGGCAAGAGCCGCTCCGGCGCCTCGTTGAGCAGCCGCGCGATGAGCCCCAGGCCGAAGTGGTCCTCGTAGACGTTCTGCAGCGACGTGTAGTTGGACAAGTCCAACAGCGCCTGTTCATCCGCCTGCGCCAGCTCCGCGGGCAGCTCGTCGCCGCGCAGCACCTGGGGAATGCACCCGACGATGAAGTCCCACGCGGGCGCCTGCGGCAGTCCGAGCAGCAGGTCGCTCTCACCAAACGACAGCCGCGACACCAGCTGCTCGTCGCCGTTGAGCCACGCGTTGCAAAGCCCCACCGCCGGGGCCTGCGGGTTCAGGTCCAGCCCCCGGATGCGCGCGAGCCCCGTGAACTTCGCCAGCGCGATGCAGATCCACCCGGACCCGGAGCCCACCTCCACCAGCTGCTTGCCGGCGTACTCGTCCAGGGGGACCTTCAAGAGCCCCTCCAGGAACGTGAACGCCCACGCCTCGGGCGCGAAGATGGACGGCGGAATCAGCAGCTCCAGCCGTTCCTGGGACGCGCCCACCGCCACCACCACCGACGCCAGCCGCAGCGGCGCGCCCTCCGGCTGGTCGCGCGACAGCTCCGCCAGTTCGCGCAGCTCCGCCAGCGCCCGCGCACGCTCCTCCGGCCGGGCCAGCGCCTCCGAAAGCGTACGCAATTGGACAAAGGCTTCACGGGGTGACGCGGGATAGGTGGCCATGGCGGGCCCGACTGTCCGGGCCCGCCTGTGCCCTGTCAACGACAGCCTGACCGCGAATGCCTGACGCATCGCAGTATCAATTTACAGATTGTCATTTCCAGTTTACATGGGAAATCTTGTGTCAACCGCCAGTATGCAGTGGCCCCACCGGGCGGCCCCCACTCGCCCGGTGAGGACGCTCGATGAAAAGACAATGGCAGTTGGCCTTGCTCGCGGTGTTCGCCGTCATCTTGTTACACGCGCAGCCGGCCCAGGCGCAGATCGCCGCCGCGCACGTGTATCACAATCACATGCCCAACTTCTGGGCGTACTACGACCTGACCCAATACAATGCGACACCGGTGGGAGGCCCCATCCGCTACGCGTATGACGGGCAGGTCATCCAGATAAAGCAGTCACCTCCGGCCAACTACACCTATTTCCTGCCGTCGGGCGCGCCCATGCCGCACGACGACCTGGTGACGTACTACTCGCACCACGCGAAGGTGGGCGCGTATCAGTTCTGGCCGCCGGACGTCGCCGCGGACATGAAGGCCAATGCCTCCACCGGGCAGGTCCACGTCACCATGTCTGGCGCGGTGGTGAACAACGTCAACGACCTGGTCACCCGCCACAACGTGTCCGGCTACGACAACGCCAGCTGGGGCGCGACCTGGAGGGACCGCTACACCAACCTGCGCACGCCCGCGGGCAACCGCTCGTTGGACCTCATCCACTTCACGGGCCACCACTCCATGGGCCCGCTGGTGGGGCCGGACTACTTCCTCAAGGACCTCATCTACCAGAGCGCCACGCTGTCCCAGTCGTACTTCCTGGGCAGCGGCTTCACGTCCTCCAAGGGCTTCTTCCCCACGGAGCTGGGCTTCTCCGAGCGGCTCATCCCCACGCTGGCGAAGCTGGGCGTGAAGTGGTCCGTCATCGGCGACAACCACTTCTCCCGCACGCTGAAGGACTACCCGTTCCTGAACGACCCGGGCTCCGACACGCTGGTGTCGCCGCCCAACCGCGCGGACCTCCAGAACACCAGCACCGTGGGTGCCTGGGTGAGCGAGGGCATGGCGCACGAGCAGCAGGTCATCCGCAACAAGTACCCCTTCGCCTCCACGCCGCACTGGGTGCGCTACGTGGACCCGGCCACCGGCGCCGAGTCGCGCGTCGTGGGCATCCCCGTCAACCAGAACGGTTCCTGGCTGGAGGGCTGGGAGGGGCAGGCCACCGTGGACGTGGTGGGCCTGCGCAACTTCGAGGGCCTCACGCCGCAGAAGCAGTTCTTCGTGCTCGCGCATGACGGCGACAACTCCGGCGGGCGCGCGGGTTCGCTCGACACGTGGCTCAACGGCCGCGCCGTCACCTGCTCCGGCGGCGTGCAGTGCCTGGGCATCGACGAGTACCTGGCCTCCAACACGCCTGTGTCCACGGACGTGGTGCACGTGCAGGACGGTTCCTGGGTGGACACGCGTGACTCGTCGTCCGACCCGCAGTGGCACCACTGGCGGCTGCCCTTCGGCATCTGGAAGGGGCAGTTCCCCGCCTTCAACTCCGCCACCGGCCTCAACCTGGCGCCCAAGACGAACCTGAGCGGCGTGCAGGAAGGGATGACGGTGTCGCTGGAGCACGGCTGGCACTACCTGGAGCGCAACTTCGCGCTGCTCCAGGCCGCGCTCAACTACGCGAAGACGGCCGAACAGCTGTGGCTGGACGCGCACCCCAACCACTGGAAGCCCACCACGGCGCTGGACTCGCAGGTGACACACACGGGCAACCAGCTCAACCCGTGGATGATGTCCTTCCCGGTGAAGGGCGACGCCGCGAACGACTGGGCGGGCGGCGCGAACCCCGCGGAGCTGGCCTGGTACTTCCTCCTGCCGGCCATGGACTCCGGCTTCGGCTACTACGACGAGAACGTGGACGACAACGTGAAGCCCACGCTGTCCTTCAACCAGTCGCTCTACTTCTCCAAGCCGTACGTGCAGGACCGGCTGGCGCAGGACCGCACGGGCCCGTCCCTCTGGTGGGCGAATCGCTGGCCGTACAACCCGGGCAGCGCCAACACGGACAAGTCCGAAGGGTGGACGCTGCACCACTTCGACAACACCTTCGCGCTGTACACCTACGCCTTCGACGTCAGCGGCATCACCAGCATCAAGGCGCGCGTGCGCGTGCACACGGCGAAGAGCATCGACCCGCTGGACAACACGCCCCGCGTCTATGACCCGGCGGCGCTGAAGACCGCGGGCGTGCCCAACATCGATCCGTCGCGAGTGGGCGCCTGGGTGGACTACCCGCTCCAGCGCCGCGAGCTGCGGCCGGTGATGAATGGCGTGGCATGGCAGCCGGCGTACCTGCCGGTGATGCAGAAGGTGGCCGCGCAGGAGATTGGCGACCTCTACTACGCCTACCTGAGTGCGTACCGCGACCAGGTGGTCGACTACTACATCGAGGCCACCGACGCGCGCGGCAACGTCACCCGCAGCGAGATCCAGTCCGTCTACTTGGGCGCGGGCAAGTACCGGCAGGAGGGCGGAAAGTACATCGAGGACGTCAACGGCACGGTGGCGGGCACCTACCCGTTCCTCCGCGTGGACACCACCGCGCCGTCCGTCCCCACGGGGCTCGCGGCGACGCGCACGGACCGCTCGGTGACGCTCACCTGGGCGGCCTCCACGGACAACGTCGGCGTGACGGGCTACCAGGTGTTCCGCAATGGCACGCAGGTGGGCACGCCCACCACGGCCAGCTACACCGACAGCGGGCTCACGGCGGGCACGGCGTATGGCTACACGGTGAAGGCGCGGGACGCGGCGGGCAACACGTCCGCGGCGAGCACCGCGCTCTCCGTCACCACCCTGCCCCCGGACACCACGGCGCCTTCCACGCCCACGGGGCTGAGTGCTTCGGACGTCACCAGCTCGTCGGTGGTGCTGAGCTGGACGGCGTCCACGGACAACTACGGCGTGAGTGATTACCTCGTGTTCCGCAATGGCACGCAGGTGGCGGCGCCCACGGCGACGACGTACACGGACACGGGGCTCTCTTCGAGCACGGCGTACAGCTACACCGTGAAGGCACGCGACGCCGCGGGGAACACCTCCGTGGCCAGCGCGGCGCTCTCCGTGACCACCGGCCTGGGGTACACGACGACGGTCTATTACAAGAAGGGCTTCACCACGCCGTACATCCACTACCGCCCCGCGGGCGGCACGTGGACCACCGCCCCCGGGGTGCTCATGCCGGACGCGGAGGTGGCGGGCTACGCGAAGTACACGGTGAACCTGGGCTCCGTGCAGCAACTGGAGGCGGTGTTCAACAACGGCAGCGGGACGTGGGACAACAACAACGGGAGCAACTACCTGTTCCCCACGGGCACCTCCACCTTCAACGCGGGCGTCATCACGGCGGGCGGGCCGGTGAGCGACACGTCGGCGCCGTCGGTGCCCACGGGCCTTACCTCTCCGTCGAAGTCCGCGACGACGGTGTCGCTGAGCTGGACCGCGTCCACGGACAACGTCGGGGTGACGGGCTACCAGGTGTTCCGCAATGGCACACAGGTCGGCACGCCCACGGCGACGACGTATACGGACAGCGGGCTGTCGTCGAACACGGCGTTTAGCTACACGGTGAAGGCGCGAGACGCGGCGGGCAACACGTCCGCGGCGAGCACCGCGCTCTCCGTCACCACCAGCACGGGCAACACGGCGACCGTGTATTACAAGAAGGGCTACGCCACGCCGTACATCCACTACCGCCCCGCGGGTGGCACGTGGACGACGGCGCCGGGCGTGGCCATGGCGACGGCGGAGGTCGCGGGCTACGCGAAGCACACGGTGGACCTGGGGTCGGCCACGCAGCTGGAGGCGGACTTCAACAACGGCAGCGGCACGTGGGACAACAACGGGGGACTCAACTACTTCTTCCCCGCGGGCACCTCCACGTTCAACGCGGGGACCATCTCCGCGGGTGCGCCGTCGCAGGACACCACCGCGCCCACGGTGCCTTCGGGGCTGACGGCTCCGTCGAAGACGGCGACCACCGTGTCGCTGACGTGGACGGCGTCCACTGACGCCAGCGGCATCGCGGGCTACGACGTGTATCGCAATGGTTCGCTGGTGGGCTCGCCCACGACGGCCAGCTACACGGACACGGGGCTGACGGTGGGCACGGCGTACAGCTACACCGTGCGGGCGCGGGACACGGCGGGCAACGCGTCCGCGCAGTCCTCCGCGCTCTCCGTCACCACGTCCACCAGCGGAGCCACGGTGACGTTCAACGTCACGGCGAGCACCGTGATGGGACAGAGCGTGTACGTGGTGGGCAGCGTCGCCGCGCTGGGGAGCTGGAGCCCCGCGAGCGCCATCCTGCTGTCCGCGGACAACTACCCCACGTGGGGCGCGGCCGTCGGGCTGCCGGGGGCCACGGCGATTGAGTACAAGTTCATCAAGAAGGACGCCGCCAACAACGTCATCTGGGAGAGCGGCGCCAACCGCACCCTGACGACGCCGGCCACGGGCACCTCGACCGTGAACGACACGTGGCGCTGAGCCGTTGAAGACGCCTCGCGGCGGGCCTGAAAGCCCGGGTCCGCCGCGGGGTGTAGTGTCGGGCCGTGGAGGGCACCCGGTGAAGCCACGGATCGCCGTGACGGCGGATGACACGGATTGGCGGATGCCGGTGGGCGGCCCCGGGCTGCTGCTGGAGGTCCCATCCTGGGGACACTGGCGGCGGCGGCCCCTGCTCCATGTCGAGGCCACCCGGCCCTACCTGCTGCGCGTGATGCTGGGCGGCCAGCCGCTGTTCTGGATGCGGGTGGACGACTGATGGGACGGGTGTTCGTGGCTGCGCGGGCCCGCGAAGCTCACGGGCGCGTTCGCCCCCATCACGGCCGAGGAGGCCCGGCGTCATCCGGATCCAGGCTCACCCGAATGGTGGGCCGCGTGGAGCCGGTGGTGGGTCCACCAGTTCGAGGCGTCCGAGCCTTCGCTGCTGCACGCGGGGCGCTGGTGCCTGCGGCCGCTCCAGACGGTTCCCGTCACGCAGGCCCGGGGCTACTCCACCGTGCCTGGCATCGGGGCGGGGTTCTTTCCGGAACCACCCTGCGGGCTCGACGCGGCGTTGCGCTTCCCGCCCTTCCGAGCGGAGGACTGGTCCTGGGCGGGGCCCGGCGTCCTCCCGGAGCGCAGCGGTGGGGTGATGCCGCTGCGCGCGCCGGCACCGGAGAACGACAGCCGGGTGAAGGCGTGGCGCAAACACGCGCGGGACGGGACGCTGCCGCCCGTCCTGCTGACCTACTTCACCCTGGTCGAGCGGTGGCTGGTGGTGGATGGCCACGACCGGCTGCACGCGGCGCTGCTGGAGGGGCGTGAACCGCCGCTGCTGGGCCTCTGGTCCGTCATCGAGGTACCGGTGGTGGAGGACCTGTCCACGCTGTTCCGCCGTGAGGGCTCCCTGAAGGCGGCGGAGCTGCGGCTGCGCGCGAAACCCGGCGACGTCGACGCGGTCAATCGCATCCTCCTGCGCGACCACGAGGCGATTCAACGGCTCGCGGTCACGCGTGCGTTCCCTTTGCGAGGAGGGGCGGCGGCCTGGAAGGCGGAGGTCACCGCCTGGCGGAAGGGGTCGGGCGTGGAGGTGGCTCCGGACGACTGGGAGACATTCCTCTCGGGCTGAGCGGAAAGCGGGGGTCAGAGCATGTCGAACAGCAGGCCGAGCAGCTTGAACTCGACCTTGTAGAGCGTCTTCAGGAAGGTCCCCAGGACCGAAGGCTCCACGTTCACCACGTCGACGGCGAGCAGGATCTTCTCCGGCAGGATGGTGAGCGCCAGCCCCAGTTGGACCATGGAGGGCGCCAGGATCTGCCAGTTGACGATGGGCTGGGAGACAACGATGGGCGTCGTCGCGCCCGGCTGTCCGGAGGCGGGACCGGCGCCCGCGAGCAGATACATCGACTGGCCATAGACATACGCGCCCGTGGCGAACGCTCCCTTCCCTGCGGTCCCGTCCGGGTTCTGGGTGGTGACCCGGAACGACATCATCCCAGGCCCGCCCCCTTCGACCAGCATGCTCCACAGCTGGTTGACCTGGGAGGGATTGGAGGGATCCGGCAGGCCCTGCGTCGAGCCGGGAGACAACTGCCGGTTGAGTCCCATGGGCTGCAGGCAGGCGTCACCCGGCTTGACGATGGGGTTCTCCACACCGAAGGGGAGGACCAGGCTCCGGTTGAGTCCCGCCGGCAGGCCAATCATCAGGAGCACGTCGCCCGGATGCTCGGCGGGAATCGGCAGCGAGGAGACGGTGCCGCTGCCGCTGGGGAAGGTGCTCGCGAAGTAGGACTGGGCGAACGTCGGCGTCATCAGCAGCGCGCAGTAGACGGTGGCGCTCTGCTGCACGGACAACGAGAAGCTCCCATCGCTGCCCACCGACGTCAGCCAGGACGTGTTGCCCACAATCTGCGTCTTCGACTCCAGCGCGAACAGCGCCACCTGATACTGCTGGGGGTTCGCGAAGCCGATGACCTTCCCCGTCACCGTGCGGGCGCTCGACATCGAGCCCCAGACGCTGAACGGCAGGTTGTTGAAGACGATGGTGGGCTCTTGCGTGCTGTAGGGAGAGCCGTTCGCGATGCCGTTGATGTTCAGGATGGTCTGGACCGACTGGGACATGTGCGCTCCGGGGGATTGAGCCGGGCAGGCCCAACAGCAAGCCCCGTGCCCTGGTGGCCCGTAGAGCGTGCACGGCCCTGGAGTCGTTCCGGCTGCGTCCTGGCCGGACGAAGCCGCGTCCTCCGGGGTGCGTCTATCCCTGCGGCGCGGCCGGCGTCAGCAGCAGGTCCGACAGGCCGGGCTTGGAGCGGCGCAGCAGGTCCTCCAGCGAGTACTTGTCCAACGTGGCGAGGAACGCGTCACGCGCCTCCGCCAGCACGCCCTTGAGGCCGCACGCCGGCGCGATGGGACAGGTGTTGCGCTCGCGGTCGAAGCACTCCACCAGGTGGAAGTCCGGCTCGGCCGCGCGCACCACCTTGCCCAGCCGGATGTCTCCCGGAGCCTTCGCCAGCAGCACGCCGCCCGCGCGTCCGGGCTTCACCTCCACGTGCCCCTCCTGCGCCAGCGTCTGCACCACGCGCACCAGGTGGTGCTTGGAGATGCCGTACGCGTCCGCCATCTCCTGCGTGGACGACGGCCGCCCCGGCCGTGCCGCCAGGTACATGAGGACGCGCAGCGAGTAGTCGGCGTGAAGGGTCAGGTGCAAGGTCAGGCGGCTCCGGCGACGGGCCCCGCTCGCGGCACGCTCGGCAGGAAGGCATCCGCGTGGATGTCCTTCAGCGAGAACCCCGCGAGAAAGAGCTTCTTGCGCAGGGATAGCACCGCTTCGGCGTTGCCGCAGAGGAACGCCCGCCAGCCCGCCGGCCGCCTCGGAAGGCAGCCCAGGACCCGCGTCTCCAGCGCCCCCTCCTCCACGGCCCCAC
>NZ_RAWE01000267.1 GCF_003611695.1 Corallococcus carmarthensis | reverse complement strand
GGCAGGGGGGCCGTCGTTCTCCTGGCTCTGCCTGGGCTCAAGGCGTGCGTGCTGTCCTCTCGCTCGCATCCAGGCCCGGTGAGGGGCGCTGGCTCGAACGAGGTTTCCTCCTGGTGGGACGCGGGGTCTGGGTGTGGTGCTGGGCGCTCGTGGCGCTCGCGCTCGCGGGTTGCGACCCGGGCGCGGAGCTGACGCCCTGTGCAGCCGACTGCGAGGGTGCTGCCTGCGCGGCGTGTGTCACGTCCCTGCCCGAGGAGACCCTCCGGCCCGCGCTCGCGTGTGATCAGCTGCCCGCGCCGTCACGTTGCCTGGGCCCGCGCGTGCTGGAGCGCTGCGAAGGTGGCGCCGTGCACCGGGAGGACTGCGCGGAGGACACCACCTGTGTCGAGTCACCCGAGGTCGCCTGTGTCACGGGCACCGCCTGCGTCGACGGCGTCTCGCGTTGCACGGAGTCCCGGGCCTTGCAGGTGTGCACGAACGGCCGTTGGGTCGCCCGTGGCTGTGACGTGGGCTGTAACGCCGCGCCGGGCAGGGGCTTCTGTGGAGCGCCCGGGCCCACGCTGAGCGGCACGGTGCGCTACGCGCGCCGCTTCCCGGATGCGGAGTTCCGCGCGTGGGCCCTGGACGTGGAGCCCGTGCCTGCTCGTGGGTTCCTCATCGTGTCGTTCCAGGGCACGAAGGTCCTGGACTCGCAGGTGACGGATGACGCAGGCCACTTCACGCTGAAGGTGTCGTCGTCTCCCGGTGAGGACGACCGCGTCGTCGTGTACGCGGCGGGACGGGGGCGCGACGGCGCGGTGGCCTACGCGGTGGCGGATCCCGGACTGCCGGGTGCGCAGTCGGTGTCGACGGTGCCGGGCGACGCAGCCCGCATCTGGAGTTGGTCGCGCACGACGCGCGAGCTGTCCGGACAACCGCTGTTCACCCTCACCGAGTCCGAAGGTTCCGGCGCGGCGGCGGTGTTCGACGTGCTGGGCACGGCGTGGCGCCGGATGCGTGAGCGCTACAACGGACGCGACGGTCTGCCCGTGGTGGCGTGGCTGGGCTTCGCGACGACCTGGTCCTGTGGCGCGTGCTTCGCGCCGTGGCCGGTGACGGCGGCGGGCCGGAGCTGGGCGTCGCAGGTGTGGCTGCCGGGGGACTCGGATGCGGCGTGGTGGTCGGACGCGATGGTGATGCACGAACTGGGGCACTGGGTGATGGCCAGCCAGGGCACCAGTCCGGAGGAGGGTGGCCCGCACTACGTGGGCGTGCCCACCTTCCCGGGGCAGGCGTGGAGCGAAGGCTGGGCCACGTGGTTCAGCGCGGATGCGCGCCGCAGTCCCCGCTACTTCGACCGGCAGGGCGGGACGATGTTCTGGGTGGACCTGTCCGCGCGAGCCTCCTCGGTGAGCGCCTGGATGCGGCCCCGAGCGGAAGCAGGCCTGCTCCAGCCCGTGGACGAGAACGAAGTGGCCGCCATCCTCTACCGCGCGGCCACCGGCACATCATCGAGTCAGCCCCTGTACGACGCACTCTCCGCGCCCGCGATGAACCGGTCCCCCTGGGCACGCGGCTACACGCGGCACACCTGGAGGCGGGACGAGAAGGGCGCGCTCACGGACGTGGTGGACACGGGCAGGCCTTCACCCTGCCTCGCGGACTTCCTGGACGCGCTGATGTGCCAGGGCTTCCCGAGCACCCTGGTGGACGCGGCCACCGAGCCCGCCACCGCCTTCCCGTACCCCAGCCACGAGCCCCTGTGCCCATGACGTCCCCGCGAAGCGGAAGTCCCGCGCCCGTGTGCGAGTCCCCGTGCCCATGAAGCTTCCACGTTCGATGCCGCGAAGCCGACGGTCCGCGACCCTGAACCTCCTGCGTCCCTTGATGCGGAAACGCGTCGCGGGGGCCGTGCTGGCCCTGGCGCTGGTCGGAGCGCTGTCGGCGGGGATGGCAGCCGGCGCGGACCGCGTGCGGCGCAAGAAGCCACTGCGCGCCTCGGAGTCACCACCCCAGGCGAAGCAGAAGCCCGTCCACGCCTCGTCACCGACGCTCCTCGCGTCCGCGCGGTCGGTGGCGCTCCCCTCGCACGGGATGGGTTCATGGGACCTGCCGTCGCACGAGCGCCACGACTCCCGGCCCGCCTCCGTGAAGACGCACGCCACGGACGCGGTGACAGCCCCCATCCCCATCGCGCTCACACAAGGCCCCGAAGACGGCGCCACGATGACGGACAACACGGCGCCACGGCCCACGGCGCTCCCCGCCACGGCCCGCATCCCCGCGCCGCTGCACGTCTCCTGGCGGGTGGTGGACGCCAGCGCGGACACGGTGCGGCTCGTCGCGCGGTTGGACAGGAGCCCGGGCTTCACCGCGCCCGTGCAGGTCTCCCTGCGCGTGCCGCCGCGAACGGTCCTCCGGGAAGGTCCCACGTCGCCCATCACCCTGGATGGAGACACCCGGGAAGTGCCTTGGACCCTGGGCCTGACCGAGGGCTCCCGCCCCGATGACGACCTCGTGCTGCTGGCGAGCGCCGGAGGCGAGTCCTTCGGCGTCCACGCGGAGGCGCGCTACCGCTTCGGCCGGACGCTCGCGGAGGCCGCCCGGCCCGCACCCACGGGGCCTCCGCTACCGGACGCCCTCATGGGCTCCCGCGAGTAGCCCCTGGCTCAGTCCAGGTTGAAGTACACCTCGTCGATGGCGCCGTGGAACTGGTCGTTGTTGTTCCCGGCGCTCTTCGCCCCGATGCCGACGGACTGGCCCGCGGGGTTGATGTCGTAGGTGCTGGCGAGCAGCGCGCTGCCCCGCGCCACGTTGTCGATGAGGATGGTCAACGTGGTGCTGGTGCGCTGACACGTCACCTTGTGCCAGGTGCCGTCCGCGATGCCCACGGACGCCTTGACGATGACCGCGTCCGCGCCGCCGGTGGTGCGCACCACGCAGCTCGGCTTGCCCGTCACCGCGTCGTCCAGCTGCAGCTTCCACTGGGCCGAGGAGGAGAGCCCCTTCTGCACCAGGTTGGAGCCGTGGTCCGTGGTCAGCTCCGCGAGCGTGACGCGAACACGAGCCCCGAAGGAGAACAGCGCCGTTCCCGGGTTGAGCGACGCCGAGTCCGCCGCGCTGATGAAGGCCTTCGCGCACGCCGTCCCGGCACAGACGGCCGGGAAGCGCACGCCCTGGCCCTCGTAGCCCGGCGTCTCCACCGTGATGGTGCCGCCGTTGCTGGCCTGCGCCGTGCCCGTGTGGCCCTTGCCGCTGTCATCCACCACGGTGGTCACCGGGTCGGACACCGACTCGAACTTGTAACGCAGCTTCTGGCTCACCGCGCCCGCCGTCAGCGGGCCCAGCAGCAAGACCGTGGCGAATCCCATCCGCACCTTCATGACGTACCTCCCCAGGGACTGCGTGAGCGTGCCACTCCAGCACGGACTCAACCCCTGGGGGAGCGGGGAGGCTTCCCCGCCGCGCACGTCACGGCACGTCGACGGCCAGCTTCTGGAGCGCGGACTTCGCGTCCGCGTGGTCCGGCTGCAACTTCACCGCGGCCTCGTACTCCTTCTTCGCCTCGGGCTTGCGGTTGGTGGCTTCCAAGAGCTGCGCGAGCGCGAAGTGCGGCTCGCCCGCGCTCGCGTCCACCTGCGACGCGCCGCGGAAGGCCTTCTCCGCCTCCGGCAACTTGCCCTGCCGGTACAGCGTGTGCCCCAGGTACAGCAGCCCCAGCGAGTTGCGCGGCTCCACCGCCAGCACGTCGCTCAGCACCTGCAGCGCCTTGGTTTCGTCACCGCCGCGCAGGTACAGGAAGCCCAGCTCCGCGCGGGCCTCCAGCTGCGCGGGGTCCTTCGCCACCACCGCCTCCAGCTCCGGCACCGCCAGCTCCGGCCGTCCACGCCGCGAGTGCAGGATGCCCAGCCGCGCCAGCGCCGCCGTGTCCGCCTCCTCGCCTTCAGCGGGCGTCAGCAGCTTCTCCGCCGCCGCGTAGTCGCCCATCGCGAGCAGCAGATCCGCGAGCCCCAGCTTCGCCACGCGGTGCTTCGGATCCTCCTGGAGCACGGCCTCGTAGAGCGGCCGCGCCTGGGCGCCCACGTGCTTCTTCGCGTACGCGTCCGCCAGCATCAGCCGGTTCTCCACCGTGGGCTGGACCTTCACGCAGGCCGAGTACTGCGCGATGGCGCCATCCAGGTCGCCCTTGGCCTTGAGCGCGTCGCCGTAGCCCGCGCGCACGCCGGGCTCGTCCGGGAAGGTCTCCACCGCCGTCTTCAGCGTGGCCACCGCGTCGTCCACCTTGCCCAGCTCCAGGTACGCGCGCGCCAGGCCCTGGTAGGCCTCCGTCGTCTTCTTGCCGTCGTCGGCGCTCTTCTCGATGGCCTTCTGGAACGCGGCCACCGCCTGCGTCTTCTTGCCCTGCGCCAGGTACAGCTGGCCCAGCTGCGTGTACGGACCGCTCGCGCGCCGGGGCTCCAAGAGCAGCGCCTTCTCGAAGGCCTTCGTCGCCCGGGCGTTCTCCCCCAGCTGGAAGCACGCGAGCCCCAGGTTGAAGTGCGCCTCCGCGTACTTCGGATCCAACGCGATGGCCTTCTGGAACGCCTCCGCCGCCTTGCGCGCGTTGCCCTGGCCGTCCAGCACCACGCCCAGGTTGTTCTGCGCGCGCGCGTGCTTCGGGTCCGCCTTGAGCGCCGCCTGATACTCCGCGAACGCGCCCGTGACGTCGTTCTCCCGCATCAGCACGACGCCCAGGTTGTAGTGCGCCTCCGCGTCGCCGTCCTTCTGGCGGATGGCCTCGCGCAGCGTCTCCTTCGCCTCGGCGCTGAGCCCCTTCTCCGCCAGCGCCTTGCCCAGGTTCACCCGCGCCACCTGGAGCGCGCCGTCCAGCTTCAGCGCCTCGCGGTACGCCTCGATGGCGTCGTCCGTGCGGTTGGCGCGCTGGAGCACCTCGCCCAGGTTGAAGCGCAGCTCCGCGTCCTTCGGCGCCAGCTCCGTCGCCACCGAGTACTGGGTAATCGCCTCGTCCGTGTCGTCCTGGATGCGCGCCAGCAGGCCGCGCTCCGAGCGCAGCGTGGCCTCCTCCGGGAAGGCCGCCAGCGCCGCGTCCAGCACCGCCTTGGCCTTGGGCACGTCACCCGACAGCCGCAGCGCGCGCGCCAGCGCCACCTTCGCGGGAACGCCGTCCGGCGTGAGCCCCACCAGCTTCGTCAGCGGAGCCACCGCGCGGCGCGCCTGGTTCTGCGACAGGAAGGCCGTGCCCAGCTTGTAGAGCGCGTCCGGGTCGTCCGGGAGCTTGTCCGCGCGCACGGCCGCGGCGGGCTTCTCCGGCGGAGGTGCTTCCGGAGCGGGAGCCTGGGCCGTCAACAACTGGAGGAGCAGGACGCCGGCTTTCGTCATCACAGGTTCTCCACGTACGGGCTGGCGCGCGCGTCGAAGGTCTTCTTGGCGAGGGCGGCCTTCTTCGCCTCCCACGCCTCCTTCGCCGCCTGCGCTTCCTTCGTGTCCCCGGCCAGGTTCGCGCGCTCTTCCTTCACCGCGGCCTCGCACTCGGACACCTGCTCCTCGAACTCCTTCGGCTCCAGGCGCTCACTGCCCTGCACCTTCGCCTTGCGCGCCGCCGTCAGCCGCGCCAGTTCGAAGCGGGCGAACGCGCAGCGCAGCGACAGCTGCTCCACCTCGCGCAGCCCCACGTTGAGGCGCTGGTGCGCGCGCAGGAACTCCACGCGGGACTCGGACTCCGCGATGGCCAGCTGCGCCACCTCGCGCGACGACGCGTCCGGGGCGCGGTCCTCCTCGTCCTCGGCGGCCTCCTGGCGGGACTTGGCCCGGCGGATGTTGTCGCGCGCGCGGTTGACCTCGTTGTCCGCCTCGTCCACCCGGTCGATGGCCAGGGCCAGGTCGTTCTCCGCCTCCAACAGCTCGATGCGCGTCTCGTACGGCAGCTTCTTCACCAGCGCGTCCGGCACGCGCATGCCGTAGCTCGGGCCGCAGGCCGCGGTCAGGAGGGACAGGCTGAGGAGCAGGTGGCGCTTCATGGAGCGGTGGCCTCGAAACGGCTGAAGATGGTGCGGCCGGAGTAGACGTCGGTGCCGTTGGTGAACGTGACGTTGAACTCGCCCGACACCCGGTCTCCGGTGGCTTTCGGAAGGGACTTCACGAAGAGGTTGCCGCGCACGAGCGGCGGGAAGGGGCGCACCGGTTCGTCCAGCACGCTGCGGTCCACGCTGCCCCGCTGCGAGCCGTCCTCCAGTGCCTCCGCCAGGTCGATGTCCAGCGAGCCCGCGTATTCGTTGTCCGGCAGCATGTCCGCCACCCGCGCGCTCACCTTCAACACCACGTCCTGCCCGCTGCCCTGCGCGCTGATGAAGCTCACCGCCAGCGTGCCCTCCGCGAGCCCCGCCTCCGTGCGCTGGTAGCGCAGGTCGATGAGCTCCGTCACGCTGCCCTCCAGCTTGCCGCCCTCGTCACCACACGCGGAGGTGACGAGCGCGGCCAGCACCGGGGCGATGAAGCGGAAGGGTGCGCTCACTTGCATGCCTTCCACCCGGCGTCCACGTCCGGGCCGTTGAGCGTGCCCATGTCCTTGAGCACGGCCAGCTCGCGGCGCGCGCCGTCCGTGTCGCCGAAGCGGCAGCGCAGCGCGGCCAGGTTGAGGCGGGCCTTGTCGTAGGTGGGGTCCGCCTCCAGCGCCTTGGCGTACGCCGCGCGGGCACCCATCGCGTCACCCAGGTTGAGCATGGCCCAGCCCAGCGCCGCGTGCGCGGAGGCGCGCGTGTCCTGCAGCTCCGTCACGCGCCCGAAGGTCAGCTGCGCCATGCCGTACTGGTGCGCGTCCAGGTAGCCCATGCCCAGGGCCTCCAACGCCTCGGCGGTGAGCACCTTCTCCGCCTTCTTGCGCAGGTCCTCCAGCGCCGCGGGCTGCGTGGGCGCGGCAGGCTGCGGCACCGGCATCGCGGCCACGTCCGTGCGGTTGCGGCAACCCACCACCGCCGCGTTGAAGACCTCCAGCGACTCCGCGCGGGACAGGCACGCCTTGAAGGCCTCGTCGGAACGGGCCTTGAGCGGCGCCACCTGCTGCTTCACCGCGTCCGCGAACTGCTTCGTCTCCGCGGCGGACAGCCCACCGGGCACCGGCGTCTGGTCCACCACGTCCGCGATGTGGCCGTACGCGAGGGCGATCTTCCACAGCGACGCCACCGCCCACTCCGGATACCCGAGCGACGCGGCCTGCGTGTACACGCCCTCCATGGCCTGGAGCGCGGCGACCTTCTCCTCCACCTTGTCCGCGGGCAGGTCCTTGTAGCCGCGGTAGAGGATCTCACCCAGGTACCAGAGCCCCTTGGCCGCCTCTTCCGTCTGGCCGTTGGGGCCCTGCACCGCGGCGGTGAGCGTGGAGATGAGCGCGTCCGGGCTCGCCGTGGGCGCGGTCGTGGCCTGCACCTCCGCGAGCACCGCGGCGGCGGCCACGTTGTTCTTGTCCAGCTTGAGCGCGGTCTCCGCCGCCGTCTTCGCGCGCGAGTAATCCTTCTGCTTCAGGCGCGTCTCGGCGAGCAGGGCCAGCACCTCGCCCTTGCGCGCGCCCGCGGCCTCGGCGGCAGTCTCCAGGTTGCGGGACGCTTCCTTGTACTCACCCAGCGCGAGCCGCAGGCGGGCACCGGCCATCCAGCCGTCCACCGACGCCAGGTCGCCGGCCAGCTTCTGGCCCACCTGTTCGAACCAGCCGGCCGCCTCGTTGAAGGCCGCCGCTTCCGCCGCGTGCCGGCCCAGCGTCAAGAGCACGTCCGACAGGTACTGGCTCTTGGGATAGGACTGCACCAGCTTCGCGCCCAGTTCGCGCTCGCGCGGCAGGTCGCGCTTCTCGCGCGCGGCGGTGAACGCGCCGTAGAGCGCCTTCTCGCCGATGTCGGTGTTCTTGTTCTCGTCCGCGACCTTCATCAGGCCTTCGATGACGTCGCCCGTCTCCTGCGCGCTCTGCAGGGCCAGCTCGTCCAGCGCCTCGGCCTTGCTCTGCGTGAGGATCTTCTGCACTTCGCCGCGGAAGCCGGACGGCAGCGAGGACGCGAGGAACTTGCGGCCCGTCTCATCCAGCTTCTTGAAGTCGTTCACCTGCCGCAGGCTGTCCAGGGCCAGGTTGCCCGCCACCGGCGCGTCCTTGTACTGCGGGTGCGCCAGCGCGAACGCGGTGAACAGCTCCGCCGCCTTCGGGTAGTCGCCGTCCTCGTAATAGGCGCGCGCGATGTTGAACTTCACGTCCAGCACGTGCGGGCTCTGCGGGTAGCGCCCCACGTAGGCCGCGCCCAAGAGCTTCAGCGCCTGCCGCGCGTCGGCGACCTCGAAGGCGTTGCGCTTCTGCGCCTCCTCCGGCTTGAGCGTGGAGAAGTGGGCCAGGAGCGCGCCGTACATGGCGGTGTCCACGGCCTTTTCGTCCTTGGCCTTGTCCTCGTAGCGGGCCAGCTCCTCGAACTGGCGCGCCGCGTCCGGGAACTCCTTGGCGGCGAAGAGCGCGTCCGCGCGGTTCTTCATGATGGGCCGCACGTACTGGTCCGGGCGGAACAGCCCCAGGTACTCGCGGTAGGCGGCCGCGGCCTTCACGTACAGGTCGCGCGAGTCCGCCTTCTGCGCGGCCAGGTGCACCTGCGTGGACAGGTCGCGCGCCATCTCCTCCAGCTCCGCGAGCTGCTTCTTGCGGTCGGTCTCCGCGATCTCCGGGTCGGTCTTGCTCTGCACCGCGGCGCGCACGAGGAAGCGGATGTCCTCCGGCTCCGGCATCACCTTGCCCTTGGCGGCCTTGAGCGAGTCGTACAGCTTCTGGCTGCGCTCCAGGTCCTGCTCCGGGTCCGGCTGCACTTCCATCAGCTTGCGCAGCGCGGGGATGGCCCACTCGTACTGCTGCTTGATGAAGTAGCGGTTGCCCAGCTTGTCCAGCGCGAGCGCGTACGTGGCGCGGCCTTCGCTGAGCTTCTCGAAGTAGTTGAGCGCGCCCTTGGGGGGCTTGGCCTCCGTGTAGCTGTAGACCAGGTCCAGCAGCGCCTCGCGCTTGACGTTGAGCGCCTTCTTCACGTCCACGCCGGGCAGGGGCGCGCTCGCGGCCGCCGCCTCGAAGAACGTCACGGCCTCCGCGTGCTTGGCCTGGTTCACGCGGATCCAGCCCATCTTGTAGCGGGCCAGGTCGTGCACCGGCGACGGCGGCAGCTCCAGGATGGCCTGGTAGTGCTTCTCCGCTTCGACCAGGTCCGCCTTGTCGAAGAAGTGGTCACCCAGAATCTGTTCGGCTTCCAGGCGCAGCGGGCTGTTGGGGTACTTGCGCGTCAGGTCCCCCAGCGTCTTGAGCATCTCGTCGAACTGGCCCAGTTCGCGCTGCTCGTGCGCCAGGTAGAACGTCACCTGGTCGCCGTCCTTGAAGTCCGGGTACTCGCGCAGCAGGCGGTAGTACATCTGCACCGCCTTCTGCTTCATCAGGCGCGTCTCCGGGGAGACGATGGCGCCCGTGGCGCCCTCCGGACGGGTCTCCGCCTGGAGGTAGTACACGTAGCGGCTCTTCTCGACGTAGAGCTCCGCCAGCCGGAACTGCAGGTCCGGCAGGTAGGGGGCGTTGCGGCTCTTGGAGATGAGCTTCTCCGTCTCGCCGATGGCGCGGTCCACCTTGAAGATGTCGCGCTTCAGCTTGGCGACGAGCTCCTCGCGCTCCTTCGCCTTGGACACGATGGGGTTGGTGTTGGGTCCAATGCGGCCGCCAGGGCCAGGGGCCGCGGCCGCGAGCAGCGCGGCGGTGATGAGGCCGGTGAACGGGCCGGTCATGGGGTTTCCTCGATGCAACGGCTCTCGATGCGGACCCGGTAGGACTTGAGCTCGTCGTTCCAGTATTCGTTGTCGAACTTGAAGGCGACCTGGGCGGGCGACAGCAGCTCTTCCTCTTCCGCCGCGACCACCTGCGCGCCCTTCTTCACGCGCTCGTACAGCTTGAGGCCGACCTCGTACTCCATGAGGCGCACCTGTTCGGCGGCGCGCAGGAGCGTGTCCGCCTCCAGGCGCACGGCTTCCTGCAAGCGCGCGTCGTACACGCGCACGGCCTCCGCGTGGGACAGGTCATACAGCCGCGTCAGGTGCCCGAAGAGCCGGTCGCCGAAGCTGCCGGCGTAGCGGCCCAGGCGCTCACCCTCCAGGTCCAGCAGGGACACGAACTTCGCGGCGCGCTGGGTGCCGCCGTGCGCGTTGGCGGCGCGGCGCAGGCGCGCGTCCTGGCTCAGGTCCTCACGGTTGCGCACGGACTCCAGCGAGTCCGCGTACCGGCGCGTCAGCTCCTTCGCCGCGCGCTTGGCGGGCAGGTAGTGGCACAGGTCGCGGAAGATGAGCGCGCGCAAGAGGTACTTGTCCGGCATGAACTCATCGCGGAAGGACGGCGCGTCCAGCGTGGTGAGGATGCCCAGGGATGCGCGCAGGTCGCCCAGCTTGTAGCGGGTCCATGCCTCCTCCAGGTAGAGGCTGGCGCGGCCGGGGTCCAGCTCCGGCAGCTTCACCTTGCCGTACGCCTCCAGCGCGCCGGTGAAGTCCTTCTTCTCGTAGCGCAGGCGGGCCACCGCGAGCGCCGCCTCGTTGCGCGCCTCGCGGGTGAGCTTCTCGTCCTCGGACAGGCCGAGGAAGTCCTTCACCATCTCCTCCGGCGGATCCTTCACCTGCTTGAGCCGGGTGACGAGCAGCGCGAACTTCGCGCGGCTGGCTTCGGCGCTCGTCTCCGGCAGCTTGGAGAAGTGCGTGTTCGCCCAGCGCTCGTTGCCCACGCGCAGGTCCACCAGGCCCTGCTGGTAGTGCGCGTACGCGCCCGTCTCATCCGGGAGGAAGCCCAGGTCGAGCGCGCCGAACACTTGCTCGTCGATCATCACCTCGTCGTGCGGCCGGTCCGTCAGGCCCTTCAGCGCGTCCAGCGCGCGCGGCAGCACGTTGGGGTTGGAGCGCTCGCGCGCGATGCGCGCCAGGTATGTCGCGCCCGCGTGCGTGAGCCCCAGGTCGATGAGGCTCTTGGCGAGGAAGTACTGGCCCCACGCGTAGTTGTCATCCGTGCGGGGCGTGGCCTGGAGCCACGCGTACAGGGGGCCGGCGGCGTCGCGCGGCTTGCCGTCGAAGTACGCCTTGAGGGCGTTGTCGAAGGTCTCCGGCGGCACCTTCTGCGGCGGGGGCGGAGGCGCCTCCGCGACGGCGGCCTTCGCGGGTGCAGGCGTGCCGGCGGCGGTGCCCGCGTCCGTGGGGCCGGGCGTGCCGGCGTCCGTGGAGGCGGGCGCCTTCGCGGTGGCGGCCGGTGGGGGCGGCATGGGCAACGTGCCCGCGTCCGGTGCCGCGCGGGCGGCCGTCGGGGACACGAGGAGCGCGGCGCTGGCGAGCGCGGCGACGATGAGCGGGCGGGACGTCATTCCGTGGCGCCGAAGTTGAAGGCCGTCCCAATCTGCACGGTGGGCACGTTGATGATGCGCGACGCGCCCGCGAAGACGGTGTTGTTGGTCACGTCCAGACGGAACGACACGTTCTGGCTGGAGAACACGCGCACGCCCAGGCCCAGGTTGACGGCGGGACGGAAGCCGTCGCTGCGGTCCACCTTCACCACCGTGCCACCGGCGAGCAGGAAGACCTCGAAGTGGATGACGTTGGAGTTGAGGAAGGACGTCTTGCCGTACAGCGGGCTCCACATCAGGTCGCTTCCCACCATCCACTGCACCTGGTCCTCGAAGGCGGTGGCGGTGGGGGCGGCGTCGAAGTCACGCTCCAACTGGCTGCGCAGGCTGGTCTGCACGTTGTAGCTGTACGTGCCGCGGCCCACCTGCCACGCGAGGCTGTCGCTGAAGTGGTACGTGTAGCCGACGGTGCCGATGAGCCCCTTGTAGAAGGCGTCCGCGGGCAGCACGCCCACGCCGAGCGAGAGCTCGTGGTGCATGCGGTACAGCCGGTCCTGCACCGCGGAGACGGTGCCGGGGTTCTCGAGTTCCTCGGCCTGGGCGCGCGCGAGGCCGGGCACCAGGCACAGGAGGGAGAGCAGGAGGAATCGCACGGGGACTTTTTCCTGTCAGGAGGCGGGGGCCGGCGTGGGGG
>NZ_RAWE01000266.1 GCF_003611695.1 Corallococcus carmarthensis | reverse complement strand
CCTCCGGCAGCACCGGCCGCCCCAAGGGCGTGATGATTCAGCACCGCTCCGTGCTGAATCTGCGCGTCGCCCTCGCCGCCACCGTGCACGCGGAGGCCCAGCCTGGAGAGCGCGTCAGCGTCAACGCTCCGCTGTCCTTCGACGCCTCCGTCAAGCAGCTCATCCAGGTGCTCGACGGCCACACCCTCTGCATCGTCCCCGACGAGGCCCGCGCCGACGTGGGCGAGCTCGTCAACCGCATTGGCCAGGACGCGCTGAACGTCCTCGACTGCTCGCCCGCGCACCTGCGCCTGCTGGTGGATGAAGGCCTGCTGGAGCGTCAGTCCATTCCCCGCCGCGTCCTCGTGGGTGGCGAAGCCGTGGACCCCGCCACCTGGCGTCACCTGGCCCAGGCCCCGCAGCCGCGCGTCTTCAACGTCTACGGCCCCACCGAGTGCACCGTCGACGCCACCGCTTGCGCCTTCGACGCCTCTCCCACTCCCACCATCGGCAGGCCCCTCCCCAACGTGCGCGTCTATGTGCTGGACCGCACGCTGCGCCCGGTGCCCGTCGGTGTCGCGGGTGAGTTGTTCATTGGCGGTGAGGGCGTCGCCCGCGGCTACCTCAACCGCCCGGAGCTGACGGCGGACCGCTTCATCCCCGATGGCTTCTCTTCCACTCCGGGTGCCCGCCTCTACCGCACCGGCGACGTGGTGCGCTGGCGTGCGGACGGGATGCTCGACTACCTGGGCCGTGCCGACTTCCAGGTGAAGGTGCGTGGCTTCCGCATCGAGCTGGGCGAAATCGAAGCCTCCCTCCTCAAGCACCCCCAGGTGCACGCCGCCGTGGTGCTCGCACGCGAGGACATCCCCGGCGACAAGCGGCTCGTCGCCTACGTGGTGCCCACGGAAGGCGCTGATCCCGCTCCTACGCCTGACGCCCTCAAGGACTGGCTCAAGCAGTCCCTGCCCGAGCACATGCGGCCCTCCGCATTCCTCGTGCTGGAGGCCCTGCCGCTGAACACCAACGGCAAGGTGGACCGCAAGGCCCTGCCCGCGCCCCAGAGTGGCGCGCTCGCCTCCACCTACGTCGGGCCCCGCACCTCCACCGAGGAGCAGCTCGCGGCCCTCTTCACCCAGGTGCTGCGCGTGGAGCGCGTGGGCATCCACGATGACTTCTTCGCGCTCGGCGGCCACTCGCTGCTGGCCACCCAGCTCGTCTCGCGCGTGCGCGCCACCTTCCGCCAGGAGTTGCCGCTCAAGGCCCTCTTCGAAGCGCCCACCGTGGCCGCGCTCGCCGAGCGCCTCCAGTCACAGACGCCGAGCCTTCGCCTCCCTCCGCTCACCCGGACGCATGCGGATGGCCCTCAGCCCCTGTCCTTCGCGCAGCAACGCCTCTGGTTCCTGGATCAGCTCACGCCGGGCGATGCGTCGTACAACATGCCCACGGCGCTCCGGCTGACGGGACACGTGGACGTGGAGGCGCTGCGCCGCGCCTTTGAAGCGCTGGCCGCCCGCCACGACTCCCTGCGCACCACCTTCCGCGAGCACCAGGGAGAGGCCGCCCAGCACATCCACACGCCCGCCACGTGGGCGTTGCCGCTCATCGACCTTTCCGAGCTGCCCGAAGCGCAGCGCGAAGCCGAAGCCCAGCGGAGGGTCGAAGCGGAGGCACGTCAGCCGTTCGACCTGCGGCACGGTCCGCTGCTGCGCACCGCGCTCGTGCGGCTGGCTGTCGAAGAGCACCTGTTGCTCGTGACGATGCACCACATCGTCTCCGACGGCTGGTCCATGGGTGTGCTCGTCCGCGAGCTGGTCGCCTTCTACGAGGCCTTCAGCGCCGGTCAGACGCCCACGCTTGCCCCGCTGCCCGTGCAGTACACGGACTTCGCGACGTGGCAGCGCGACTGGATCCAGGGTGAAACGCTCGATGCGCAGGTGGGCTATTGGAAGCAGCAGCTGGCGGGGGCTCCGGCCACGCTGGAGCTGCCCACGGACCATCCGCGCCCGGCCATCCAGTCCCACGCGGGTGCGACCCACTCCGTCCAGATTCCCCAGGCGACGTCCGACGCGCTCAAGGCCCTGGCCCAGCGCGAGGGCGCCACGCCCTTCATGGTGCTGCTCGCGGCCTTCCAGGTGCTCCTGTCGCGCTACTCCGCCCAGGACGACATCACCGTGGGCTCGCCCATCGCGGGCCGCACCCTGGCGGAGACCGAAGGCCTCATCGGCTTCTTCGTCAACACCCTCGTCCTGCGCTCGCATGTGACGCCGGAGGACTCCTTCCGCAAGCTGCTCGCGCAGGTGCGAGGCACGACGCTCGCCGCGTACGAGCAGCAGCACGTTCCGTTCGAGAAGCTGGTGGAAGCCCTCCAGCCCGTGCGGGACGCGAGCCGCAGTCCGCTGTTCCAGGTGATGTTCGTCCTGCAGAACGCACCCGCCGAAGCGCTGCGCGTTCCGGGCCTCACCTTCCGGCCGGTCATCGCCGAGGGCCACTCCGCCAAGTTCGACCTCACCCTGACGATGCAGGATTCGCCGCAGGGCTTGGTCGGCTGGCTGGAGTACAGCACCGCCCTCTTCGAGCGGAGCACCGTGGAGCGGATGGGCAACCATCTGCGCACGCTGCTGGAGGCCGTGGCCACGAAGCCCGAACAGCCCGTGGCCGAGCTGTCCTTCCTCTCCAGCGATGAGCGGCAGCGCGTCCTCGTGGAGTGGAATGACACGGCCGCCGTCAGTCCGACGGAGGTCCCTGTCCACGTCCACTTCGCGCAGCAGGCCCAGCGCACGCCCGACGCGGCGGCCCTGGTGCTGGGAGACGCGACGCTGACGTACGCCCAACTGGACTCGCGCGCCAACCAACTCGCCCATCACCTGCGCGCGCTTGGCGTTGTCCCGGGTGCGCGAGTCGGCCTCGCCGTCGAGCGTTCCTTCGAGCTGGTGACGGCCCTGCTCGCCATCCTCAAGGTGGGCGCGGCGTTCGTCCCCGTGGACCGCAATGCGCCCGTGGAGCGCATCGCCGCCCTGCTGGAGGATGCGGACGTCAGCGTGACGCTCACGCACCAGCCCTTCGCCTCACTGCTGCCCGCCAACGGCACCCGCGTCTGGCTGGATGCGCAGCAGGACGTCATCGCCGCGCTGCCCACGCACGCCCCCGATGTCCGCGTGGACGGCGAAGCCCTGGCCTACGTCATGTTCACGTCGGGCTCCACGGGCCGGCCCAAGGGCGTCAGCGTGCCGCACCGGGGCATCACCCGCCTCGTGCTCGGCAGCACCTTCATGCGCTTCGGGCCGGATGAAGTCTGGCTCCAGGCGGCGCCTGTCGCCTTCGATGCCTCCACGCTCGAAATCTGGGGCGCGCTGCTGCACGGCGCGAAGCTCGTCCTCGCGCCGCCCCACTCCCTGTCGCTGGAGGAGCTGGCCGCCCAGCTGCGTCACCACCGCGTGACGGCCCTGTGGCTCACCGCCGCGCTCTTCGAGCAGATGGCCCTGCACCAGGGCGAGACGCTCGCGGACGTGCGCCAGATCCTGTCCGGTGGCGATGTGCTGCCCGCGGACCGCGTGCGCGAGCACCTCGCTCGCATTCCCGAAGGCGCCAGCTTCCACAACGCCTACGGCCCCACGGAGAACACCACCTTCTCCACCACCTTCGCCATGCGGCACGGCACTCGCGTGGATGGCGCGATCCCCATTGGCCGGCCCATCTCCAACTCCACCGCCTACGTGCTCGACGCGCACCTGCGTCCGGTATCCGTGGGCGTCGCGGGTGAGGTGTACGTCGGTGGCCCGGGCCTCGCCTGGGGTTACCTGAACCGCCCCGACCTGACCGCGGAGCGCTTCGTCCCCCATCCCTTCGCCTCCATGCCGGGTGATCGCCTCTACCGCACGGGCGACAAGGCGCGCTGGTTGGCCGACGGCACGCTCGACTTCCTGGGCCGTGTCGACTTCCAGGTGAAGGTGCGTGGCTTCCGCATCGAGCTGGGCGAAGTCGAAGCCGCGCTGCGCTCCGCCACCGGCGTCAACGAAGCGGTCGTCGTCGCCCGGGGCACGGACGCGGACAAGCGCCTCGTCGGCTACGTCACCGCGCGCGAAGGCCACGCACTCGATTCCGAGGCACTCAAGGCAACCCTCAAGCAGCGGTTGCCTGAGTACATGGTTCCCTCGGCGCTCGTGGTGCTGGACGCCCTGCCCCTCAACGCCAACGGCAAGGTGGACCGCAAGGCCCTCCCGGAGCCGGGGGAAGTCTCGAGCGCCGTCGCCTTCGTCGCACCGCGCACCTCCACCGAGGAGCAGCTGACCGCTCTCTTCGCCGAAGTCCTCCGCGTGGAGCGCGTGGGCATCCACGATGACTTCTTCGCGTTGGGAGGCCACTCGCTGCTGGCCACCCAGCTCGTCTCGCGCGTACGGGCCTCGCTGGGGCTGGAGTTGCCCCTGCGAGCCCTCTTCGATGCGCCGACCGTCGCCGCCCTCGCGCTGAAGGTCGCTGACGCGCGGCCCGCGGTTCAGGGGGTTCCTGCGCTTCGGCCCGCGTCGCGCGGGGGTGCCATTCCGCTCTCCTTCGCCCAGCAGCGCCTCTGGTTCCTGGATCAGCTCACGCCGGGGGATGCGTCGTACAACATCCCCACCGCGCTCCGGCTGAAGGGCCAGGTGGACGTGGAGTCGTTGCGCCGCGCCTTCGAAGCGCTGGTCGCCCGTCACGAATCCCTGCGCACCACCTTCCACGAGCAGGAAGGGCAGGCCACCCAGCACATCCACGCGCCGGACGCGTGGACGTTGCCGCTCGTGGACCTGGCCTCGCTGCCCGAAGTGCAGCGCGAAGCCGAAGCCCAGCGCCGGATCACCAAGGAGGCGAACCAGCCCTTCCACCTGGAGCAGGGGCCGCTGCTGCGCACCGCGCTCGTGCGGCTGGCCGCCGAAGAGCACCTGTTGCTGGTGACGATGCACCACATCGTCTCCGACGGCTGGTCCATGAGCGTGCTCGTCCGTGAGCTGCTCGCCTTCTACGAAGCCTTCAGCACGGGCAAGACGCTCTCCCTCCCGCCGCTGCCCGTGCAGTACGCGGACTTCGCGGAGCGGCAGCGCCAGTGGCTCCAGGGAGAGACGCTGGACGCGCAGCTGGGCTACTGGAAGAAGCAGCTCGCCGGTGCGGCCTCCGCGCTGGAGTTGCCCACCGACCATCCGCGCCCGGCCATCCAGTCCTACGCGGGCGCGGCCATCGCCGTCCGGATTCCCCAGGCGACGTCCGAAGCGCTCAAGGCCCTGGCCCAGCGTGAAGGCGCCACGCCCTTCATGTTGCTGCTGGCGGCCTTCCAGGTGCTCCTGTCGCGCTACTCCGCGCAGGACGACATCAGCGTGGGTTCTCCCATCGCGGGCCGCACCCAGGCGGAGACCGAGGGCCTCATCGGCTTCTTCGTCAACACGCTCGTCCTTCGCGCCCAGCTCAATCCGCGCACGACGTTCCGTGAGTTGCTGGCCCAGGTGCGTGACACAACGCTCGCGGCGTTCGAACACCAGCACCTCCCGTTCGAGAAGCTGGTGGAAGCGCTCCAGCCCGTGCGGGACGCGAGCCGCAGTCCTTTGTTCCAGGTGATGTTCGCCCTCCAGAACGCCCCGGCGGAGGAGCTGCGCGTTCCCGGCCTCACCTTCCAGCGGGTGACCACCGAAGGGCGCTCCGCCAAGTTCGACCTCAACCTGGCGCTGCAGGACTCACCTCAGGGCTTCATCGGTTCGCTGGAGTACAGCACCGCCCTCTTCGAGCGGAACACCATCGAGCGGATGGGCAACCATCTGCACACGCTGCTGGAGGCCGTGGCCGCGAAGCCCGAGCAGCCCGTGGCCGAGTTGCCTCTCCTCTCCAACGACGAGCGCCACCAGCTCCTCGTCGAGTGGAATCCGGAAACGGCACTGGCGATTCGTGAGCCCAGCATCCCCGCGATGGTGGAAGCCCAGGTGCGCCGCACGCCGGATGCGATTGCTGTCATCACGCCCGAGCGGCAGCTGACGTACCGAGAGCTGGATGCGAAGGCGAACCAACTCGCGCACCGCCTGCGCGGTCTGGGTGTCGGCCCCGAAGTCCGCGTCGGCCTGTGCGTCGAGCGCACGGAGGACCTCCTCATTGGAGCCCTCGGCATCCTCAAGGCCGGTGGTGCCTACGTGCCGCTCGACCCCAGCTACCCGCGTGAGCGCCTGGGCTGGTTGCTGGAGGACGCCCAGGGCCCCGCCCTCGTGGCGCATTCGCACCTGCTCTCCGCGCTGCCGGAGACTTCCGCCACGCCGGTGTGCCTCGACTCGGATGCGGAACTGGCGAAGCAGCCCACCACGGCCCCTGAGGTGGACATCCGCCCGGGCCATCTCGCCTACCTCATCTACACCTCCGGCAGCACCGGCCGTCCCAAGGGCGTCGCCATCTCCCATGGCAACGCCGTCTCCTTCCTCCACTGGGCACTGGCCACGTTCTCTCCGGAGGAATTGAAGGGCACGCTCGCCGCGACGAGCCTCAACTTCGACCTCTCCGTCTTCGAGCTCTTCGCACCGTTGAGCAGCGGTGGCGCGGTGGTGGTGGCACGTAACGCCCTGCACCTGGCGGAGCTGCCCACCGCCTCTCACGTCACCCTCGTCAACACGGTGCCCTCCGCCATGGCGCAACTGCTGCGCCTGAATGCGGTGCCTCCCACGGTGCGCGTCATCAACCTCGCTGGCGAAGCCCTGCCGGAGACGCTGGCGAAGCAGGTCTACGCCGTCCCCACGGTCCAGAAGCTCTACAACCTCTACGGGCCTTCCGAGGACACCACCTACTCCACCGCCTCCCTCGTCGGCCGCGACGAAGCGCCCCTCATCGGAAGGCCCCTGCCCGCGACGCGCGCCTACGTTTTGGACGCGTCGTTGCAGCCGGTGCCCGTGGGCGTGGCAGGAGAGCTGTACCTCGCGGGTGAAGGCCAGGCGCGCGGCTACCTGCTGCGCCCGGAGCTCACCGCGGAGCGCTTCCTCCCGGAGCCCTACGGACCTCCCGGTGGCCGCATGTACCGCACGGGCGACCGCGTCCGTTACCGCATCGACGGGCGCCTGGAGTACCTCGGCCGCATCGACTTCCAGGTCAAGGTGCGTGGCTTCCGCATCGAGTTGGGCGAAGTCGAAGCCGCGCTGCGCTCCGCCACCGGCGTCAACGAAGCGGTCGTCGTCGCCCGGGGCACGGACGCGGACAAGCGCCTCGTCGGCTACGTCACCGCGCGCGCGGAGCAGTCGCTGGACTCCGAAGCCCTCAAGGCCCACCTCCGGCAGCAGCTGCCCGAGTACATGGTGCCCTCCGCGGTCATGGTGCTGGACGCGCTGCCTCTCAACTCCAACGGCAAGGTGGACCGCAAGGCCCTCCCGGAGCCGGGGGAAGCCTCGAGCGCCGTCGCCTTCGTCGCACCGCGCACCGCCACCGAGGAGCAGCTGACCGCTCTCTTCGCCGAAGTCCTCCGCGTGGAGCGCGTGGGCATCCACGATGACTTCTTCGCGTTGGGAGGCCACTCGCTGCTGGCCACCCAGCTCGTCTCGCGCGTGCGGGCCACGCTGGGGCTGGAGTTGCCCCTGCGAGCCCTCTTCGATGCGCCGACCGTCGCCGCCCTCGCGCTGAAGCTTGCTGACGCGCGGCCCGCGGCGGCCCGTGTTCCTTCGCTTCGACCCGCCTCACGCAGGGAAGCCATTCCGCTCTCCTTCGCCCAGCAGCGCCTCTGGTTCCTGGATCAGCTCACGCCGGGGGATGCGTCGTACAACATCCCCACCGCGCTCCGGCTGAAGGGCCAGGTGGACGTGGAGTCGTTGCGCCGCGCCTTCGAAGCGCTGGTCGCCCGTCACGAGTCCCTGCGCACCACCTTCCGCGAGCAGGAAGGACAGGCCACCCAGCACATCCACGCGCCGGACGCGTGGACGTTGCCGCTCGTGGACCTGTCCTCGCTGCCCGAAGTGCAGCGCGAAGCCGAAGCCCAGCGCCGGATCGCGAAGGATGCGAACCAGCCCTTCCACCTGGAGCGGGGGCCGCTGCTGCGCACCGCGCTCGTGCGGCTGGCCGCTGAAGAGCACCTGCTGCTGGTGACGATGCACCACATCGTCTCCGACGGCTGGTCCATGAGCGTGCTCGTCCGTGAGCTGCTCGCCTTCTACGCGGCCTTCAGCACGGGCAAGATGCCCATGCTTGCCCCGCTGCCCGTGCAGTACGCGGACTTCGCGGAGCGGCAGCGCCAGTGGCTCCAGGGAGAGACGCTGGACGCGCAGCTGGGCTACTGGAAGAAGCAGCTCGCGGGTGCGGCCTCCGCGCTGGAGCTGCCCACCGACCATCCGCGCCCGGCCATCCAGTCCCACCAGGGCGCGGCCGTCCCCGTCCGGATTCCCCAGGCGACGTCCGAAGCGCTCAAGGCCCTGGCCCAGCGTGAAGGCGCCACGCCCTTCATGTTGCTGCTGGCGGCCTTCCAGGTGCTCCTGTCGCGCTACTCCGCGCAGGACGACATCAGCGTGGGTTCTCCCATCGCGGGCCGCACCCAGGCGGAGACCGAGGGCCTCATCGGCTTCTTCGTCAACACGCTCGTCCTTCGCACGCGCGTGACACCGGAGGACTCCTTCCGCAAGCTGCTCGCGCAGGTTCGCGACACGACGCTCGCGGCGTTCGAACACCAGCACCTCCCGTTCGAGAAGCTGGTGGAAGCGCTCCAGCCCGTGCGGGACGCGAGCCGCAGTCCGTTGTTCCAGGTGATGTTCGCCCTCCAGAACGCCCCGGCGGGGGAGCTGCGCGTTCCCGGCCTCACCTTCCAGCAGGTGACCGCCGAAGGGCGCTCCGCCAAGTTCGACCTCAACCTGGCATTGCAGGACTCCCCCCAGGGCTTCATCGGTTCGCTGGAGTTCAGCACCGCCCTCTTCAAGCGGAACACCATCGAGCGGATGGGCAGCCATCTGCGCACGCTGCTGGAGGCCGTGGCCGCGAAGCCCGAGCAGCCCGTGTCCGAGCTGTCCCTCCTCTCCAGCGACGAGCGCCAGCGCATCCTCGTGGAGTGGAACGACACCACCGTCGCCAGTCCGACGGAGGTCCCTGTCCATGCCCACTTCGCCGAGCAGGCCCGCCGCGCGCCCGACGCGGTGGCGCTCGTCCTGGGGGAAGCGACGCTGACGTACGGACAGCTCGAAGCCCGCGCGAACCAACTGGCTCACCATCTGCGCAGCCTCGGCATCGCCCCGGGTGCGCGCGTCGGCCTCGCCGTGGAGCGTTCCTTCGAGTTGGTGACGGCGTTGCTCGCCATCCTCAAGGTAGGTGCCGCCTACGTCCCCGTGGACCGCAATGCCCCCGTGGAGCGCATCGCCGCCCTGCTGGAGGACGCGGACGTCCACTTCGTCGTCACCCACCAGCCCTTCGCCTCACTGCTGCCCGCCAACGGCACCCGCGTCTGGCTGGACGCACAGGCCGGTGACATCGCCGCGTGGCCCACCCATGCGCCTGACGTCCGCGTGGACGGCGAGGCCATGGCCTACGTCATGTTCACCTCCGGAAGCACCGGCCGCCCCAAGGGCGTCTGCGTGCCGCACCGGGGCATCACCCGCATGGTGCTCGGCAGCACCTTCATGCACTTCGGGCCTGAAGAGGTCTGGCTCCATGTCGCCCCGGTCGCCTTCGACGCCTCCACGCTCGAAATCTGGGGCGCGCTGCTGAATGGCTCGAAGCTCGTCATTGCTCCGCCCCACGCCCTCTTGCTGGAGGAGCTGGCCGCGCAGCTGCGCCATCACGGCGTGACGACGCTGTTCCTCACGACCGCGCTCTTCGAGCAGATGGCCCTGCACCAGGGCGAAGTGCTCGCGGGCGTCCGCCAGATCCTGTCCGGTGGCGACGTGCTGCCCGCGGACCGCGTGCGCGAGCACCTCGCTCGCATTCCCGAGGGCGCCAGCTTCCACAACGCCTACGGCCCCACGGAGAACACCACCCTCGCCACCACCTTCGCCATGCAGCACGGCTGGCGCGTGGAAGGCGCGATCCCCATTGGCCGGCCTCCCTCCAACTCCACCCTCTACGTGCTCGACGCGCACCAGCACCCGGTGCCCGTGGGCATCGCCGGTGAGGTGTACGTCGGCGGCAAGGGCCTCGCCTGGGGCTACCTGCACCGCCCCGACCTGACCGCGGAGCGCTTCGTCCCCCACCCCTTCGCCTCCACTCCCGGCGAGCGTCTCTACCGCACGGGTGACAAGGCCCGCTGGCGGGAAGACGGCACGCTCGACTTCCTCGGCCGTGTCGACCTCCAGGTGAAGGTGCGTGGCTTCCGCATCGAGCTGGGCGAAATCGAAGTCGCGCTGCGCTCCGCCACCGGCGTCAACGAAGCGGTTGTCGTGGCGCGGGGCACCGGCGCGGACAAGCGCCTCATCGGCTACGTCACCGCGCGCGCGGGACAGTCGCTGAACGCGGACACCCTCAAGGCAAGCCTGAGGCAGCGGCTGCCTGAGTACATGGTGCCGTCGGCGATCATGGTGCTGGACGCCCTGCCCATCAACGCCAACGGCAAGGTGGACCGCAAGGCCCTGCCGGAGCCTGGAAACACGCCTCGGAGCTCCGCCTTCGTCGCGCCGCGCACCGCCACCGAGGAGAAGCTGGCCGCCCTCTTCGCCGAGGTCCTCCGGGTGGAGCGCATCGGCGTGCTGGACGACTTCTTCGCCATGGGTGGCCACTCGCTGTTGGCCACCCAGCTCGTCTCGCGCGTGCGGTCCACCTTCCGTGTGGAGCTGCCGCTCAGGGCCCTCTTCGAGTCACCCACCGTCGAAGGCCTCGCGCCGAAGCTCGAGGGAGACCCGTCCACCGGGCTCCGCGCACCGCCCCTGCGGCCCCTGCCGCGCGAAGGCGACATTCCGCTGTCCTTCGCCCAGCAGCGCCTCTGGCTGTTGGATCAGCTCCAGCCCGGCGACATCTCGTACAACATTCCCACCGGCCTGCGGCTGACGGGCCCGGTGGACCTGGAGTCGTTGCGCCGCGCCTTCGAGGCGCTGGCGGAGCGCCACGAGTCGCTGCGCACCACGCTCTCCCCGTCTCAAGACGAACCGTCGCAGATCATCCAGGAGCCCTCCGGCTGGGAGCTGCCCCTCATCGACCTGACCGCCCTCCCCGAGTCGCAGCGGGAGGAGGAGGCCCAGCGCGCGGCGGCCAAGGAGGCACGGCGTCCCTTCCAGCTCACCACGGGCCCGCTCTTGCGCAGCACGCTGGTGCGGCTGGGGCAGGACTCGCACCTGTTGCTGGTGACGATGCACCACATCGTCTCCGACGGCTGGTCCATGGGCGTCCTCGTCCGGGAGGTGGCGGCCTTCTACGAAGCCTTCAGCACGGGCCAGTCGCCCTCCCTCCCGCCGCTGCCCGTGCAGTACGCGGACTTCTCCATGTGGCAGCGAGGCTGGCTCCAGGGCGAGGCCCTGGACGCGCAGCTGGGCTATTGGAAGAAGCAGCTTTCGGGCGCGCCTTCCGCGCTGGACCTGCCCACGGACCGTCCGCGTCCGCCCGTGCAGTCACGCCGGGGCGCCACGGTGGACGTGAGCATCCCGTCGGAGATCTCCCAGGCACTGAAGTCGCTGGCCCAGGATGAAGGCGCCACGCCCTTCATGTTGCTGCTCGCGGCCTGGCAGGTGTTCCTGTCCCGCTACTCCACGCAGGACGACATCAGCGTCGGCACGCCCATCGCAGGCCGCACGCAGGCGGAGACCGAGGGCCTCATCGGCTTCTTCGTCAACACGCTGGTGCTGCGTGCCCACGTCCAGCCGCAGTCGACCTTCCGTGAGTTCCTTGCCCAGGTGCGCGGCACGACGCTCGCGGCCTACGAGCATCAGCACCTGCCCTTCGAGAAGCTGGTGGAGGTCCTCCAGCCCTCGCGCGACCTGAGCCGCAGCGCGATCTTCCAGGCGATGTTCTCCCTGCAGAACGCGCCCACCGAAACGCTGAGCCTGTCCGGGCTTTCCTTCCAGCGCGTCGCGGTGGACACCCAGTCCTCCAAGTTCGACCTCACGCTCACCCTCGGCGAGTCGCCCCAGGGCTTCGTCGGAGTGCTGACGTACGCCACGGACCTCTTCGACGCCTCGACCGCGCAGCGCATGGCGGGCCACCTGGGCGTGCTGCTGGAGGCCATCGCCGCTCAGCCGGACTCGACGCTCGCGAGCCTGCCCCTGCTCACCGCTCCGGAGCGTCAGCAGCTTCTCGTCGACTGGAACGGCCCCAGCGCTGAGTTCCCCCGCGACCTCTGCCTCCACGACGCCTTCGCCGCCCAGGCCCTTCGTACGCCCGAAGCCCTGGCCGTCATCTGCCGCGAGGAGCAGCTCACCTTCCGTG
>NZ_RAWE01000265.1 GCF_003611695.1 Corallococcus carmarthensis | reverse complement strand
CCCCCACCTCCGCCTGAAGCGCGCAAGGACACCGACACCATGCCCAACATCGGCCAGGAACTGCTGAACGTCCCCATGGGGGACATGATTCGCGAGATGGCGACCGCCATCGCCGAGGCGCAGCTCGAGCTCGACAAGAGCGGGATGCTCGTCGCGGAGATGATGAGCGGCGAGGCGCTGCTGCGGGATGCCGACGGGAACATCCAGCTCGACGGTTCGGGCAAGCCCGTCCGGGTGGACACCAAGGTGTCCTTCGGGGGCGTTCCCTCGTCCATGATGGAGCTGGGCTTCGCGCCCAACTTCTACCAGTTCGTGGACACCATCATCGAGGTGAAGATCGCCATCAAGATGACGGAGAGCGTGGAGAGCAAGGTGGCGACGCAGACCACCCGCCAGACGTCCGGCGGGCTGCGCCTCTTCAAGCGCGGCGGCGCGCCCCAGGCCGTGGTGACCACGGTGGATGCCAGCTACACGCGCAAGTACGACTACAGCGTGGAGGGCTCCAGCCTGCTGCGCACCAAGCTGGTGCCCGTGCCCCCGCCGGCCCTCTTCGAGGAGCGGGTGCGCGCGCTCATCGCGGCCAGGGCCGGCACCGTCACCCCCACGAAGTAGCCAGGGAGAGCGCGCACCATGCCCACCAACTCCATTGGTCAGGATCTGCTCAACGTCCCCTTCGGGGAGATGGTCCGCAACCTGGGCAACGCCATCGCGGATGCCCAGTACGCCCTGGACAGCTCGTCGCTGAAGATCGCCCAGCTCATGGCGGGCTACCGCATCGACGACAGCGGCAACGCCGTGCGGGACGGGGCCGGCTTCGTGAAGCTGGGGACCACCGAGTACCCGCTGCTCCTGCTCGGCTTCACGCCCACGTTCTACCAGTTCGTGGAGACCATCATCGAAGTGAAGATGGAGATCTCCATGCACGAGTCGACCGACGACGAAACCCAGACCCGGGACCGCAAGGTGGACCGCGACAAGGGCATCCTCACCACGCTGGTGAAGGGCCACAAGAGCCACGTCACCACCGTCACGGCCAAGCACTCGCAGAAGTACAGCTATTCCGCCGAGGGCTCGAGCCTCATCCGCACCAAGCTGGTGCCCATCCCCCCGCCGGCCGCGCTGCAGCAGATCTGCGCGGAGATCGCCAAGGGCCTCAAGGGCACCGCGGAAGGCGAGGCCGTCAGCGGGAAGATCGACACCGCCGTGGGCAACGTCACCTGACGGAAGGTCGCCGCGCATGTCACACGTTCGTTGGGAAGACCTGCTCGAGGAGGAGGAAGCCGCCGCGCCCGCCCCTGCATCCGGGGCGGGGGCGTCCGCCGCGGCGCCCGTGCCCTCCCTGGAGGAGGTGGCGGCCAGCGACCCGGAGCTGGCGGCGCTGCTGAAGGAGCGCCAGCAGCTCGAAGGGACGATGAAGGCGCTGAGCGGCGTGCAGGAGGCGCCCGTCGACGAGCGGCTGGCGAAGCAGTTCCCTGTCGTCCAGCACACGCCGGAGTCGCGCATCGCGGAGCGCAAGCAGCATGAGCGGGACACCGCGAGGCGGCTGCTGGAGCAGAAGCTGTACGCCCGGCGCCGGACGGAGGCGGAGGAGGCCGAGCGGGTGGAGCAGCTGCGCCGCGAGCGCCTGGAGACGGGGAAGGCGGCCCGGCGCAAGGATCAGAAGCAGCAGACGCTGCGCCAGCAGTGGGCGCGCAAGGCGCGCGAGCGCGCGAAGCTCGCGACCCGCCTGGCGGAGCGCGTCCTGGAGTCTCCGGGCAAAGGCCGCATGACGCTGGGCGAGCTGGGGTCCGCGACAAGGGATGCGGCCCGGCGGCTGGCGGACGCGGCGGACGCGGCGGACGCGGCGCGCTCGGCGGCTCGCAACCCGATGCCGCTGGTGAAGGGCCAGGCGCTGCCCTCACTGGGGGCCCCGGGCCGGGCCCTGGGGGGACGCGGTGGGCTCCAGATAGGCAAGGTGGAGAAGGGGGTGGCCGCGGCGCGCGAGCTGTGGGGCATGGCCCCCCGCTCGATGGACGCCGAGGCCCTGATGATGCGGGGACTGGCGATGGCTGGCATGGACATGGAGTCCATGGAGCAGCGGATGGACATGGAGATGGAGCGCGCCGGCATGGGCATGGACGACATGGACGCGCGCGACACGGCACGTGACGCGCAGCGGGCTCGCGGGCGCCAGGGAGCGCGGGATGAGTGACACGACACAACAGGCGCAGGAGCTGTTTGGAACCCTGGACGAGTACCTGCTCGAGCTGGCCAACGGCCTGGCGAAGGCCCAGGAGGAGCTGGGGGGCATCTCCGCGGCCGGCGCGCCCGGCCGCCAGTTCACCTACTACGTGCCGAAGCTGGAGTTCGAGCTGCGGATGGACCTGCGGGTGGAGACGTCCAGCACCACCTCCGGAGCGCCGGTCAACGCGAAGATCCTGAAGATGCGGCCCGTGCGGCTGGCGGACGTGGCCTCGTCGCAGACGCAGACGGAGATCGTCAGCGTGATTCGCGGCAGCTTCGTCGCGGTGCCGGCCAACGACGGCCTTCCTCCGGTGGTGCTCGACGCCAGTTGCGTCACCGGCGCCGGGGGCGTGCCGGGCGTGGTGGTGCGCGTGCGCAACGCGGCGGGCGAGGCCCTGCCCGGCGTGGAGGTGGAGTTCAACCTGGACCGGAGGACGACGCAGTCGCTGTCCGGCGTGGCGCCGCTGGCGGGCACGGACGTGGTGCTCGCGGTGGTGAGGACGGACGCGGCGGGAGAGGCGCGGACGACGCTGCGCCTGGCGGCCGGCGAGCGGGCCCGCTTCCTGGCGCTCACGGTGGACGCCGCGTCGCGGACGCTGGCGCTGTCCTGCGAGGTGAGCCCGTGAAGGTCCGGGCCGTGTTCCACAAGTCCACGGGAGTCCCCGCCGCCGGAATGAAGGTGGCGTGGTGGGTCCCGGCGAAGGCGGGCACCTTCGAGCCGCGCGACACCGGGGTGACGAACGCGGAGGGGGTGCTGGAGATGGAGGTCACCAGCGCCACCTTCGGCTCCCACCTGCGACTGGACTCCTCCGGGGTGGCCACCTTCCCGGTGAAGATGAGCAGCACCCTCATCGACTACGGGACGATGGTGCTCCTGGAGCCCGAGCGCGAGGGCATCCGCGCCGTGTCCGCCGCGGCGGTGCGGTCCGCCGCGGCGGAGCCCACCCAGGAGGCGGCCACGCCCCTGGTGCTCTCCGACCGGCTGAAGACGGCGGGGCAGCAGATCGAGTCGGTGCGCGCGTCGCTGACGACGGTGCGGCTGAGCACCGTCCGCGTGCGGTGGACCGAGACGACGCCCGAGGGGGTGACGGAGGCGGAGGCCCAGTTCGTCGAGCAGTCTCCCGCCCCGCCCACGACGGGCGACACACCTGCCCGCGAGGTGCCGGACTTCCGGGGGCTGACGGCCTCGGCGGCCCGCAGGCGCGCGGCGGAGACAGGGCTCCGGGTGGGGCTGGCTCCCGTCTTCGTCAAGGAGGCCGGCCAGCACGGCCGCGTGCTGCGGCAGGTACCGGAGTCCGGCGCGATTCAGGCCTCGGCCTCCGTGCAGTTGTTCATCGGTCAGGCAATGGAGGGCTGAACCATGGCGGATTCAAATGACGTCCCCCAGCTGGAGGCACTGAGCGCGCCGCTGGGTGCGTTGATCTCCGCGGTGGGCCGCGGCGTGGCGGAGGCCCAGCGGGAGCTGGATGCGGCGACGATCGAGCAGATCCGCGAGCTCTACGCCTCGGACGAGGACCTGGCGGTGGAGTTGCAACGCATCGGCTACCGGCCGACCTGGTACCACATCCCCGAGGCCGAGGCGGAGATCGCCGTGGCGTTGTCCATCACCTCGGAGGAGCGCTCGGAGGGGAGGTCGCGGCTGAAGATGTACGGCGCGCCCCTGGACGCCAGCTACACCAACCGCTTCGCCTACAGTCTGACGGCGCAGTCGCGGCTGAAGTTCCGCGTGGTGCCGGTGCCGCCCTCGCCCCAGGCGGAGGCGCTGGTGGTGGTGCCGGCGGTGGTGGGCAAGACGGTGGCCGAAGCGCGGGCGCTGCTGTCCGCCATCGGCGTGCCGCACCGGTTCCCCGATGGCGCGGCGGACGCCTCGCTGGTCACCTCGGCCTCGGTCGGGCCGGGGGCGCTGCTGCCGCGCGGCACCCAGCTGGTGCTCACCGTGCAAGCCACCGGGGGCGGGAAGCTCCCTCCCACCAGCACGCCCACCCGCTCGCCCGCCCTGGAGACCTCGACGATGGGGACGTTGAAGTGATCCGCTGGTCCAAGCCGCGGAGGAGCCCTCCGGCGCGATGAGCGACGCCATCGACCTGGATGCCCTGCTGGTGGACCTGCGTGAGTCGCTCGCGCGGGTCCACGCGCGGCTCGGCGCCGGCCCCTTCGTGCTGGGGCCGGTGGAGCTGGAGCTGCGCGGCCGGGTCACCGCGGACGGGACGGGAATGCACTTCATGCCCGGAGGCGCCGGCGAGGTGCGGGCCCTCTTCGTCCAGACGGGCCCCGAGGCGACGCCACCTCCCGCGCCGGAGCTGTTGGGACTGACGCGGAGTGCCGCCGTGCGCAGGGCGCGCTCGGCCGGCGCCTCGCTGGAGGTGACGGACGTGCCCTGCCTGTCCCCGGAGCAGGCCGGACGGGTGTGCTGGCAGCGCCCCGCGGCCGGCGGGCCCCTTCAGGAGGGCCGCATCGCCGTGGGACTCTACGTCTCCCGGTGAGCGCGGCCCTGGAACGCCAGGACCGTGGTCGCGTCCGAACACCTTGGGTCCTCCGCCGCGCGATTTTTCACGGTGGCCCACGCGCCACCCCCTAGAGTCGGGTTCGATGAGTGCCTCCGCCGACACCCGCGCCCCGCTCGCCGCCTTGCTGCCGAAGCCCGGCGAGCCCCCTCTCGATGCCGACGAGATCCTCAACCGCTTCGTGGGCTACGTGGCCACGAACGGCCTGAGCCTGTACTCCGCCCAGGAAGAAGCCATCCTGGAGCTGCTCAGCGACAAGCACCTGTTCCTCAAGACGCCCACGGGCTCCGGCAAGTCGCTGGTGGCCATGGCGCTCCACTTCAAGGCCATGGCCGAGGGCAAGGTGTCGTTCTACACGTGCCCCATCAAGGCGCTGGTGAACGAGAAGTTCTTCGCGCTCTCCAAGGCCTTTGGCCCGGAGAACGTGGGCATGCTCACGGGCGACGCGTCCATCAACCGCGAGGCGCCCATCCTCTGCTGCACGGCGGAGATTTTGTCGAACCTCGCGCTGCGCGACGCGTCCGCGCGCGTGGACGCGGTGGTGATGGACGAGTTCCACTACTACTCCGACAAGGAGCGCGGGGTGGCCTGGCAGATTCCGCTGCTGGCGCTGCCCAAGACGCAGTTCCTGCTGATGTCCGCCACGCTGGGCGACACGCACGTCATCGAGCAGAGCCTGGAGAAGCTCACCGGCCGCGAGGTGGCCACGGTGCGCAGCTCCGAGCGCCCCGTGCCGCTGGACTTCGACTACCGCGAGGTGCCGCTGCACGAGACCATCCAGGACCTCATCGCGCGCGGGAAGTACCCCGTGTACCTGGTGAACTTCACGCAGCGGGCCGCGGCCGAACAGGCGCAAAACCTGATGTCCGTGGACTTCAACACCAAGGAGGAGAAGGAGGAGATCCGCCAGGCGCTCCTGGACGCCCCCTTCGACACGCCCTACGGCAAGGACTTCCAGCGCTACCTGCGCCATGGCATCGGCATGCACCACGCGGGCCTGCTGCCCAAGTACCGCCTGCTGGTGGAGAAGCTGGCGCAGCAGGGCCTGCTCAAGGTCATCAGCGGCACGGACACGCTGGGCGTGGGCGTGAACATCCCCATCCGCACGGTGCTCTTCACGCAGCTGTTCAAGTTCAACGGCGAGAAGCTGTCGACGTTGAGCGTGCGCGACTTCAAGCAGATCTCCGGCCGCGCGGGCCGCAAGGGCTTCGACACCGAGGGCAGCGTGGTGGCGCAGGCCCCGGAGTACATGATTGAGAACATCCGCCAGGCCGCGAAGGAGGCCGCGGGCAAGAAGAAGACGCCCAAGGCGAAGCCGCCGCAGAAGGGCTTCGTGCAGTACGACAAGAGCACCTTCGAGCGGCTCCAGAACGGGATGCCGGAGCCGCTGGAGTCGCGCTTCGACGTAAGCCACGGCCTCCTGCTCAACCTGCTCCAAAGCGACAAGACGGAGGGCAGCGGTGGCTACAAGCGGCTGGTGCAGCTGGTGATGCGCTCGCACAGCTCCGACTACACGAAGAAGAAGCTCCTGAAGGACGCGGCGATGTACTTCCGCACGCTGCGCGACGCGGGCATCGTGAAGGTGGTTCAGTGGGAGAAGCACTCCGCCACGGTGGAGGTGTCCGAGGACCTGCAGCGCGACTTCAGCCTCAACCACACGCTGTCTCTGTACCTGCACGAGACGCTGGAGCTGTTGGACCCCACGCTGGAGACGTACGCGCTGGACGTCGTCACGCTGGTGGAGTCCATCCTGGAGAACCCGGACGTGGTGCTGTACGCGCAGCTGCACCAGCTGAAGGGGGAGAAGATCCAGGAGATGAAGGCGCGGGGCGTGGAGTACGACGACCGCATGGAGGAGCTGGAGAAGCTGGAGTGGCCCAAGCCGAACCGCGAGTTCGTCTACGGCACCTTCAACGCCTTCGCGAAGAAGCACCCGTGGGTGGGCGAGGAGAACATCCGGCCCAAGTCCATTGTCCGGGACATGTTCGAGCGCTTCATGTCCTTCCACGACTACGTGCGGGAGTACGGCCTGCAGCGCAGCGAGGGCGTGCTCCTGCGCTACGTGGGAGACGTCTACAAGTCGCTGGTGCAGACGGTGCCGGAGAAGTTCCGCAACGAGGACCTGGACGACATCCTGGACCACCTCCGCGCGACGCTGCGGCAGGTGGACTCCAGCCTCCTGGACGAGTGGGAGCGGATGCGCAACCCGGAGGCCCCGGTCGAAGTGAAGCCGGTGGTGGACCTGAAGCCCAAGGAGCTCACGGAGGACCCCAAGGCCTTCGCCGCGCGCGTGCGCGAGGAGCTGCACCGGCTGCTGCGCGCGCTGGGCCAGCGCAGGTATCTGGACGCGCTGGGCATGCTGGACAACGCGCTGGGTGAATGGACCGCGCCCAAGCTGGAGCTGGCGATGGCGCCGTACTTCGAGGAGCACAAGCTGGTGGTGCTCACGCCCCAGGCGCGCAAGCCGGCGAACACGCAGCTCAAGGAGACGGGCACGCGCCAGTGGGAGGCCCAGCAGCGCATCATGGACCCGGAGGCCCACGGGGACTGGGTCATCGACTGTGAGATTGATCTGCGCGGCCGGCGCATGGACGACGGCCCCATCCTGATGCTGCGCCGCATTGGCGGCATGACCGCCTGGTCGTAGCCGTCAGGCGGGGGGCGGCTTGGGGGCTCCGGAGCCTCGGGCCGCCTCGCGCACGGTGCGGGCCGCGACCTCCACCTCCGCCAGGATGAGGCGCGCGTGGTGGAGCAGGGCCTCGCCGGTGGGGAGCAGGCGCATGCCCCGGGGGACGCGCTCGAAGAGGGGCGTACCCAGCTCATCCTCCAGGGCGAGGATGTGACGGCTGAGCGGCGGCTGGGTGAGGTGCAGCCGGCGCGCGGCCCGGCCCACGTGGCCCTCTTCCGCCACCGCGACGAAGGACTGGAGGTGCGTGATGCTCACGCGCCGAAAGCTAGCGCGGAACGGATGCGCCGTGCACACGGCCGCGTGATGCCAGAACAGCATTGGACGCTCCGGACGGGCGGATGCCACCTTGCCTGGCATGGGCATTCCTCTCTTCAAGGGCAGTGAAGTGGAACGGCTGCGGCTGGCGGGCCGCGCGGCGGCGGGCACGCTGGAACATGTGGCCACCCGGCTCCAGCCGGGCGTGACGACGGCGGACATCGACGCGTGGGTTCGCGAGGACACGGCGCGGCGCGGGGGCACGCCGAGCCAGCTGGGCTACAAGGGCTTTCCCTCCACGGTGTGCACCAGCCGCAACCAGGTGGTGTGCCATGGCGTCCCGCGCACGGATGAGGTGCTGAAGTCCGGGGACATCATCAACGTGGACGTGACGACGCACCTGGATGGCTTCCATGGCGACACGTCCGCCACGTTCATGATTGGAGCCGTCTCCGCCGACGCGAAGCACGTCGTGGACGTGGCGCGGCGGTGCCGGGACGTGGGCGTGTCGGTGGTGCGGCACGGCGCGCGGCTGGGGGACATTGGCGCGGCGGTGATGGCGCTGGCGAAGGCGGAAGGGTGCAGCGTGGTGGAGGAGTTCGGCGGCCATGGCATCGGCCGGCAGATGCACGGGGAGCCGCACGTGCCGCACGTGGGCAAGGCGGGCACGGGCATCACGCTGCGCTCGGGGATGGTCATCACCATCGAGCCCATGGTGAACCTGGGGCGCCCGGACATCCGGATGATGCCGGACGGGTGGACCATCGTGACCGCGGACGGCAGCCTGTCCGCCCAGTTCGAACACACCGTGCTCGTCACCCGCGAGGGCTGTGAAGTCCTCACGCCGAGCGAGCTGTCGCTGCACATCCCGGTGGGGTGACCCGTCCTCCGGGTGGGGTGCCGGTGCTGGCCGGTGTTGAGAAGGGGGCGCTTGCGGCCGCCTGCCCGTCCGCGTGACGAGTGGTTCCCGTTGGAAGCGTCAGGGCCTTTGATAGGTTGGCGCCCCATGAAGAAGATCCTCGTCGCGCTCCTCGTGCTCATCGTCCTGGCGGTCGCGGGGGTGGGCGGGGCGTTCATGCACTTCCAGAACGCCACCACCGCGCCGCACGCCGCCGCCGACCCGGCGCCGAAGGAGTTCGTCGTGAAGAAGGGCGCGTCCGCGCGCTCGCTGGGGCAGCAGCTCCAGGCCCAGGGTTTCCTGGACAACGCCACCGTGTGGCGCTTCCACCTGTGGCGCCGGGGCAGCCTCAACGTGAAGGCGGGCCGCTTCATGCTGAGCCCCACCGCCTCCGTGGCGGAGCTGGCCACCGCGCTGGAAGGCCAGCCGCTGCCGGAGGACGTGCCCTTCGCGATGATCGAAGGCTGGCGCCTGCGCGACACCGACCAGGTGCTCGCCGCCCAGGGGTTGATCAAACCGGGCGAGTACATCGCCGCGGCCAGCCGCACGAGCAGCTTCGCCGCGCCGTTCCCGCTGCCGGTCCGCAGCCTGGAGGGCTACCTCTACCCGGAGACGTACGGGATCATCGCGGACAACTTCAAGGTGGAGGCGTTCATCCAGCGGCAGATCGACACCTTCCGCGCCCGCTTCTACGACGCGCACCAGGAGGAGATCGCCAAGAGCGGCCGGTCGCTGCACGACATCGTCGTGATGGCCTCCATGCTGGAGCGCGAGGAGCCGGTGCCGTCCCAGCGCGCGCTCGTCGCGGGCATCCTCTGGAAGCGCGTGGACAAGGGCTTCCCGCTGGGCGTGGACGCGACGAGCCGCTACGAGCTCGCGGAGTGGAACGACCGCAAGGCGTTCCTCAAGCGGCTGCGGGACAACTCGGATCCGTGGAACTCGCGCACCCGCGCGGGCCTGCCGCCGGGCCCCATTGGCGCGCCCACGGTGGATTCGCTGCTCGCCGCGCTGCGGCCGGTGAAGAGCGACTTCTGGTACTACCTGCACGACGCGCAGAAGGTCCTGCACCCGTCGCGCAACGCACAGGAGCACGAGGCGCTTCGGGCCAAGTACAATGTGTACTGAGGCGCTCCGATGACTTCCCCTGCCGAGGAGCCGGGCCGTGGTGCGATGATGCCTTCTGAAGGGGAGGCCGCCTTGCGCGAGGAGCTGGCCCAGCTGCGCCAGGAGGCAGGGCGGCTGCGTCAGCTGCTGGAGATCGCCGCGCAGGTCACCTGGACGGATTCTCCGCACAAGGGGCTGGTGCCGCTCTCCGCCTCGTGGATGGCCTTCACCGGGCAGACGCCGGAGCAGCTGCGCGACAAGGGTTGGCTCCAGGCCCTGCATCCGGACGACCGGGAACGGACGCGGGTCGCGAGTGAGCGGGCAAGGGCCGAGAACCAGCCCTTCCTGGCGCGCTACCGGCTGCGCCGCGCGGATGGCGCGTACGTGTGGATGCTCGCCCGGGGGGCGCCGATACGGGCGCCGGATGGCACCGTCCGCGAATGGGTGGGCACCTGCGTCGACATCCAGGCACAGGCCCTGGGCGAGGAGCGCGCCGCGTTCCTGGCGCGGGCCAGTGAGCTGTTCGCGTCGTCGCTGGATGCGTCCGCCACGCTGGCGTCGCTGGCGAACCTGTCGGTGTCGGCGCTCGCGGACTGGTGCATCGTGGACGTGCTGCACCCGGACGGCCACTTCGAGCGCGTCCAGGTGGTGGCGGCGGATCCCTCCCATTCCGCCCTCGCGGCCACCGTGCAGCGGCTGACCCCGGTGCCCCGGGAGCGGCCGGTCTATCCTCCCGCGGTGGCGCTGGCGACCGGCCGTTCCACCCTGGTGCCGGAGCTCACGGACGCGCTGATGGAGGCCGTGGCCCAGGACGCGGACCACCTGGCGACGATGCGCGCGGTGGGCATCCGGTCGCTGCTCACCGTGCCGCTGCTGGCCCGGGGCCACATCCTGGGCGCGCTGACCTTCCTGGTCACCACCTCCGGCCGCCGCTATGGCGACGAGGACCTCCATTTCGCCCAGGAGCTGGCGAACCTGGCCGGGCTCGCGGTGGACAACGCGCGGCTGCTCCAGGGCGCACGCGACGCCATCCGCCTGCGCGACGAGTTCCTGTCCGTCGCGAGCCATGAGCTGAAGACACCGCTGACGCCGCTGAGTCTGAAGCTCCAGGCGCTCTCGCGCGCGGTGAAGGCGCATCCGGACTCGCCGCTCGTCCCGGTCATCGAGGCCCACGTGGAGACGGGGCACCGCCAGGTCCGCCGGCTCACGGAGCTGATGAACGATCTGCTGGACGTGTCTCGCATCGGCGCCGGGACCTTCCGCCTCCAGCGCGAGGCCGTGGATGTCGCGGAGGTGGTGCGCGAGGTGGCCGCGCGCTTCGCGCCCAGGTTCGCGCTGGAGCACTGCGACTTCCGCGTGGAGGCCCCGGAGCCGGTGCGCGGCAGCTTCGACCGGGCACGGCTGGCTCAGGTGTTGGATCACCTGCTGGACAACGCCCTCAAGTACGGCGCCGGCACGCCCGTGTCCGTGGGGCTCGTGGTGGATGGGCCCATGGCCCGGATCACGGTGCGCGACGGGGGCATCGGCATCTCGCCAGAGCAGCAGCCCCGCCTCTTCGAGCGCTACGGCCGCGCGGTGTCCGAGCGCCACTACGGGGGCCTGGGGCTGGGGCTCTACCTCACCCGCACCATCGTGGAGGCCGAGGGCGGGAGCGTGTCCGTGGACAGCCGCCAGGGCGAGGGCGCGACGTTCGAGGTGGCGTTGCCGCTCACGCGGCCCTGATCAAGGCGTGCCCGCTCCGGGCGGCTGGGGCGACGTCTTGAACATGTCCGCGAGGATGCGCTCCGCCGCGTCCGCGAGCAGGTCCCGGGCCATGCGCGTCTCCTCGCCGAAGATGCCGCGCGACGTGCGCGCGTCCAGCACGTGCGTGGCGAGCAGCGAGAACGCCGCGGGTTCGTCGAACGTCGCCTCCGAGGAGAGGACGCGCTTGCCGGGCTGTTGATCCTCCTCCTGGAAGCGGCCTTCCCAGGTGTCGCCCAGGGTGATGGAGAAGTACTGCGCCGCCACATTGCCCGGCCGCGACATGTGCGAGGCGGCCACCACCACTCGAAGTTGTCCGCGTTCCTCGGCGGTCATCTGGCGTTTCCAGGCTTCGACCGAGGCGTGCATGGTGTCGATTTGATCCCGCGCCGAGTCCTCTGCGTTCTTCATGAGGTCGGGGACCTGGGCGTGGATGAAGGCGGAGAGCTCCGCCTGCGTCACGCGGTTCGCGGCCAGCACGGAGTCCACGAGCGCGAGGGACGCAGCGAGCATCCGGTGCTGCCGGGTCAGGGCTTCGGCCGGAAGGCCGCGGGTGTCCAGGCTCGTGGCCGAGGCGGTGATGAGGCGGCGCAGCGTGGTGAGGCGCGTGCGCGTCTCGTCATCGAGCGCGTCCTGCTGGCTGGCGAGCAGGACGTGGAGCGCGAGGGGGACGTGGGTGACGGCCTTGTATTCGTGGTAGCGCCGCGTCCGGGCGGGGGACTCGAAGCGTTGGCCGCCCTTGCGCAGGATGAGCACGTCGTCGATCTGCGCGATGACGGGGCCCATGCGGGACAGCACCGCTTCACGGCGCGCGGCGTACGCATCGCGGAACGCCTGGTTGAGCACGGAGAGCGGATCCGCGGGCTCCAGCGCCACGGTGCGCGCGACCTCGGAGGGAGGCTCGGGAGGAGGG
>NZ_RAWE01000264.1 GCF_003611695.1 Corallococcus carmarthensis | reverse complement strand
GTCCCGTGACATGCGCGCCTTGAACGACCCCGCCTCCGCCCCTGCCCGCACGCTCCAGCTGGGCCTGCCGGGATTCTCCTTCGAAGACCTGTACCGCCCCAGTGGCCTGCGCCGGCTGGCGGAGCGCTTCGACGCGCAGCTCCAGGGTGACGCACCGGACCTGTTCCAGGCCTTCGACGCGTACCGCAAGTCCGGCGGCACCCGTCCTTCGGGCCCGGCCGAATCCGAGCTGCTCATCCAGGTGGCCCGCCACGTCTCGCGCTTCGTCGCCACGCTGTTCGGCATCACGCCAGAGTCCGAGCGGCTGGCCCGCCACCTGCGCGGCGAGCTGCCCCTCTTCGACTTCAAGCGCGAGTTCATCACGCGCCGCGTCTTCAAGAAGGGCGCGCAGGACCGCCCAACGCTCGCGGAGTTCCCGTCGCTGGACGGCCGCATGCGCCTGCTCATGGAGCGGGGCTTCCCGGACGCGCTCGAGCACGGCGACCTGGAGCGCGGGCTCGCGGAGTCCATCCTCACGCTGCTCGACATCGAGCGGCTCTACGCCGGCAACCTGCCCCCCGCGCACCAGGACCGCGCCGCGGGCCTGCGCGAGCGGTGGACCGCCCTGCGCGCCGCGCTCACCGCCACGCCGGAGGGCGCGGATGCGTTCGGCTCCAGCCTGGTGACCCAGGGCGACGACGCGGCGGAGCTCCAGTCCGTGCGCGCGCTGCTGTCGCTGGCGGACCGGTGGACGTACGCCCGCGCGCTGCACCCGGAGACCAAGGCCCTGTTCCACACCTGGCCCACGCTGCGGCTGCCCAAGCCGCTGGTGTTCGACCAGCTGGTGCAGCTGCAGCGCCCGGATGCGCAGCTGGAGGAGAAGACGGAAGGCCTGGAGCACCACCTGCGCCACCGCGACGGGTTCAAGCTCACCGACCGCCGGGGCACCCCGCGCGACGTGATGAACGAGGTGGACTACTGCGTCCTCTGCCACGAACGGCAGAAGGACTCGTGCAGCAAGGGATTCCCCGCGAAGGACCCGGTGGCGGAGGGGCACTCGTTCAAGAAGAACCCCCTGGGCATCCCGCTCACCGGCTGCCCGCTGGACGAGCGCATCTCCGAAGCACACGCGCTCAAGCGCGAGGGTGACTCCGTGGCCGCGCTGGCCATGGTGACGCTGGACAACCCCATGTGCCCGGGCACCGGCCACCGCATCTGCAACGACTGCATGAAGGCCTGCATCTTCCAGAAGCAGGAGCCGGTGAACATCCCGCTGGCGGAGACGGCCACGCTCACGGACGTGTTGGAGCTGCCGTGGGGCTTTGAAATCTACGGCCTGCTCACGCGCTGGAACCCGCTCAACCTCCGCCGCCCGTACGCGCTGCCCTACGTGGGCCGCAACGTGATGGTGGTGGGCCTGGGCCCCGCCGGCTACACGCTGTCGCACTACCTGCTCAACGAAGGCTTCGCCGTCACCGGCGTGGACGGCCTCAAGATTGAACCGTTCCCGGATGAGCTGGTGGGCCGCAACGGCCACAAGCTCGCGCCCATCCGCGACTGGCGCGAGCTCACGCGTGAGCTGGACGAGCGCGTGCTGGAAGGCTTCGGCGGCGTGTCCGAGTACGGAATCACCGTGCGCTGGGACAAGAACTTCCTCACGCTCATCCACCTGACGCTCGCGCGCCGGGAAGGCCTGCGCATCTACGGCGGCATCCGCTTCGGCGGCACGCTGACGGTGGAGGACGCGTGGTCGCTGGGCTTCGACCACGTGGCCATCGCCGCGGGCGCGGGCCGCCCCACCATCATCGGGATGAAGAACAACCTCATCCGGGGCATCCGCAAGGCGTCCGACTTCCTGATGGCGCTCCAGCTCACCGGCGCCTTCAAGCGCGACTCGCTGGCGAACCTCCAGGTGCAGCTGCCCGCCATCGTCATCGGCGGCGGCCTCACCGGCATCGACACCGCCACGGAGCTGATGGCGTACTACCCGGTGCAGGTGGAGAAGACGCTGGAGCGCCACGAGAAGCTGGTGGCGGACCTGGGCGAGGCCGGCGTCATCGCGCGCCTGGACGCCGAGGAGCGCGTCACCTACCAGACCTTCCTGGAGCACGGCCGCGCCGTGCGCGCGGAGCGGCAGAAGGCCCAGGCCGAAGGCCGCTCGCCGGACTTCATCCACCTGGTGCGTTCGTGGGGCGGCGTGAGCCTGGTGTACCGCCGCGGCCTCACGGAGTCCCCCGCCTACCGCCTCAACCACGAAGAGGTGTCCAAGGCGCTGGAGGAGGGCATCCGCTTCATTGAACGGATGAGCCCCACGGAGGCGCTGCAGGACGACTCCGGCGCGGTGCGCGCCATCCGCTTCGAGCGCATGGTGACGGTGGACGGCAAGCTCAAGGGAAGCGGCCAGTTCTTCGAGCTGCCCGCGAAGACGGTGTGCGTGGCCGCGGGCACGTCCCCCAACGTCACCTACGAGAAGGAATACCCGGGCACCTTCCAGTTGGATGAGGCGAAGGAGTACTTCCAGGGCCACGATCTGGTGGAGGAAGGCAGCGGCTTCAAGCTCCAGCCGGTGGAGGCCGCCGAGGACCCCGAGGCGAAGGTGGGCTTCTTCACGTCCTACCAGCAGGACGGCCGCTTCGTGTCCTTCTACGGCGACAACCACCCGACCTACGCGGGCAACGTGGTGAAGGCCATGGCCAGCGCGAAGGACGGCCACCCGGAGGTGGCGCGCCTGTTCGCGAAGGAGGTCGCGGGCCTGGACTTCCACGACACGGCCGCGCAGGAGGCCCGCGAGTCCCAGCGCGCCGCCCACTTCGCGAAGCTGGACGAGGCGTTCCTCGCCACCGTCGTCGCGGTGAACCGGCTCACGCCGACCATCGTGGAGGTGGTGGTGCGCGCGCCCTTCGCCGCCAGCCACTTCTCCCCCGGCCAGTTCTACCGGCTCCAGAACTTCGAGCGGAACGCGCCGCTCGTGGACGGCGTGCGCCTCACCATGGAAGGCCTGGCCCTCACGGGCGCGTGGGTGGACAAGGAGAAGGGCCTGATGGGCACCATCGTGCTGGAGATGGGCTCCTCGTCCCGCCTGTGCGCGGCGCTCAAGCCCGGTGAGCCCGTGGTGCTGATGGGCCCCACGGGCGCGCCCACGGAGATTGGCCACAACGAGACGGTGGTGCTGGTGGGCGGCGGCCTGGGCAACGCGGTGCTCTTCTCCATCGCGCGCTCGCTCAAGGCGGCAGGCTGCCGCGTGGTGTACTTCGCGGGCTACCGGCTGAAGTCGGACTCGTTCAAGCAGGACGAGATTGAAGCCGGCACCGACCAGGTCATCTGGTCCGTGGACTCAGGCGACCTGCTGGACGTGCGCCGCCCGCAGGACTCCGCCTTCCGGGGCAACGTGGTGCAGGCCATGGTGGCGTACGCGGAAGGCAAGCTGGGCGTGAAGCCCGTCATCTCCTTGAGCGAGGTGGACCGCATCATCGCCATCGGCTCGGACCGGATGATGCGCGCGGTGGCGGAGGCGCGGCACGGCGTGCTCCAGCCGTTCCTCAAGCCGGGCCACGAGGCCATCGGGTCCGTCAACTCCCCCATGCAGTGCATGATGAAGGAGATCTGCGCCCAGTGCCTCCAGCGGCACGTGGACCCGCTCACGGGCAAGGAGACGTGGGTCTTCTCCTGCTACAACCAGGACCAGCGGCTGGACCACGTGGACTTCGTCAACCTGAACCAGCGCCTGCGCGGCAACACCGTGCTGGAGAAGCAGGGCGACACCTTCCTCGCGCAGCTCTTGAAGAAGGCGCCGCAGCTCAAGCGGGTGTAGCTACCGCCGCACGCCCGCGAAGGCCTTGAGCATGTCCTGATAGTTCTTCGTCAGGTCGGCTTCGCGGGACAGCACCACGTCCACGTTGGCGTCGCCGAACTCCCGGCGCGCCTCCGGCAGCTTCTGGAAGGCCTCCACCTGGCGGCGCATGGACTCCACCTGCGGCGCCAGCTCCTTCTGCTGCTCCTCCGGCATGCGGGACTGGAGCGACTCCAGCTTCTTGAGCTCCTCCTCGTACTGGAGCGTGCGCCCCATCTGCCGCTGGCTGATGACGGCGGTCACGACCTCCGCGATGCGGTTGACCTCGTCCGTGGACAGCCCCGCCGCCTGGCGCGCGTCGGACTCCGCCTGCGCCTTGCGCTCGATGAGCTTCAGGCCGCTCCGGGCCTTCTCCAGCGCCTGGGGCGTTCCCGCGTCCATCAGCGGCCCCATGTCCTGCAGGCCCCGCATCAGCGACCCGTACACCTCCAGCATCTTGCGCTGGTAGCCCACGTACGCATCCAGCTTGGCCTTCGTCACGGTGTAGGGGCCGGACGGCACATCCTCCCCCGCCTCCCCACCTTCCAGGCGGGCAACCGTCTCCTGGGTGTCACCGCCCCCCGCCGAGCCCTCCGTCGCGTCCTTCCGACACGCGGACAGGGCCAGGACGACGGCCAGACACCCCCACGACTTGCGCATGCCACCTCCCGTGAACGCCAGTGGATGGCCAGTGTATGCTCCGGCGGGCCCCGGCGAACGGCGGTTCCCGAACGCCCTCCTCAAGCAGGCTGTTCCGGTCACTGAACATTCGACTCATTACCTTTGACCAACCGGCCCGCGGTCAGGTACGAACCGCGGTCTTGTTGCGACCGGTGGAGGGACTTTGAGGATTTTCCTGGTAAGGCACGGCGAAGCGGACGCGGATCCCCCCGAGGGTCTCGGCGACGAGGCTCGCGCGCTGACCGCGAAGGCCCGGACGAACGTCGCCGCGCATTTCGCGTCGCTGTCGGAGCGCATGGGGCCCGTGGACCTCATCCTCACCAGCCCGCTGGTCCGCACGATTCAGACCGCGCAGATCCTCTCCTACTCCGTGAAGCACGAAGGCCTCCTGCGCGCGCACCGCAGCCTGCTGCCGGACATGCCGGTGGGCGCGGTGGAGCCGGTGCTCAAGGAGCACTCCGACGAGAACCTCGTCCTGGTGGGCCACCAGCCCTCCATGGGCGCGCTGGCGGCGCACCTCCTGGGGATGCAGTCCTTCCCCAAGCCGGTGAACCCGGGCACGGTCATCGCCATGGAGTGGCCGGACACGCCCACCAGCACGGAAGACCAGGTGCCCGGTGAGAAGGGGGAAAACCCCCCGGCGCAGCACCTGAAGTTCCTGTTCTACGCCGCTCCCGGCCAGCAGGTCCTCGACGTCATCCAGTGACGTGATGGACGAAGCCCGCTACCACCCGCTCGTCGCCGCCGCGTTCAAACGCATCCTGGCGGCGGCGGACGCCTTCGACCCGGACGTGTTGGAAGCCGAAGCCACCGGAGACAAGGTGACGCTGACGGCCGCGTCCGGCGAGAAGTGCATCATCAACACCCAGCGCGCCATCTGGCAGATCTGGGTGGCCGGCCAGGGCCAGGGCATCCACTTCAGCTACGACGACGCCTCGCGCACCTGGAAGGACGACAAGGGCAAGGGGCTGGAGCTGTTCGCCTTCGTCGCGGGCGTGGTGAAGCACCTCACGGGCGAAGCGCTCACCTGGCCGTCCTGAAGTCCCGCGGAAAGCCCCCTTGAAGCGCGAAGGAGGCCCGTGGCGCCTGGCCACGAGCCCCCGTGCGACAAAGACGGCTCAGACCTTCATCACTTCCTGCTCCTTGGCCGCGAGCATGGTGTCCACCTGCTTGATGCCGGCGTCCGTCTTGTCCTGGACGTCCTTGGTGAGGCGCTTGAGGTCGTCCTCGGTGATCTTCTTGTCCTTCTGCTGCGTCTTGAGCGCCTCGTTCGCGTCGCGGCGGATGTTGCGGATGGCGACCTTGTGCTCCTCGCCCTTCGCCTTCACCTGCTTGACGATGTCCTTGCGGCGCTCCTCGGTGAGGGGCGGGAAGGGCAGGCGGATCATCTCGCCGTCGTTCATCGGGTTGATGCCCAGGTTCGCCTCACGCAGGGCCTTCTCGATGTCCTTCAGCACGCCCTTGTCCCAGGGCTTGATGGTGATGAGGCGGGGCTCCGGCGCGTTGATGCTGGCCACGCCGGCCAGCGGCGTGGGGGTGCCGTACTGGTCCACCTTGATGCCGTCCAGGATGGCGGTGCTCGCACGGCCGGTGCGCACCTTGGCCAGTTCCCGCTTGAGGTCGTCCAGTGACTTGTCGATACGGCTCTTCAGTTCCGCGGCGGCGTCAGCCATTTGAGTCTCCTCTAGAAGTGGGGGTGTCGCAGTCCTGCTTGGGGTTTTACGCCCAGACCGTCTCGGACGCGCCGACGACGGTGCCGAACTCGCCGTGGCCCGTGACGGCGCGCTGGATGTTCCCGCGCGTGCCCAGGTCGAACACGATGATGGGCAGCTTGTTGTCCATGCACAGCGAGATGGCCGTGGAGTCCATCACGTTGAGGTTCTGCTTGAGGACGTCCATGTACGTGAGCGTCCGGTAGCGCCGCGCCGTCGGATCCTTCTTCGGGTCCGCGTTGTAGACGCCGTCCACCTTGGTGGCCTTGAGGATGACCTGCGCGTTGATTTCCATCGCGCGCAGCGACGCGGCCGTGTCGGTGGTGAAGTAGGGGTTGCCCGTGCCCGCGGCGAAGATGACGACGCGGCCCTTCTCCAGGTGCCGCACCGCGCGCCGGCGGATGTAGGGCTCCGCGATCTGCTCCATCTTGATGGCGGACTGCACGCGCGTCTTCAGCCCCTGCTTCTCCAGCGAGTCCTGCAGCGCCATGGAGTTGATGCAGGTGGCGAGCATGCCCATGTAGTCCGCGCTCGCGCGGTCCATGCCCTCCGTGGCGCCCGCGACGCCGCGGAAGATGTTGCCGCCGCCAATCACGAGGGCGATCTCAAGCCCTGTCCGCGACAGCTCGGCGACTTCCTCCGCGATGCGCGTGAGGGTGGGCGGGTGGATGCCGTACTTCCCCTCGCCCATCAGGGCTTCGCCCGACAGTTTGAGGAGGATGCGCTTGTAGGGAGAGGTGGATTCGGACATACGCGACCGCTTCTATCCCCCGCCCCGCGCCCAGGCAATGACGGAAGTCGTGACGCGCGCCGCACCGTTTGATGCCGGGCGGACGGACGGACGCGAAAGGGTCCTGGAATACCAAGGGCCGCGCCCCCGGTGCCCTTCCCGGTAAGGAAGAGCTCCAGGCACGCGGCCCCAGGGACAGCGGTGCGGCGGGAGGCCTTAGGCCTGGCCCAGCGTCTTGGCGACCTCGGCGGCCAGGTCGTCCTTCTTCTTCTCGATGCCCTCACCCACCTCGAAGCGGGCGAAGCGGCGCACGGAGACCTTCTCGCCAATCTTGGCGGCGCGCTCGTTGATCATCTCGCCGACCTTCTTCTTGTCGTCCTTCACCCAGAGCTGGTCCACCAGGCAGACGCCCTCGTAGTACTTCTCCATCTTGCCCACGAGGATCTTCTCCAGCATCGCCTCGGGCTTGCCCTGCTGCTTGAGCAGCTCGCGCTGGATCTCCTTCTCCTTGTCCATCGCGTCCGTGGGGACCTCCTCACGGCGGACGAACTTGGGGTTGGCCGCGGCGATCTGCATGGCCACGTCCTTCACCAGCTCCTGGAAGTCCGGGTTGCGAGCGACGAAGTCCGTCTCGCAGTTGACCTCCACGAGGACGCCGATGCGGCCACCGTGGACGTAGGTGCCGACGATGCCCTCGGCGGCGACGCGGCCGGCCTTGCCCTCGGCCTTGGAGATGCCCTTCTTGCGCAGCCACTCCTCGGCCTTGGCGAAGTCGCCACCGGACTCGGCCAGCGCCTTCTTGCAGTCCATCATGCCCGCGTTGGTGCGCTCGCGGAGGTCCTTCACCATCTGGGCGGTGATCTCAGCCATGTCGTGTCTCTTTCTTCTTCTGCTCCGAGCCCGGCGGCATGCGCAGGGGGCGGAGGCCTGAGTTCAAAAAAGGGGAGGAAACGCTGGAACGAAAAACGGAGACGGCCGGACAGCGGGCCTTGAGAGGTGCCGCCCGGCCGACTCCGGAAGCTGCAAAGGAAAGCGATGGGGACGGGCGGTTACTCCGCCGGCGTGCCCTCGCCACCCTCGGGCGCCTGCTCGGTGGCGACGGGGGCCGCGGTCGCGCCGCCCTTCATCTCCACGAGGGGCCCACGGCGCTCGCCGCCACGGTCACCACCGCCCCGGCGGTCATCGCGGTCGCGGCGGTCATTGCGGCGCGGGCCACGGCGGTCGTCACGGTCGCGGCGGTCGTCACGGCCCTCGCGCTCCTCCTGCTCGTCGCGCTCGGCGGCGCCGGAGGCACGGTAGCGGGCCGCACCCTCGAGGCACGCGTCGGCGATCTTCGACGTGAAGAGCTTGATGGAGCGGATGGCGTCGTCGTTGCCCGGGATGACGAAGTCGATGCCGTCCGGATCGCAGTTCGTGTCCACCAGACCAATCACCGGGATGCCCAGGCGGGTGGCCTCGTGGATGGCGATGTGCTCCTTCTTCGGGTCGATGATGAAGACGCAGCGGGGCAGCTTCGCCATGTCCTTCACGCCGCCCAGGTTCTTCTCCAGCTTCTCGCGCTCGCGGTCGAGCTGGGCGACTTCCTTCTTGGGCAGGCGCTCGAAGGTGCCGTCCTCGGCCATCTTCTCCAGCGTCTTGAGGCGGTCGATGCCCTGCTTGATGGTCTTGAAGTTCGTCAGCGTGCCACCCAGCCAGCGGCTGGTGACGAAGAACTGACCGGCGCGCGCGGCCTCCTCGCGGATGACGTCCTGCGCCTGCTTCTTGGTGCCGACGAAGAGCACCGACCCGCCGCGGGCCGTGATGTCCGCGACGAAGCGGAAGGCCGACCGGGCCATCGTCACGGTCTTCTGCAGGTCGATGATGTAGATGCCGTTGCGGGCACCGAAGATGTAGGGCTTCATCTTCGGGTTCCAGCGCTTGGTCTGGTGGCCGAAGTGGACGCCGGCCTCGAGGAGCTGGCGCATCGTGATGCCGCTCGCGGCGGCCATCGCCTGGGCCTGCGTCTGCGTATCCTGCTGGATATCCATGGTGCGTGTACCTTCCGGTTGTTCCGCCACGCGCGTTGAGACAGCTGCCAGTCCTGGCCCTTCCACCCTGGAAGGGCACCGGAGACCGGTGACACGCGTGTGAGTAGTGGGTGCTGCGGACTGCCTCGGGCGTACGGCCCGGCCCCTCCATATAACGGGGCGCGGCGTCCTTAGCAGAACGCTTGAGAGGGGCGCAAGCTTCAGCACACCCGCCGTCCGGGTGTGCACCCTCCAAGGCCGCTCCCCTGCCCTCCAGGAAGACGACCGGCGCGGCCCCCGCTCCCCTTGGATGGGGAGGGCGACCGCGCCGGAGGGCACTGTCCTTCAGTGGGCGTCAGGGGCTACGGGTTCGCCTCGGTGGCGCCGTGGCACTTCTTGTACTTGCGGCCGCTGCCGCAGGGGCAGGGGTCGTTGCGGCCCACGGGGCGGGCCCCGGGGGTAGCGGCGGCGGCCTCGCGCTGGGCGACCGGGGTGGCGGTGGCCTCCTCGATCTTCCCCTCGGCGTCCGCGCGGCCCTCCACGGCCTTCTGCTGCTGCTGGGCGAGCTGACGCTGGATGCGGGCGGTCTCCTCCGCCGCGCTGGAGGCGGAGCGGGCCTGCACGCGCATCATCTGGCTGACGAACTGCGTCTTGATGGCGTCCAGCATCTGCATGAAGCCCGTGTAGCCTTCCTTCTTGTACTCCTGCTTCGGGTCCTTCTGGCCGTAGCCGCGCAGGCCGATACCCTGGCGCAGGTGGTCCATGGCCAGCAGGTGGTCCTTCCACAGCTGGTCGATGGTGGCCAGGTACCGGTACTGCAGGAAGCGCATGAAGTCTTCGCCGAACTCCTGCTCGCGGGCGGTGAAGACCTTCTCCGCCGCCGCGTAGATCTGCTCCTGGAGTTCGTCGCGGTTGCCGACGCCCTCGAAGGCCATCTCCAGGTTCAGCGACTCCTTCACCATGTTGGACAGCGAGGCGATGTCCCAGGTGTCGGAGCTGCGCGTGGGGGCGTAGGTGTCCGTCATGGACACGACGACGTCCTCCACCGCGTCCAGCACCATCTCCCGGAAGTCCGCCCAGGAGATGACGCGCTCGGAGCGCGTCTTCACGCGGGTCTTGAGGTCCTCCTCGTACTCCACGAGGGGGATGCCCGCGCCCGACGCGAGCACCTGGCGGCGCAGCTTGTAGATGGTGCGCCGCTGCTGGTTCATCACGTCGTCGTACTCGAGCAGGTTCTTGCGGATGTCGAAGTTGTGGCCTTCGACCCGCTTCTGCGCGCTCTCGATGGCGCGCGAGAGCCAGATGTGCTCGATGACCTCGCCCTCCTCCATGCCCAGGCGCTCCATCAGCATCTGGATGCGCTCGGACCCGAAGATGCGCATCAGGTCGTCTTCCAGGGACAGGAAGAAGCGGCTGGCGCCCGGGTCACCCTGGCGGCCGGCGCGGCCACGCAGCTGGTTGTCCACGCGGCGGGACTCGTGGCGCTCGGTGCCGATGATGAAGAGGCCGCCGGCGGCCATGACCTCTTCACGCTCGCGCTTGGTGAGCGCCTCGTTGTTCGCCTTCGTTTCCGCGAAGCGCTTCTCGTAGTCCGCCAGCGCCGCCTGGTAGGCGGTGAGGTCCTGCGGCTGGCCGTCCACGGACTCCGGCGGCTCCGGCGGCAGGCCCATCTCACTCTTGGTCATGACCTCCGCGTTGCCACCCAGGAGGATGTCCGTGCCGCGGCCGGCCATGTTGGTGGAGATGGTGACCGCGCCCTTGCGGCCCGCCTGCGCGACGATATCCGCCTCGCGCTGGTGCGCCTTGGCGTTGAGGACGCTGTGGGCCACGCCGCGCTTCTTGAGGAAGTTGGACACCACCTCGCTCTTGGCGATGGACACCGTGCCCACGAGCACCGGCTGGCCGGCCTTGTTCAGCTCTTCAATCTGGGCGGCGACGGCCTCGAACTTCTCGCGCTCCGTCTTGTAGACCACGTCCTGTTCGTCGCGGCGCTGCGCGTTGCGGTTGGTCGGGATGACGCGCACGTCCAGGTTGTAGATCTTCGCGAACTCTTCGGCTTCCGTGTCCGCGGTGCCCGTCATGCCGGACAGCTTGGAGTACATGCGGAAGTAGTTCTGGAACGAGACCGTGGCGAGCGTCTGGTTCTCGTTTTCGATCTTCACGCCCTCCTTGGCCTCGATGGCCTGGTGGAGGCCGTCGGACCAGCGGCGGCCCGGCATGAGGCGGCCGGTGAACTCGTCGACGATCTGCACCTCGCCGTCCTTCACCACGTAGTCCTTGTCGCGCTTGTAGAGCGTGTGCGCGCGCAGGGCCTGCTCGACGTGGTGGAGGGTTTCGATTTCGCCCGGGTCGTAGAGGTTGCCGACGCTGAGGCGCTTCTGGAGCTTGTCGATGCCGTCGTCGGTGAGGGCCACCGCACGGTGCTTCTCATCCAGGGTGTAGTCCTGGTCCGGCACGAGGCCCGGGATGACCTGGTCCACCCGGTAGTACTTGTCGGTGCTGTCCTCGGTGGGGCCGGAGATGATGAGCGGCGTGCGGGCCTCGTCGATGAGGATGGAGTCCACCTCGTCGACGATGGCGTAGTTCAGCTCGCGCTGGACGTAGTCCTGCAGACGGAACTTCATGTTGTCGCGCAGGTAGTCGAAGCCGAACTCGTTGTTCTGGCCGTACGTGATGTCCGAGCGGTACGCGTCCTGGCGCTGCTTGTCGGACAGCTCGTGGAGCACGCAGCCCGTCGTCATGCCCAGGAACTTGTAGACCCGGCCCATCCACTCCGCGTCGCGGCGGGCCAGGTAGTCGTTCACGGTGACGACGTGCACGCCGCGGCCGGACAGGGCGTTGAGGTAGGAGGGCAGCGTCGCGGTGAGCGTCTTGCCTTCACCGGTGCGCATCTCCGCGATGCAGCCCTCGTGCAGGAACATGCCGCCGATGAGCTGCACGTCGTAGTGGCGCTGGCCGATGACCCGGCTCGCCGCTTCACGGGTGAGGGCGAAGGCCTCGAACAACAGGTCGTCGAGCGGCTTGCCGTTCGCGATCTCCTGCTTCATCCGGGCGGTTTCGCGCGCGAAGTCCTCGTCCTTGAGGGCCTTCATGCGGCCCTCCAGTTCGTTGATGCGGGCGACCTTCAGGCGGGCTTTCTTGAGCTCGCGCTCATTCTTGGTCCCGATGAGCTTCTTTAGCGTCCATTCAATCATGTTGGCTCTCTCGCCGGAGGATCCTCGAAGGAGCGCGGCGAGTGAAGGGAATTCCCAGGAGATGTAAGGGAGAACCAGACCAAAACCACGCGCGCCCCCCGAAACTTCCTCTCGGCTGGCCGCCCGGCGCGCGGTGGCCCAGAGTAAAGCGGAACCGAGTCCACGCAATGTCCCCTAAGCAGATTCACCGTCCCCGCGCCGCGAAGAATCCTTCCGGACGCTCCTCCCCGGGCCCCCGCCGGCCAGGCG
>NZ_RAWE01000263.1 GCF_003611695.1 Corallococcus carmarthensis | reverse complement strand
GCGTGCGGGCCACCGCGCGCCGCACCGGCTCGCAGTCGTCCCGCGCGGTGGCCCGCACGCCGCGCGCCGGTGCCTCCAGCGGCGGCGGACTGTCCGCGGCCGAGCGCGCCCGCATCCGCCGTGAGACGCCGGGCCTGGTGGCCAACCTGCGCCTGTTCTGGGCGGAGGCGAACTCCAAGGTCCGCGCGGGCGTGATGGCCGGCGGCGGCGTGGTGGTGCTGGGCCTCTTCGCCCTCATGTACTGGCTGGTGCTGGGCGGCGAGACCCAGGTGCAGAAGGGCGAGGAGCCCGTGCGCCTGTCCAACCAGCCCATCAACGACTCCTTCGGCCTGGGCGACGGCGTCACCTGGAACCGGCCGGACATGAAGGTCTTCGAGTGGGAGTTCGTCGCCGCGACGCGCGCGGTGGTCATCCTCCACTACCAGGCCCAGGGCATCTCCAAGGACGAGGTGGTGGTGAGCGTCAACGGCGTGGACGTGGGCAAGGTGCCCCCGGACACGATGGCCAGCCAGGAGCGCTCGCTGGAGCTGATGATCCCGCCCCAGCAGCTGCGCAAGGGCGAGCCCAACCGCATCATCTTCGACAACACCCGCAACCCGCCGGGCGAGGACACCTGGCGCGTGTGGAACGTCTGGGTGGAGCGCGCGCTGCTGCCCGAGCAGCTCTCCACGCAGCAGCTGGTGCAGACGGCCAGCGAGTCCTTCAAGAAGGGCCGCAAGAACTTCGACACGCCGGACATCGGCGCGCGCAACCGCTACGAGGCGTGGAAGTCCTTCCGCGAGGCCTGGCTGATGCTGGAGGCCCACCCGGACCCCAAGCCGGACCTCTACTTCGAGGCCCAGGAGGCCATGAAGCGCGCCCAGCAGGAGCTGGACCGCACCTGCTCCAAGCTGCTGCTGGAGGTGGAGGGCTACTACAACCAGGGCCACTTCAAGCAGGCCGCCTCCACGCTGGACCACATGCGCGAGTACTTCCCCGAGTACGACCAGCCGTGCGCCACGCGCGCGGAGAACAAGCGCGCCGAGTACCAGCTGTAGCGCCCGCCGTCGCTTAACGGACGGTGCAACCCCGCCAGGGAGGCGGGCGGAGCCCGTCCGGGTTGCCCATCCCTCCCCCCATTCCCACCCTCAGTGGGGTGATGCGTGAGCGGGTGGGGGAGGGGCAGACGGAAGGACTGGTGCCTGCGGCGCCGAGGCCGGCGCGTTCGCCGGGGCCGGTGCCGGAGCACGGTCCGGTGTGGAGCGCCGGGGTGTCCCGGCGCCTGCTCGCCCGCTACTACCTGCCGCGGCGCCACCCCACCCTCCAGGGCAATGCGTGCCGCCTGCTGCGCGACGGCGTGGAGGCCTACCCGGAGATGCTGGAGGCCATCCGCCGCGCGCGCCGCTCCATCCGCCTGGAGACGTACATGTTCGTCACCGACGCGGTGGGCGAGCTCTTCGGCCAGGCGCTGGCGGAGGCCGCCGAGCGCGGCGTGCACGTGAAGGTGCTCTACGACGCGGTGGGTTCGTGGACCAGCCGCAGGAGCTTCTTCGAGGGCCTGCGCCAGCGCGGCGTGGATGTGCGGGCCTTCAAGCCCTTCAGCCTCCAGCGCGGGCTGCGCCACCTGCTGCGCCGGGACCACCGGAAGATATTGGTGGTGGACGGCACGGTGGCCTTCACGGGCGGGGTGAACATCGCGGCGCACTGGGCCCCGGAGGGGCAGGGCGTGGCGTGGCGCGACGACGTGCTCAAGATTGAAGGCCCCGCGGTGCACGAGCTGGAGCGGCGCTTCCTGGCCACGTGGCGGATGATGTTCCGCGACCGCCTGAGCCGCCTTCGCCGGCGGATCCGCGGCGGGGCCCACGCGCTGGAGGCCCCTCCCCGCAAGGGCGACGTGGGCCTGGCGGTGCTGTCCAGCCGCCGCAGCATCCACCGCGCCTACCTGCACGCCATCCAGCGCGCCCGGGCCAGCGTGCTCATCGCCGCGGGCTACTTCGTGCCGGACCGGCGCATGGTGGCCGCGCTCAAGGACGCGGCGAAGCGCGGCGTGGAGGTGAGCCTGCTGCTCAACGGGGGCAAGAGCGACCACCCCTTCCTCGAGCATGCGACGCGCGCCTTCTACGAGCCGCTGATGGACGCCGGCATCCGCATCTTCGAGTGGCGCCGGGGCGTGCTGCACGCCAAGACGGCCGTCGTGGACGGCGTGTGGGGCACCATCGGGTCGTTCAACCTGGAACGGTTGTCCCTGGCCTTCAACCACGAGGTCAACGCCGTCTTCGCGGACCCCCGGCTGGGGCGCGACCTGGAGGACTCGTTCCGCCTGGATTGCGGCAACTGCCGCGAGGTGGATCTGGCCGAGTTCCGCCGCCGGCCCCTCTGGCAGAAGGCCGTGGAGCGCGTGCTGTACTTCTTCCGCAAGGCGCTCTGAGCGGGCTTGTAAGCCCCGGGTCGGAGCCAACCGTCCACCGCCTTCAACGCGGTGCAGGAACCCTTTGCATGCCGGGGGGGACACGCCTAGAAGTTGCGTCATTCCGGCACGGAAGGACGGCAACGCACATGACGGACAGTTTCGGCACCAAGGCCCAGCTCAAGGTGGGCTCGGCCACCTACGACTATTTCAGCCTGGCCACGCTGGCGAAGGCGCACCCGGCGGTCAACCGCCTCCCGTTCTCGCTCAAGGTGCTGCTGGAGAACCTGCTGCGCAACGAGGACGGCCGCGTCGTCAAGCGCGAGCACATCGAGAAGATGCTCGCCTGGGACCCCAAGGCCGCCCCGGAGACCGAAATCTCCTTCCACCCCGCGCGCGTGCTGCTCCAGGACTTCACCGGCGTGCCCGCCGTCGTGGACATGGCCGCCATGCGTGAAGCGCTCGCCGCCATGGGCGGTGACCCGGCGAAGATCAACCCGCGCAACCCGGCGGACCTGGTCATCGACCACTCGGTGCAGATCGACTCGTTCGCCACCACCGCGGCCTTCAAGGAGAACGCGGAGCTGGAGTTCGAGCGCAACCGCGAGCGCTACGCGTTCCTGCGCTGGGGCCAGAGCGCGTTCAAGGGCTTTGGCGTGGTGCCGCCGGACATCGGCATCTGCCACCAGGTGAACCTGGAGTTCCTGGCGCAGGTGACGTTCCGCCAGGGCAGCACCGTGTACCCGGACACGCTGGTGGGCACGGACAGCCACACCACGATGATCAACGGCCTGGGCGTCGTGGGCTGGGGCGTGGGCGGCATCGAGGCGGAGGCCGCGCTGCTGGGCCAGCCCATCACGATGCTGATTCCGCAGGTGGTGGGCTTCAAGCTCACCGGCAAGCTGCCCGCGGGCGCCACGGCCACGGACCTGGTGCTCACCGTCACGCAGATGCTCCGCAAGAAGGGCGTCGTCGGCAAGTTCGTGGAGTTCTACGGCGAGGGCCTGAAGGCGCTGTCGCTGCCGGACCGCGCCACCATCGCGAACATGGCTCCGGAGTACGGCGCCACCATCGGCTTCTTCCCGGTGGACGAGGAGAGCTGCAACTACCTGCGCTTCACCGGCCGCCCGGATGACGTGGTGGCGCTGACGGAGGCGTACGCGAAGGAGCAGGGCCTGTGGCTCAACGCCGGCGCCCAGGAGCCTCTCTTCAGCGACACGCTGGCGCTGGACCTGGCCGCCGTGGTGCCCAGCCTGGCGGGCCCCAAGCGTCCGCAGGACCGCGTGCCCCTGAAGGACATGAAGGCCGGGTACGAGGCGTCGCTCGTGGAGATGCTGTCCGCCGGCAAGAGCAAGGGCGAGGACGACGAGGGCCCCAAGGGCGGCGCGAAGGCCCCCGCGGCCCCGGTGCCCCCGGAGCGGCTGGCCCAGTCCGTCACCGTGAAGGCGGGCAAGCAGAGCTACCAGGTGGGCCATGGCGCGGTGGTCATCGCGTCCATCACCTCCTGCACCAACACCTCCAACCCGGCCGTGCTGGTGGCCGCGGGCATCCTGGCGAAGAAGGCCGTGGAGAAGGGCCTCAAGCCGCAGCCCTGGGTGAAGACGTCCCTGGCCCCGGGCAGCCGCGTGGTGACCGAGTACCTGCGCGACGCGGGCCTGCTGCCCTACCTGGAGGCCGTGGGCTTCCACGTCGTGGGCTACGGCTGCACCACCTGCATCGGCAACTCCGGCCCGCTGCCGGAGCAGGTGTCCAACGCGGTGGTGGAGGGCGACCTGGTGGTGGCGGCGGTGCTGTCCGGCAACCGCAACTTCGAGGGCCGCATCAACCCGCACGTGCGCATGAACTACCTGGCGAGCCCCCCGCTCGTGGTGGCGTACGCGCTGGCCGGCGAAGTGGGCCGCGACCTGGACAACGAGCCGCTGGGCACGGACCCCAACGGCAAGCCGGTGTTCCTCAAGGACATCTGGCCGTCCAACGAGGAGATCAAGGAGACCATCCGCACGGCCGTGAAGCCGGAGCAGTTCCGCAGCCAGTACGCGAACGCCATGGACGGCGACACGCTCTGGCAGCAGCTCCAGGTGAGCAAGGGCTCCACGTTCAAGTGGGATGAGAAGTCCACCTACGTGCGCAAGCCGCCCTTCTTCGAGAACCTCCCGAAGGAGCCCAAGGCGGTGCAGGACATCAAGGGCGCGCGCGTGCTGGCGCTCCTGGGTGACTCCGTCACGACGGACCACATCTCCCCCGCGGGCAACATCGCCAAGACGAGCCCCGCCGCGAAGTACCTCATGGCGGAGGGCGTGGAGCCCAAGGACTTCAACTCCTACGGCGCGCGCCGCGGCAACCACGAGGTGATGGTGCGCGGCACCTTCGCCAACATCCGCCTGAAGAACCTGCTGGTTCCCGGCGTGGAGGGTGGCGTCACGGTGCACATCCCCACGCGTGAGCGGATGAGCATCTACGACGCGTCCATGAAGTACCAGGCGGACGGCACGGCCCTGGTGGTGCTGGCGGGCGCCGAGTACGGCACGGGCTCCAGCCGCGACTGGGCGGCCAAGGGCACGCAGCTGTTGGGCGTGAAGGCCGTCATCGCCAAGAGCTTCGAGCGCATCCACCGCTCCAACCTCGTGGGCATGGGCGTGCTGCCCCTGCAGTTCGAGGCGGGCCAGGACGCGCAGTCGCTGGGCCTCACCGGCCATGAGACGTTCGAAATCACCGGCATCGCGGAGGGGCTCGCGCCGCAGAAGAAGCTCACCGTGAAGGCCACCGGTGAGAACGGCACCCGCGAGTTCACGGCGCTGTGCCGCATCGATACGCCGAACGAGCTCGACTACTACCGCAACGGCGGCATCCTCCAGTTCGTGCTCCGCCAGCTCGCCAAGGCGTAAGGCAGGCAGCACGACGCTGGTGGTTCGCGGCCCGGCCGCCCTCGCTTCATCGGAGGGTCGCCGGGCCGTCGTCTTTCCCTACTCCGCGCGCAGGCGCGTCCAGGCGGCCACGTAGCGCGACAGGCGCTCGGCGTCCTTGGGGGTGACGTCCTTCAGCCGGCGCACGTCCATGTTGTCCTCCAGGTCCGCCAGCTTCACGCGGCGGGCCAGGGGGTGGGGCCGCAGCCGTTCGATGAAGGCCTCGTAGCTTTCGCCCTCGCGCTTCGTCAGGCAGTCCAGGGCGGACAGCACGTCCTCCGGGTAGCCCAGGCCGCGCAGGCGCTCCAGCGTGTAGGGCGTGTCCTCCACCACGTCGTGGAGGATGGCCACGGTGCGCTCCGCGTCGGAGGCCAGGCGCAGCATCACGCGCAGGGGGTGGAGGATGTAGGGCTGTCCTGCCTTGTCGCGCTGACCCTGGTGTGCGGCCACCGCCAGGGCGATGGCGTCTTCGAGCGTGGGCATGGGGTGAAGCTTCGCACGCCCGGCGGACGGCTCAACGGTTCAGGTTGCCGGAGCCCGTGCCGCCCGCCGTCTGCGCCGTGTAGGCGTGGCCGCCGCCGTTGTACTGGAGGATGCCCTCCACGGCGAGCGCGTTGGGGTCCAGCTGGTTGGTGTCACCCCGGCGCGGAATCATCGTCTCGCTGATGCAGATGGCGCCCACCACCACCTGCTGATCATTGTCGCGGTTCCACTCGGGGGTGAGCGGCTTGAACTCGTCCTCGTTGTCCCGGATGTAGAGGTACACGTCGTCCTTGCCGTCGCCGTCCAGGTCCGCGAACAGCGCGGCGTTGGCCGTCTTGATGGGCGCACGGCCGGCGGCGGTGCGCGGGTTGGCGGGCGCCGGGTTGGTGGGCGAGGCGATGGGGTCGTAGACGGAGGGGGCGTTCAGGAATGTGTTCCACTGGGCGTAGTTGCGGCCGAAGTAGCCGCGCGCCAGTTGCAGGCCGCTCTCCGCGCAGCCCTGCCGCTGGCCCGCGCGGCTGGAGGTCACCGCGCGCGTGCGCTCGCTGCTGGCGTAGGCCATCACGCCCGCCACCAGCCCCAGGAGCACGGTGATGAGCAGCACGACGAGCAGCAGCGTGGCGCCGCGGGTGGCGCGGCGGGCTCGGAACGAAAGGCGCGGGGACGACATGGCGGAAGGCCTCACGGAAGACGGACTCACAGGCTGGCCGAGGCCAGGTTGGGCAACTCCGCCCGGCGCGAGAAGAGGCTGCGGAAGTAGCCGTCCGCGGGGACGGTGGCCGGGGTGTGGTTCTCCACGGAGAGGGGCAGGTCCTCGGAGAGGACGGCCTCGTTCCGCGTGTCGCGCCGGGGCGTGCGGCCGGTGGCCACCACGCTGACGCGCACCGAGCGCAGGCCCGGCGTGAACTCGGGCTTGAGGCCGTGCTGGAAGTCGTAGCGGGTGGGGTCACCGGTGTTCGTGGCGTCGATGCCGAAGGCCACCTGGAAGTCCTCCACGTAGTCCTGCACCACCACCGGGTCACCCATGTCCATGAAGGGGCGCCCGGACACGTCGCTGGCGGGCTTGCCCTCCGCGCGCATCAGCGCCTTGCGGCCGTTGTTCGCGTTCGTCCCGATGAAGAAGTGCAGGAGCCGCACGGGGTACACCAGGTCGCCGCGCTGGAAGCCGCCCTTGTGGGGCGCGTTGGAGAAGCCCGGCACGGCGGTCTCCTGGTAGTTCACCGTGGCCGTGGGCGGGGTGCTCGTCACCGACGTCTGGGTGAGCAGCGCGGCGCTCTTCATGTTGCTGGCCACCAGCATGGGGTTGGCGGGCGCGGCGCCGCTGGGCGCTCCCACGCAGTTGACCTGCAGGGCGCCGGTGCCCGGCTTCACCACCGTCATCGCCGCGCCCGGCGCGCAGTTGCGGCCCAGGTAGTTGCGGTCCGGCACCACCAGCCACAGGTCGTCGCTGCCGTTCGTGCCCGGCACGTTGCCGGTCGTCGTCGCGGCGAGCACGCCCGTGCCCGCGCCGTCCCCGCCGAAGAGGGGGTTGATGCGCAGGGGCGTTCCGCTGGACACCACCCAGAGGCCCTCGGACATGCCCGCGCCGGCCTGGCGCACCGCCGACAGCAGCGTCTCTCCCGCGAGCCGCGCGTTGTCATGGCTGTCCGCCACGTGCTCCGTGTTGTGCACCACGCGCCCGCCCGCCAGCAGCAGGGCCGTGGCCGCGGCGAGGATGATGGTGGCGAGCGCCGCGGCGATCATCGTCTCCAGCAGCGTCATGCCGCGCGGCTTCGACGGGCTCTTCGAGCAGCGCTTCATTGGACGAACACCTCGTGGTGCACGGTGGCGCGCTCCCGGTTGTCGTTCTTGCGGTACGCGCGCGTCCAGAAGGTGAAGGGCAGGGACCCGGCGGGCACCATCGCCTGCGCCGCGGGCGGCAGGTCCTTGGGCAGCCCCTTCGTCACCAGGATTTCGCGGCAGTAGACGTCGCGGGGCAGCACCGTGTCCGGGGTGGAGGCATTGCAGGCCGTGCCCGCGGGCACGTCCAGCGCCGGCTCCACCTGGCCCGTGGGGCGCACGCGGAAGTAGGCGCCGGTGCCCACGTCGCCCGCCTGCGGCGCGCTGGGGTCCAGCTGCCAGGGCGTCGTGCCCAGGGCCACATCCGGAGGGAAGAGGGCGGGCCGCGGGACGGCCTGGTTCGCCAGCTCCACCTTGGACGCGAGCCACAGCCGCTGCACGCGCGCCTCCAGCAGCATGCGCCGGCCCTGGAGCACCTGGCCGTCCTTCACGTCGCGGGTGGCGGCCACCATGCCCAGCACGGCGCCCACGGCGGCCAGCGCCAGGATGCTCATGGAGATGAGCACCTCCAGGATGCCGCTGCCCCGGCGGGAGGCGGAAGAGGAAAGGGCTCTCATTCGAGGAACCTCTGGCTCCAGTTGAGGAGCTGGTAGAGCACGCCGTTCTCGCCGTCCACGGAGTCCTTCGTGTTGGGGCTGGAGGCCCCGGTGTTGCTCGCGTTGTCGATGCGCGTGACGCGCAGGGCGCTCACCTCCGCGCCCACGACGTAGTCCTGGGACGTGCCGCCGCTGTCGCGGTGGTAGACGGCCACGCCGCCGTAGTTGGCCAGCGACGCGCCGCTCATGGGCTGGATGCCCGCCTGCGTGGCCGCCGTGTTGCCCAGGTCGATGCTGTACGTGCGGCCGCGGACGGAGGCGCTCAGCAGCATGGGGTCGTTCACGGACTCCTCCGCGGTGCTGAAGTACGCGGTGCGCCCGGCGATGGTGATGTTGCCGTAGACGTGTTCAGGCGCGGCGAAGACGAGCGGGAAGGGCGCGGGCTCCTGGAGCACGCCGTAGGTGTTCTCCTCCGTGTGGGCCAGGTTCGCGTTGATGAGCGAGCCGTCCAGCCGCTTGCCGTCCATGCCCAGCGGCAGCCGCAGGCCGGCGTTCAGGAGCAGCGCGTGGAAGCGGCCTCCCACCGTGTCCGGGACCCAGTCCATGCCGGCGGTGCCCACCAGGGCCACCACCTCGCCCTTGAACTGCCCGAAGGCGGAGGTGGCCGCCGCGTCGCGCGGAATGCGCGCCAGGCCCACGTTGGTGCTGATGGGCTGGCTGGTGATGGGCAGCCCGCCGATGTTCATCGCCGTGTACTTGCAGGGCGTGGCGTCCGTGCACACGGGGCCCATGCGCGCCACGTTGACGTTCATGCCGGTGGACGCGTCCAGCTCCCAGAGCCGGCCTTCCATGTCGCCCACGTAGAGGCGCGCGGCGCCGCTCGAGTCCTGCGACACGGTGGGCGCGGCGGGCGCGCTGTTGTCCACGCTGCTGGTGTAGGCCTGCTGCCACTGCCACAGCTTCTGGCCGGTGGCCACGTCGATGGCGAACACCTGCACGCCCTTGGCGGGAGAGCCCGGAGAGCCCGGCACCGCCAGCGCGCCGGAGCTGCTGGAGGCGACGAAGACGGCGTACACGGGCTCCATGCCCAGCCGGCCCACGCCCACGGACAGCCCGCGCGAGCCGCCCAGGCCGCTGTAGTCATAGAGGCCGCTCGGCTGACGGCCGGGATCCGCGCGCGGCGGCAGCAGGAAGAGGCTGGCGTCCTCGTCCCAGCTGTACGTCCAGTCCGTGCCGCCCTGGCTTCTGTCCGCCAGCGCCACCGCCGAGTGCGGCGCGCTGGCGGTGGCGTAGTGGCTGCCCACCAGGTGCCACAGCAGCACGGGCTTGAGCGGGTTGGTGACGTCCAGGGCGAACAGGTCGCGCCCCGTCTGGCCCACGTTGGCGACCAGCACGGTGTGCCACTCGCGGCGGCCGGAGCCCACGAAGTCCGCGAACACGTCGAACACGGCGGGCGCGCTGTTCACCCGCGCGGTGTTGTTGCGCAGGCCCGCCAGCTGCGTGGCCGGCAGGAAGCTCCAGAGCTCCGTGCCCGGCTGCGGCAGCGAGCCGCCGCGGAAGCGCTGGGCGAAGTCCGTCTTGAAGCGCGCGCTGGCGTCCGGGTTGGGGAACTGGAGGCTCTCCGCCGGGCCGTCGTAGCGCGCGCCGCCGGAGACGTAGAAGGCGTGGACCTGGCCGTCCAGACCCGCCGCGTACGCCACCGTGGGCCGGGCGGCGGTGCGGTCCGGAATCTGGGGGCTGGCCGTCACGACGACGGGCGACGAGTGGATGAAGCCGCCCAGGTGCGCCTTGTTGTCCGCGTCGTCGTTGTTGCACTGGGTATTGGAGGGCTGGAGGATGGGCGTCTCGTTGGCGCCGTCGCGGCCGGACATCGTGGCGTAGCAGTAGCCGCGCACCCGCTGGAGCATCATCGCCACCGCGTTGAAGTCGTTGAGCAGGAACCCCTTGTTGAGCATCTCGTTCACCCCGCCGAAGTCGGGGCCGGCCAGCTGCTGCGAGTACTGCGTCGCCTGCTGCAGGTCGCAGATGCCGTCGCTGCCCTTGATGAAGTCGTAGCGGAAGGTGCCGTCGCGCGCCGTGGCGCGGCCGAGCTTCAGCACGTCCACGCAGCCGGGGTTGGGGGCCGTGCTGAAGCTCTTGTTGATGCGCGTGCCGGAGACCTCCTCCGGCTGCCAGCCCACCTGCAGCACCCCGTGCGGCGCGGTGCGGTTGACGCCCAGTGACGGGTTCACCGTCACCTCGCCGCCGAAGTAGGTGAAGAGGTTGCGGTCGCCGGGCGCGGGCATGCGCGCGTCCGCGTTCCACAGCGTGCCGTCCGACAGCGAGTTCTCCCCGGCGGACAGCGCATCCCCGCCAATGAGCGAGTGCGCGCGCAGCGTGCCCGGGTAGTAGGGGAACACCCAGTGCGAGCCCTGCGCGGGGGTGTACGTGTCCGCGCCCGGCGGGTAGCCCGTCACGGCGTTGTAGGAGGTCTTGAACAGCAGGGCGCGCGAGCCGTTGGTATCGCTGCCGTTGGTGTCGTCCAGCGCGACGGGCGCGGACACGGTGCGCTCGCTCTGCAGCGGTTCGCTTCCCAGGTTGAGCAGCGTGTTGAGCACGATGCGCGTGCCCGCGACGCTGTCCTTGAAGTCATGGCCCGCCAGGTAGACGATGGTCGCCTTCTGCGGATCATTGTCCTTCTGGTTGAAGGAGAAGAAGTCGTGGCCGCGGTGGTCGACATCCGCCGCCACGTGCACCGCGTTGTCGTACTGGTTGCCGGCGGCGTAGTTCTTCCAGCTCACCGCCAGCCGCCGCACGCCGTTCTTGAAGGTCGTGCGGTAGTTCTCCGTTTCACCCGGCACGTTGTTGAAGCGGAAGTCGCCCAGCTGGGAGAAGGGGTCGCCCGGGTTGGGGTAGATGATGCACTCGGGCCGGGGCGAGGACTCGTTGCGGTAGTCGGGGTCCGTGCAGTTGCGGCCGTCCCAGTGCTCGCCGTCATCGAGCTTGTTCTTCTCGAAGACGTTGTCGCCCTGGAAGCGCGACGAAGGCACCAGTGAGCCGTCCGGCCGCTCCGTGTGCTCGTAGGACCAGATGCTGGTGCACTCGGCGAACAGGCCGTTGCCGCGCTGGTTGGTGAAGTGCGAGATGTTGTTGAGGACGTTCTCCGCCTGGTTGACGGCGCCGTCGCCGTTGGACCGGTACTCGGAGCGGGTGCTGTTGCCAATCCGCCAGTGCGGCGCCCAGAACACGCGGTAGCGCGGGCGCTGGGTGGCGGGGTCCACGGCGTTGAGCAGGCCGTTGGTAAACGCGGAGGTGGAGATGAGGTCCGCGTTGGCGTGGAGCGAGTCGTAGATGAGGCCGGGCTGCCCGCCGTTGAGGGTGCAGCCGCTGGTGGTGCCCTGGGGGCAGCCTCCCGCGCCAGCGAAGTCCAGGCCCGCGTTGCGCAGGTAGTCGTCCAGCATGCCGCCCTTCACGAACGACTTGTCCACGGCGTTGTCGTCGTCCAGGTCCAGCAGGGCGATCTTCGGGGGCACGCGGTTCAGGCGCCGGCCAATGGGGGCGTTGAACTCGATGGTGGCCTGGTGCATGCGCACGTAGAAGCAGCCACTGCCATTGGTGAACGTGTCGCAGTTGCACGGCGTGCGGAACTTCTTCGGCGCGTCCGCCCCGGCGGAGGAGTTCAGGAAGTCGAGCGCGTTCTTCGCGTCCTTCGCGTCGATGATGAACGAGCCGCCCATGTACTGGGCGTCGCGGAAGCCACTGGCGGTGTTGAGCGTCGCGCGCGCGAAGTTCGGCCGCGCCTCGTTCGTGTTGGTGGCGAAGTTCTCCAGGTCGTCTTCGGGGAACAGGCCGCTGGCGGGCAGCGCCTGCAGGGGTGGCACCGGCACGACGGGCGCCGCGTCCGCGCGGGAGATGTGGAAGTCGCAGCCGTCGTTCCAGCTGGGGTCGTTCCACTGGCCGTTGTTCGGCGACGGCGGCAGGTGCTTGTTGGTGGGCACGCACCGGTTGGGCGACTGCTTCGTGTCGTCGATGGCCAGGTACACCGTCACCGGGTGGTTGGCGTTGAAGCCGCCGGCCTCGTTGGACTGCAGCAGGCGCCACACCAGGCCGTAGGCCGACAGGCTTCCACAGCCCTGCTGGAAGGTGGCCTGCTCCGGGATGATGAGCGCGCCCTGGCTGAAGGTGACGATGTCCGTGGCGGACGCCGGCAGCGCCGTCAGCAGCGCCAGGCCCAGCAGGATTCGCCGCGACGCGGAAGCTCTGGGGGAGAAGGGGGCCAAGGGTTCACCGGGGGTTGGGG
>NZ_RAWE01000262.1 GCF_003611695.1 Corallococcus carmarthensis | reverse complement strand
TCCTCAAGCTGAACAGCGTCGTCTGCTGCTTGGGCCGTCCGCGCATCGCTGCCTCCGATGCGCGGAGGACACCACGTCACGGTGCGGGGTGTCGATCCCTCGGAGGGGTTTCTCAACACCCTGCTAGCGCGGGCGGACCCACGCCTTGGGCCAGTCGTCGAACTCGGTGACCTCCTGGTCGTCGACGAGAAGCGTGTACATGGACTCCTCGGGGAAGTCGCCGATGCGCAGGCGCAGCTCCTTGCCCTCCGCCTTGGTGCGCAGCGGGTGGAGCGGGTCCGACGTCTTCACCCACTCCAGCTTCTGCTTCATCAGTTGATCAGCGGTCATAGCTTTGCCTGCGGCTTGGCGTAGACGTTGTCCACGGCCTGGTTGGTGCGCTGTGAGCTGTTGATGATCTTGTCGTACGCCTGCGCGTCGCTCAAGCCGCTCTTCTTGGCCTCACCGACGAGCTGGTCGAACGAGGGGCCGTCCAGCCGGCCGTACTTGAAGAAGTCGCGCGCCTTGAGCAGCGCGGATTCAAACGTGCCCATGAACTCACGCGCGCCCACGCGGGCCTCGTGGCGGATGGCGTGCGCCGCCTTCGCGCGGTCCTCCAGCGACGCACCCTGCGCCTTGAGCTTCGCGTCGTTCGCGGGGATGCCTGCGATCTGCTGCTTGTACCAGGCGCGGATCTCGGTGTTGTTCGTGGGCTTCTTCGCGCCGCTCGCCTGCGCGTTGTTCACGCTCGCCGCCCCTTCCGGGTTGCGCGGGCGGGTGCGTGACGGGCTGCCGGCGGACACGTCGCTGGGCGGCCGGTTGGCCGTCGGGGGCGCGGAGTTCGTCCGGGTGGGCTTCGCCGGCGTCGAGGACGACGTCGTCGTGTTGGGCTTCGAATCCACGGAGTTGCTGCGGCGCGGCGGCTGCGGCGTGCCAGGCAGCGCCGAGTCGGACTTCGTGGAGCGCACGCTCGAGCTTCGGTTGAGCTTCATGGGGGAGACCTTCGGGGGCAGGAAGGAAAACCGCTTTCCCTTTTATCGCAGTTACGAGTAGGCGAGTTGCGACCTCCGCCTACCTTTCGCGTGCTGGCCCGACGTCTCCCGCATTCTCATACCCTCAACGGTGGGCGGGTACGGGAAAGGCGTCATCCCCCGGCAACAGCAGGGTGATCTCCAGCCGGGGCTCCACGGCCACGGCCAGCGTGCCTCCCAGGCGTCCCGCGAGCTGCTGGAGCACGGCCTGGGTGCGCGCCGTCAGGGCCGCGCCAGGGCAGGCCTGGACGCGCAGCAGCCACTGGGAGGCCTCCAGGGCCGGGCCCAGGTGGACGTCCACGGCCACGGCGCCAGCGGTGCCCTTCGCCAGGGTGCGCGCCAACAGCTCCCAGTCCGCCCGGGTGCCCCGCACCGGCACGGTCCGTTCCCCGGGCAGCGTCAGCGTGGGGGTGGCCCGGCCCTTCACGGGAGCGAAGGCGTGCTCCAGCACGGGGCGCAGGTCCTCCAGGCCCGGCACGGGTGGCGACAGGCGCCGGTCGATGAGGTCCTTCTGATCCGCGGAGACCTTGGCGATCCGCTCCAGGTAGCGCTGTGCCTGCGCGCTCAGCGGTCCCCCGGTGCCCTTGAGCATCATGTCCACGTAGCCCTTGATGACCATCAGGGGCGTCCGCAGGTCGTGCGATGCGCGCGAGCGCCGCTTGTCCTGCGCCATGACGGTGCGCTCCAGCCGCAGCTTCGCTTCCAGCAGCCGGGCCTGCCGCGCGCCCTGGGCCACTTCGCGTGCATGCGCCGCGAGCAGCGCCGGCGCGAACGCGCTGAAGCGCGCCACCACGCTCCGCTGCGACGTCGTCAGCGGCGCGGGCCACACCTCCAATACGGAGGGACGCTTCTTCTTGTCCGTGGCCTGCGCGCGACGGGCGGGGACGTTCCCCACCTTCATCACGCACAGGCGTCCTTCATAGAGAGCCGCGCCGGTCGCACCGGTCAGCCGCAATGACGCCTTCAGCAGAGCCTCCAGGCCCGCGCGCGTTCCTCCGCGCAGCGCCTGCTCGGCCACCGCCGTCAGCGTCGTTTCCATCCTGGCATCGAGGTCGTCCTCGATGCGCCGCCCCATCCAAGCCCCAGCCCGCACGCGCCAAGGAATGGTCATGCCTCCATGGAGGCGCAACGGCTCCAACGCGGAGCACTTCCTTTCCACGTCAGGCAGCAATCCTTTACCCATCGTGATCGGGGAGAGCGGACATTTTTACCGCCATCCGGGCAGTACCCTTGAGCCAAACCCTTGCTCTTGCTGGGAAAAGGTTTTGGCCAGCCGCTTGCTATCAGCTTCCCCCGTCAGGCAGGGCGGGAAGGGGCGGATGGGTACTCTCGATTACTACGCGACGATGGCTCGGATGGCGCCTGGGGCGCTCGCGAAGAGCGCGGTCCGCCGGGTCCAGGGCGTCGCACGGCAGGCCATCTACCGCCGCCGCGAGCAGGTGGACGAGGCGCAGCTGCTGGAGTCCTTCGGCGCCACCCGCGCCGAGGACCTGGTGACGCTGGCGCTCGATCACCGCACCTCGCGGGCGTGGTGCGAACTGTCGCAGCGCGGGTCCGCTCGCGCCGCCATCGAGAGGCTTCCGGGCGCGAAGGCGCGCACGCTGGAGCGCGCCGCGCGGGCGCTCCGTCAGGAGTGGGACGTCTTCGGTACGCAGGTCTCTTTTGGTGAAGGCAAGCCGGTGGACTGGTCCCTGGAGCCGGTGAGTGGCCGGCACTATCCGGTGGATCCCGTGGAGCGCATGCCGCTGCACGTGACGGGCATGGATCCGAAGTACCCGTGGGTGATGGCCCGGCTGGACAGCGTCGTGGCCCTGGCCCAGGGCGCGTGGGTGGCGGACACCGAGGCCGAGCGTTCGCGCTTCGCCACGGCCTTCGTCGTGCAGACGCTGGACTTCCTGCAGGCGAACCCCGTGGGCATGGGCGTCCACTGGACGTGCGCCATGGAGATTGGCCTGCGCGCGGCGAACGTCGCGCAGGCGCTGGTGATGTTCGCGGACCGGCCGGAGGTGCGCCGTCCGGAGTTCCTGGTGCCCGTGCTGGGCGCGCTCGCGGAGCACTGCGCGTGGGTGGAGGCCCATCTGGAGGACACCAGCGCGGTGCCCAACAACCATCTGGTCTCCAACTACGTGGGGCTGGCGGTGGTGGGGGCGCTCTTCCCGGAGCTGCCCGGTGCGCCCCGGCAGGTGGCGCTCGCGGCCAACGGCCTGCGCACGCAGATGGACGCGCAGGTCCACCCTGAAGGCACGTCCTTCGAGGGCTCCATTCCCTATCACCGTCTGTCGGTGGAGCTGTTCACGCTGGCCTTCCTCGTCGCTCGCGGCGCGGGCGTGTCGCTGGGGCCCGCGTACGAAGCGCGGCTGCGCTTGATGTTCGTCGCGGCCCGCGCCTGGTCTTCGGAGTCCGGTCTGGCGCCGCAGATTGGCGACAACGACAGCGGCCGCGTGTTCCCGTTCCAGGAGCGCGAGGACGGCGATCACGGCTACCTCGCGGGGCTGGGCGCGGCGCTCTTCAACGACGCGGGCCTGGGCGGCGGCGTGTTTCCCGACGAGGCGGCGTGGCTTCTGGGCGACGCGGGGCTCGTGCGTTTCAACGCGCTGCCCGTGGCTCCGGCGCCTGCGTCTGTAAGCTTTGCGGAAGGTGGCTTTCACATCTTGCGCGGCGAAGGTGTCGTGCTCACCGTCTCGGCCGGAAAACAGGGGCAGCGGGGCGTCGGAGGACACAGCCACAACGACAAGCTTTCCTTCGAGCTTCACTTCAATGGCCGTCCCGTCATCGTCGACCCCGGCACGGGTTCGTACACGCGGGATCCGGCCCTGCGCAACGCGATGCGGAGCACCGCGGCGCACAACACGCTTCAGGTGGATGGGGCGGAGCAGGCCCCGTTGGATCCGGCGCGGCTGTTCGCGCTGCCGGAGGATGCCCGGGCTCGCGTCGTGGCCTTCCAGCCCGGCGCGAAGCATGACCGGCTGGTGGTGCGCCACGACGGCTACCGCCACCTGCCGTCCCCGGTAGGGATTGAGAGGACTTTCTTCCTCGACCGGCACGTGCGTGCGCTGGCCGTGGGAGACCGGCTCGTCGGCACGGGCCATCATGAGGTGGTCGGACGTTTGCATCTGCCCGACGGGCAGGCGCGGTGGTGCAAGCCCGCGGCGGAAGTGATGGCGCGGGCAGGGCGCGTGCAGGAAGGGCCGGAGGCCTTCGATGCGCGGGCTCTTGAGATTGGACCGGCGGAGGCGCCCGTGGGTTGGGTGCTCTTCGGGCGGGGGTTGGAGACCTCGCTCGTGCCGTCTCGCTACTCGCCCGGGTATGGGCGCGTGGTGCCGGCGGTGTCGGTGGAGTTCCGGAGGCAGCTGACGCCTCCGGCATGGTTGGGGTGGGTGTTCGTCTTCAGGTGATTGGTGTGGGTCGGGACGTGTGAGCCGGCGAGGCCGCACGTCAACTGCTGGGGAGTAACGACAATGCGCGTGATGGTTGGCAACCCGTTGCTGGGTCGGATTCAGAATCGGGAAGCGAAGGTCGGTGTGGTGGGGCTCGGGTACGTCGGTCTTCCGCTGGGCATGGCCTTCGCGGAAGCGGGCTTCCCGGTCACGGGGCTGGACGTGGACCAGCGCAAGATCGACAAGATTGGCAAGGGTGAGAGCTACATCAAGCACATCCCCAGCGGGCCGCTGGCGGAGCTCACCAACGCCGGCAAGCTCAAGGCGACCAACGACTTCGCGAAGTCCCGCGAGCTTGACTGCGTCATCATCTGCGTCCCCACGCCGCTGACCGCGTCGCGTGAGCCGGACATGACCTTCATCATCCAGACGGGCGAGGCGCTGGCGCCGTACGTGCGCCCCGGCCAGCTCTTCATCCTGGAGTCCACCACCTACCCGGGCACCACCGAGGAGATCCTCAAGCCCCTGCTGGAGAAGGGCGGCCTCAAGGCGGGCGTGGACTTCTTCCTGGCCTTCAGCCCCGAGCGCGAGGACCCGGGCAACAAGGGCTTCAACACCAAGACCATTCCGAAGGTCGTCGGCGGCTACTCGCCCGCATGCCTCGAGGTGGCGGTCGCCCTCTACGGCAGCGCCCTGAAGGAAGTGGTGCCGGTGTCCTCCACTCGCGTGGCGGAGCTCTCCAAGCTGCTGGAGAACATCTACCGCTGCGTGAACATCGCGATGGTCAACGAGATGAAGATGCTCTGCGACCGCATGAACGTGGACGTCTGGGAGGTCATCCAGGCCGCCAGCACCAAGCCCTTCGGCTTCCAGCCGTTCTACCCGGGCCCCGGCCTGGGCGGGCACTGCATCCCCATCGACCCGTTCTACCTGACGTGGAAGGCGCGCGAGTTCGAGTTCCACACCAAGTTCATCGAGCTGGCCGGTGAGGTGAACTGGCAGATGCCGTACTACGTGGTGCAGCGCACGATGGAGGCGCTCAACCAGAACAAGAAGGTGCTCAACGGCGCCAAGGTCCTCTGCATCGGCGCGGCGTACAAGAAGGACATCGACGACTTCCGCGAGTCCCCGTCGCTGCGCGTGATGACGCTCCTCAAGGAGAAGGGCGCGGACATCAGCTACCACGACCCGTTCGTGAAGGAGCTGCACAAGGGCCACGGCTTCAACATGGAGATGAAGTCCGTCCCGCTCGACCCGGAGACGCTCAACCAGTACGACGCGGTGATGATCCTCACCGACCACTCGCACATCGACTACAACGAGCTGGTCCAGCGCTCGAACATCGTCGTCGACACGCGCAACGCGACCAAGGCCGTCACGCAGGGCCGCGAGAAGATCGTCAAGGCATAAGCCCGTAGCGAACAGAGCATGCGGGCAGGAGGGTCCTCGCTTCACGCCACGCGCGTGAGGGGAGGGCCCTCGCCCTGTTTCTGGCTACAGTGCGCGCGTGCCCAGCGCCTCCCGTCCCCTGTTCCCGCTGTTCATGGCCGCGTCCCTCCTGATGGGCGCGGCGCCCGCGTCCGACCCTCGCGCCCTGCTCCTGGACGCGATGGGCACGGAGCTTCAGCGCAACCAGCAGCAGCTCAAGGTGAACGGCCACGAAGCGCCGTACTTCCTGAGCTACGGCGTGAAGGACTACGAGTCGCGGCTGCTCATCGCGCGCTACGGGGCGCTGTTCCAGGACGACGACTACCGCGAGCGCAAGCTGGGCGTGGACGTGCGCGTGGGCAGCTACGACTACGACAGCTCCGTGGCGGACTCGCTCGACTTCGGCTTCAGCACCAGCAAGGGCTCCAGCTTCACCTCGCGCAAGGACGGGCCGCTGGATGACTCGCCGCTCGCGCTGCGCACGGCGCTGTGGCTCGTGACGGATGAGAAGTACAAGGCCGCGCTCTTCCAGTACCTGAAGAAGAAGGGCGAGGACGTCTACACGGTGGAGGACCCCAAGCGTCCCGCGTCCTTCTCCAAGGAAACGCCGGCCACCTACGTGCAGCCGCCGGTGGCGTTCCCGTTCGACCGCGAGAAGTGGCGCCGGGTGGCGCGCGAGGTGTCCGCGCGCTTCAACGCGCATCCGGAGCTGTTCGATTCAGAGGTGCGCATCACCGCGGACAAGGCCACGCGGCTGTTCGTGTCGTCGGAAGGCACGCGCCTCATCACGGAGGAGACGCTGTACGCGTTCCACGTCTCCGCGGTGACGCGCGCGCCGGATGGGCAGCTGCTGGACAACTCGCGCAGCTTCTACCTGCCCACCGAAGCGGGGATGCCCGACGAGGCGAAGGTGCACGCGGCGGCGCAGAAGGTCATCGACGAGCTGCTCGCGCTCAGGCAGGCGCCGGCCATCACCCCGTACGCGGGCCCGGCCATCCTGGCGCCGGAGGCCGCGGGCGTGCTCTTCCACGAGACGCTGGGCCACCGCCTGGAAGCGGACCGGCAGGACGGCGACACCGACGGCAAGACGTTCAAGGGACAGGAGGGCAAGCAGATCCTCCCGGCCTTCCTGTCGCTGCGGGATGATCCGTCCAAGCGCGAGGTGAACGGCGAGCCGCTCAACGGCTACTACCTCTACGACGAGGAGGGCGTGAAGGGGCAGCCGGTGAGCCTGGTGGAGAAGGGCGTGCTCAAGGGCTACCTGATGAGCCGTCACCCGGTGGAGGGCTTCCCCAAGTCCAACGGCCACGGTCGCGGACAGGGCACGCTCCAGCCGGTGGCGCGTATGGCCAACCTCCTGGTGGACAGCACGAAGCAGGTGAGTGACGCGGAGCTGAAGAAGCTGCTCGTCGCGGAGGCGAAGCGGCAGGGCAAGCCCTACGGGCTCATCATCCGCGACATCACCGGCGGCAACACCAACACGTCCAGCTTCGGCTACCAGGCCTTCAAGGGCGTGCCGCGCATGGTGTACCGCGTGGACGTGAAGACGGGCGAGGAGTCGCTGGTGCGCGGCGTGGAGATCGTCGGCACGCCGCTGTCGTCGGTGAACCGCATCCTCGCCACGGGACAGCGGCTGGGCGTGTTCAACGGCTTCTGTGGCGCGGAGAGCGGCAACGTGCCCGTGTCCACCGTGGCGCCCGCGGTGCTGCTCCAGGAGCTGGAGCTGCAGCGCACCATGGAGGGCAAGGACCGGCCGCCGCTCTTGCCCAGCCCGGCCGCCCCGTCGAAGGGAGCGGCCGGACAGGACTCGAAGCGCTAGCCGACCTTCTTCAGCACCACGTAGCCGGCGGAGGGGATGTTCACCGGGGTGTTCCCGCCGTTCAGCGTGGCGCCGTAGTTGCCGAAGTTGCTGCCGCCGTACGCCGCGGCGTCGCTGTTCAGCACTTCCTTCCACTGGCCCGGGGGCAGCGGCAGCGAGTAGCCCTCCAGGTTCTTCTTGTTGAGGCTGCCCACCACGAGGAACTCCTCGTTGCCCGACTTGCGCGTGAAGGCCATCACGCTGTCGTCGTTGTGGGTGTAGACGCGCTTCACCTCCGCCGCCGCGCTGAAGGCGTTGCTGCTGTTCCGCAGGCCGATGGCGTCCTTGTAGAAGCTGAAGGACTGCCGGCGAGTGACGTCCAGCATCGCGTCCTTGCGCTCGGAGGCGGGCAGGGCGGCCACTTCCGAGAACAGCTTCTTGTCGTCCGCGGAGAAGGCCTTGTACGCGCTGTCCTTGGCGCGCGCGTCCGGGGACAGCTCGAAGAGGCGCTCGTAGGTGGCCTTGGTGGCGTCGTTGAAGGTCACCTTGCCGAAGTCCACGCCCTGGCCCACGTCCTGCCAGCTCCAGTCGCTGTCCCAGGTGGACGGGTTGCCCCAGCGGAAGTCGTTCTGGGCGCCGAACTCGTCACCCTGGAAGAACATGGGGATGCCGGGGCCGGCCATGCCGATGCCGGCGGCGAAGCGGGCGGCGCCGCGCGTCCACTGGTCCGGGAAGTCGGTGGCCTTCTCGCCCTCCGCGGTGTTCATGGTGCGCTGCGCGTTCCCGACCTCGTCGTGGTTGGAGATGATGGACAGCGCGTTCTTCCAGCTGTCCAGGCCGCGCGGCGACGTCATCAGGTTCACGAACGCGTCCACGTCCGTCTTCATCCCGCGCGCGGCGGCCTGCACCAGACCCGGCTTGCTGTTGTCGTTGATGAGCCGGTGCTGGAACTCCGTGTACCACTGGGCGTCGAAGCCGCCGCCCGTGCCGTCCGGCTGCGCCGGGCGCGAGATGGCCGGGTCGTAGTCGAACTGCTCCGCCACGGTCCACACGTCCGGGTTGATGAAGTGCACCTGGCGGTTGATTTCGCGGAGCATGTCCCAGCCCGCCTTGCCGCCCACGCCCTTGATGGGCTCCGTGAAGTCGAAGCGCAGGCCGTCGAACTTCAGCTCCGCCACCTGCTGCACGGCGTGGTCGACGAAGAGCTGCTTCACCTGCGGCGTGTCGTACGCGGGCACGGAGCCCCACGGCGTGTCGCGCTGCTCGAACTTGCCGGGCTCCTTGGACCAGTTGAAGTAGGGGTTGCTGGGGCCGCCCACGTTCCACAGGCCGTTGTAGTCGCCGAAGACGTGGTTGTAGACGACGTCCGACACCACGTTGAGGCCCTTGCCGTGGGCCTCGTCGATGAAGCGCTTGAGGGCCTCATCGCCCTCCACCCACTGGCCCGACTCGTCCTCGAAGCCGAAGGAGCTCTCCGTGGCCAGGCTGTTCACGCCCAGGTAGCCCCAGTTGCGCGCGCCCTCCACCTCGTTGGTGGGCAGCAGCTCCAGCGTGGTGACGCCCAGCTCCTTGAAGTAATCCAGCTTCTTGATCAGGTCCTCCATGGTGGAGCGGTTGGAGTTGCCCGCCTCGCCCAGGAAGCTGCCCACGTGCAGCTGGTACACCGTCCACTTCGACGGGTCCTTCTCACGCGGGACGTCGTCGTTCTTGAACTGGAACTTCGTGGGGTCGGTGAGGATGGAGCCGCGGAAGGACACGCCGCTGCTCTGGGTGATGAGGTCGCTCCAGGGGTCGTTCTCCGACGACGCCAGGCGCTCCGTGTCGGAGAGCTTGCCGTCGTTGTTCACGTCGTCGCGCAGGTGCAGCTTGCCCTGCGCGTCCTTGTCGAACACCTGGAACTCGTAGCGCAGGCCCGCCAGCTTCTCCGGGTCGTTGACGAGCGTGGTCCACGCGCCGCCCTCGTTCGTCATCTTGATGCGGCCGTCGTCGGTGACGTTGCGCGACCAGAAGTCGTTGAACTTCCCGCCGCGCAGCTTGTCGACGAGGGTGTCGTCGAACTTGCCCAGGCGCTCCTGGAGCTGCGCCTTGTTGAGCGGGTTGCCGTCGCCGTCCTTGAGGACCAGGTACGCGCTGTCCGCGTTTTCGGCGTCGTCCACGTCGAAGCGCATCAGGCCGGTGGCGCCGGTGAAGTAGCGGTCCACCTCCTTGCCGCGCGTGGGGTCCAGGAAGAGCCGGTCCAGGCCGCGCTGCTCGCCCATCATCCGGCGCGCGTAGGGGTCCGGCCGGTCGCTGGTGGCGCCCGTGGAGTCCACCACTTCGTAGACGTAGGCCTTGCCCTCCATCTGCGCCCACGCGCCCTTGGCCTGCGCGGTCCAGTTGCCGCCCTCGTCGCGCGTCATGGGGATGCGCTGCTCGCGGCCCTGCTTGTCCGTCACCTTCACCTGGACAGCCCGCGCGTCCGGCGCCCAGAACTTGAACGACACGTCCTGGCCGGAGCGCTGCGCGCCCATCGAGTGGTACGTCGTGGGCGAATAGGACGCGGTGGACTTGGACAGGTCCAGCTTGAGGTTGCCCTCGCCCATCACCGCCCACTGGTCCTTGCCGGTCGGGCCGTCCACGCTGACGCCCCACTCCCAGTTGCGCGCCAGGCCGTCGTCCGCCACCTTCACCGTGGCCTCGTACTTGCCGTTGCCCAGCGGCTTCATGGGGATGCCGCCACCGGACCACTGCGCGTTGAAGCGGCCGTCCGCGTCCCAGCTGCCCTTGAGCTTCGGGTGGGTGAGCTCCGCGTGCGGGCCCGCGTCGTACGTGAACGTGATGGTGCGCGTCGTCGGGTTCGCCACCGTCGCGTTCGACTTCACTGCGGACGTGGGGGCGGCGCCCAGCAGCGCGCTCGCGTTGGCGGAGCGGGCCAGGTTGCCGGTGCCGGCCACGGGAGTACGGGCGCCCGTGGCGGGAGCGGACTCGAAGCCGGACTGGTTGCGCTTCACGGCGGCGGCCTTCGCGGCGGCGGCCTTCTGCTGCGCGGCCAGCTTCGCGGGATCGGCGGCGGAGGAACCCGTGGTGGGCGACGAGGTGAGTTTCGGGCGGTTGATTTTGGAATCAGTCACGGGGCAATCCTCCGGCGGCCCACGCATAGCGGGCTTGCTCAACTTGTCGGGCTTGGGGCCTCCGGAGTTGTGTCCGGAGGTGTGGAAGTGGGCGAATGTGGGGTGGATGGCGCTGGGAGCTTGGGATTCCCAGGAAGTCCGCGACCTTCCGGGCGGGGACGGCCCAGGGGTGGGGTCAGCCGGCCCCCCTTGAAGCCCCGCAGGAACACGTAGCGGCGGAAGTCGCGGAGGAAGGCGTCCACGGGCAGGCCGATGGACTGCTGGAAGCCGCCGGTGAAGTCCTGGCCCTGGCGCATGGCGGTGAGGACGCCCCGGACGCGCGACTCGCCGTAGCGCTCCATGAGGAAGGTGAAGGCGTGGTGGGCGGCGCCGTAGACGGTGGCGTTCTCGGTCTCGTAGAGGGACTCGGCGCGCGCGAGCGGATCCGCCTGGGGGTACTCGTGGAGGAAGCGGGACAGGTCCTCCAGGCTGGGGACGCGGTAGCCCTGGCTGGCGGTGTACGAGGCCATGCCCTCGCTGAACCACAGGGGGATGCCCTTGCGCGTCCAGTCCGACACGGTGGCGGACGTCTGCCACATGAGGCTGTGGGTGAGCTCGTGCAGGAGCAGCTCGTCCACCTGCTTCTGGGTGGCGCCGGCGCTCGTCCAGGTGCGGGGGCTCTGGACCTCCACCTGTTCGTAGCGGGCCCAGGCACGCAGGAAGTCATAGCCGGAGCGGCGGGCGGCGCGCTCCAGGGCGGCGTGGTTGGGGTGGATGACGAGGGTGACGGGCTCCTGGAACGTGCCCCAGCGGGCCAGGCGGGGCCCGGCGTTCTCCACCGCGCGGCGGACCATGTCCGCGGCCTGGGCGTCCTTCGCGGCGTGCGCGAAGCGGAACTCACCGCCGGGCAGCGCCAGCGTGGCGTCGGGGTTGACGGCCTTCTGGGTCATGGAGGCGCACGCGGAAAGGAGGACCGTCACCGCGAGCAGGGCGGGCAGCTGGCTCCATCGTCCGGTACCGCCCACCCGCATCCCACGTCCCTTTAGTTCGCGCCCAGCCAGCGCACGACGGCGCGGCCCACATCCGCGACGGTGGAGAAAGACGCTACCTCCGGGGCCGAAGGGCCGAAGTAGAGCATGGGCACGGCGTGCACGGTGTGTCCTCGAACCGACAGGTCCTCCACGTTGCCGTGGTCACTGCATACCAACACGCGTGCGTCGTCGGGCCTTGTGGCGGCCACGGCGCGCAGGAAGGCGTCGAAGGTGTCGAGCGCCAGGCGGGCCGCCGTGAAGTCCTGCGCATGGCCTGCTTCGTCGGCGAGGTAGTGCTCGAAGAAGGTGAAGTCCGCCTGCCCGGCGATGCGCCAGAAGAGGGCCGCGGCTTCGCCCGGCGTGCGGTGGGGCACGTCCAGTCCGTACGCGCGCGCGTTGGCGCCGGTGATGTCGTGGGTGAGGCCGTCGCCCGCCCGCGCGTCATCCAGCGTGCGCAGCGGTTCGCCGCCCGCTGCGAAGGCGAGCTTCGCGGCGGAGGGGCGCACCTTGCGCGCGGCGCGTTCGGAGAGGGTGAACTCCGGCGGGGACGTGGACGGGCGACGAGGAACGCCGAGCGCATCCAGGTACGGCGCGGGGTACGCGTTGGCGAAGGTGGCCGTGCGGCCCGCGGCCTTGAGGCGCCGGACGATGGAGCGCTCCGCGAGGAGGTCCCTCAGGGCGGTGTTGGGGTAGCCCAGCACGTGGCCGCCCACGAGGACGGGGGCGGGGTCTCCGGTGAGGATGGCCGTCTGGTTGGAGGCGGACTGGGGCCGGCCGGGCACGCCGAAGGTGGGGTCCACGGGAAGGCCCACGCCGCCGTGGGGGAGGATGGG
>NZ_RAWE01000261.1 GCF_003611695.1 Corallococcus carmarthensis | reverse complement strand
CCCCCACACCCACGACCGCGTGCCCACTCCCGCCCCACGACGACGCCCGCTCTCCCTGTTTCCCATGTGTGCACCCTCCTGCTGCCGCGGGGTCCTCCGGCCGGACCCACAGTCATTCGGACGAGAAGGGCGTCAAAGACAAACGGGCGAGCAGCGCCCCCTCACGCACGAAAAGTGTGAGCACGTTGTACGTGGGGCAAGGCATGAGAGGCACGGGAATCGCGGGAGCGAGGTCAGGGCCGACACTCCGGGCGTCTGGGGTTGAACGCGCGGGCCGGGGTCCATCCAGGAACGTGAAGGCCGTGGCCCTCCGGGGTGAGGCTACGTGCCCCCACCCCGGCGCCACGGCCGTCCGTTCCGTCCCGTGAGAGGCTGGGATTACCGCTGCTGCGGCGAGCCGACCTTCACCTGCGACGGGTTCAGCTTCAGGTTGGCCAGCTCGCGTTTGATGTTGGCCAGGTCCGCCGAGACGATGGGGTCCGGATCCGTTCCGCCCGGAGGGCCACCCTTGGGAGGCTTGCCCTCGGGGGCGACGGCGCCACCCCGGTCCGGGTCCACCAGCGACGTGCCGCCGCGCTCCAGGGCCGACAGCGCCTTGAAGCCGGCGGTGGTGCTGGCCGCATCCTTCTGGCTGAGCTGCTTCACCAGCGTGAGCTTCCCGCTGCTCCGGTCGTACCGGTACATCCGGGTGCCCTTGGCGCCTTCATCCACGGCCACATCCACCGAGCCGGTGGACTTCGCCGTCGCCGGGCTCGAGATGGGCTTCGCCGAGGGGGCGAGCTTCACCGTGTTGTTCGGGGTCTTCGCCTGCTGGGCGCCGGCCTGCGTCGCGGACAGCGCGACGACACCCACGGCCATCCTGCCCACTGCGGATTTCCAACGCGTGATCATGATTCCTCCCGGTTCCCTTACGCGCGGCTGCGCGGATATTCGCCGGGAGTCTAACTATTCGAAGGCGACCAGGTCCTGAACCCACCGGGCACTGCCCTGCTGAAGCCACCTGGCACGGGTGTCCCGGAGCGCCTGGGCGGGCGGTGTGCCGCGCCGCAGCGCCTCCTGCAGCGCCTGGAAGAAGGCGCCGGCCTCCACGTCCGGCACCTCCGTGGACGGCGCGACCACGGCCCGGGCCCCCGCCTGGATGAGCGCGGCCGGCAGGCTCCACACCGCGTGGTAGCGCCACGCGCCCACGTTCGCGTCACAGGCGGCCAGCATCACCACCGGGGCGCCCCGGAGCGTGTGCCCCTCCAGCTCCTCCGCGGTGAGCGCATAGCGGCCGGCCGCGTCCGGGGACAGGGCCAGGAAGGCCGCGTCGGACACGGCGCCGGAGAGGCCGTGCGTGTGCAGCTCCACCTCCGTGGCGTCCTCCATCTCCGCGAGCACCGCCTCCGGCGTGGCCGCGCGGCCCCGCAGGTGGACGTCGCCCGGTCCCGTCACGCCCTTCCACGGCATCAGGCGCGCCAACCCCAGCGTCGCGGGCGGCTCCACGTCCGACACCACCAGCCGCTTCGGGGCGGGCGCCACGGCCGGGGCCTCCACGCGGTGCCCGCCAGGGGCGAGGTAGCTCCACGCGCGGTCCGCGGGCAGCAGTCCGGGGCGCCCCTGCAGGATGGGCTCCGCGAGCACCCGCACGGCGTCGCAGCCGGAGAGCACCTGGAGGAGCGGCTCGGGCACCGCGGGCACCTGTTCGCGCAGGGGCCGCTTGAGGGCGTTGAGGTACAGGCCGTTGCTCGCGCCGGTGGGGCCCCGGGCGACGAAGAGCAACCGTTCATCCTGGCCGGCCAGCGCCAGCAGGCACGACGTGGGCGCGGTGCGGTCCACCGCCTCGGCGAGCAGGTCCACGGCGGCGCCCCACTCCTTCGCCCGGCCGGCGTCCATCATCAGCACGTGGTGGCTGTGGGCCCAGGCCTTGCGCGCCTCGATGTCGGTGGAGCGATGGAGCGCCGAACCGGTGATGACCCCGCGCAGGATCTTCTGGCCCTCTTCGCGGTCGCGCTCGATGAGGATGCGCCCTTCGATGTGGTCCACGAGCAGCCGCTCGCCGACCGTCAGCGACGGGTCCTCGCGCAGCACGCGGATGCGCTCGCGCACGCGGTCCAGCTCGCGGCCCGGCACCGTGCCGCCCTCCAGCCGCAGCAGGTCCCCCGCGACGGCGACCTCCAGGAGCGTGGGCGCGGTGGGACAGGCGAGCGCGTCCTGCACCTCGCGCCGGGCCCGCTTCGCGTCCAGGTCCTCCACGAAGAGGAGCGCGCGAGCGTGGTGGTATTCCGAGCGCCGCGCGCAGTCCTCCGGCGCGTGCTGGACGTACTCGTCCAGGAACGCGCGGGCCAGCGCCGGGGCGTGGCTCAGCCGCGCGCTCGTCACCAGGTCGGACAGGAGCATCTCCTCCTGGAACCAGCTGTCGGTGCGGAACGCCTCCTCCAGCGCGGAGTGGGCCAGGGACTCGGCCTCCTTGCGGCGATCCAACCGGTTGTAGAGGGCCGCCAGGTGCCGCTGGAGATCCACGCAGCGGTACTGGAAGCCCGCGCTCCGGCACGACGCCAGGCCGTCCTTGAGGGACGTCTCCGCCGTCTGCATGTCACCCCGCGCCTGCGCCGCCTGGGCCCGGCCCCGGGCGAGCGGGGCGTCGTACCAGGCGGGTTCTCCGGACTGCCGCACCAACGTCGTCAGCTCGTCGACGAAGCGGTCCTCCTGGTGGAGCAGCAGGATGGCGCCCATCAGCAGGTCGCGTTCGCCGGAGCGCCGCAGCCGCGCGAGGAACGCGTCCGCCTCCGCGCCCTCCAGCGTCCGCGTGCCGGCCAGGAGCTCGCGGTAGGTTTTCGCCAGCGGGCCGCGCCTGGTGAAGTCCGCCGCCGCCACGCGGGCCACGTAGGCGCTCGCGGTCTTCGTGCGGGCAGCGTCATCCAGCAGCCCGGCCAGCGGCGACAGCGCCTTCACGCGCTCCACGGACGGGGCCGCGCGCAGTGCATGGTATAGGTACAGCCGGGCCAGGTCCGGGTTGCGCCGCGCCATCGAGGCGGGATACGGCGTGCCGTCCAGCGCCAGCGCCATGCCGGCCGCGTTCATGGCCTTCCACGCGTCCCGCCGCGCCAGCGCTCCCTTGCGCAAGCCGTCCGCGCGCTCCAGGGCCTCGGTGCTCCAGCCGGGCTCCTTCGCCTGCGCGACCACGGAGAACTCCGCCGCGGCGGCCAGCTCCAGCGAGAGCGCCTGGAGCGCGAGGCCCCGGTTCCAGTGCAGCCGCGCGTCGGCCGGCGCGGTCTCCAGGCCGATCTCCAGCAGGGTCAGCGCGCGCTCCGGCTGGGCACGGCCCAGTGCCGCCAGTGACAGGTCGCCCATGACGGCGGGCGACGCGGGCAGCCGCTCCAGGATGCGCTCCGCGCGCTCGAAGTCCCCAGCCGCGAGCCACGCGGTCGCGACGCCGTGCAGGTCCCCCTTCGCCTCCAGCTCCGTCAGCGCCTTGAGGTCCAGCTCCGGCCGTCCATCCCCGCTGCCACGCACCGTGCCCAGGGCGCGGTAGTCCGCGAGGCCCGGGTGGCTCAGCCGGCCCTCCAGCGGGCGCGCGGCGGCGAGCGCGAAGGGCAGCGCACGCTCGGTTTCGGACGAGCGCCACGGACGCCCCACCGCCAGCACCGCGAGCACCACCGCGGCGGCCGCTGCCGCGAAGCCCGCCACGCGGCGGCGATCCCAGGCCGCACGGGCACGGGGGCGCTCAGCGCGAGCGGGTGAAGACCGCGCTCCGGCGTCGTGGGGCACCGCTTCGGATCGGCTTCCCGGACCGGGCAGCGCCCGAAGTCCCGGGCCAGGCGCCGATGCGACGGAGGGTCCCTCCGCGGCGGATGACTCCAGGGGCCTGGCCTGCGCACCGGCCGCGGAACGCGCGTCCGAGGCAGCCTGCACCAGGAGGCTCGCCTGCACCTGGTCCTCCAGGCCGGCCTGGCACTCCGCGCAGGTCGCGAGGTGGACCTGGAAGGCCTCGGCCTCCTCGGACGGAAGCTCCCCGTCCACGAAGGCGGCCAGCTGTTCACATGAAACGATCACGCCGGGCCCCCCGCGGTTCCTTCCCGGGCGAGGAGCAGCTCCTTGAGCTTCTTGCGCGCCCGGAACAGGCGGGTGCCCACCGTCATGGACGGGATGCCGAGCCGCCGGCCGATCTCCGCATAGCTCTGTCGCTCCATGTCCTTCATGCGGACCACCTCGCGCAGCTCCGGGGGAAGCTGTTCCACCGCCTGCCACACGTCATCCAACGTGTAGCGCGCCCATGTCTCCGGGGCGGCTTCGGCCTCCGCCAGGGTGTCCCCCATCGCGTCGGTGAATTCCTCCTGGGGGTGGCGCCGGTCATGCCGGCACCAGTCGAGGAAGCGTCGAACGAGGATGGACGCCAGCCACGCCATGGGGGGCGCGGACCGGTCATACGTATGAAACGCGCGGAAGGCCCGCTCGTAGGTTTCCTGCAACAGGTCCTTCGCGTCCGCCGGGTTGCGCCCCCGGCACAGGATGCGGGCCCGCTCTTCCAACGCGGGCGCGCACCGGGCGATGAGCGCCTGGAACTCCGCGGCGTCCTCACGGGACGCCGAAGGCACCTCCGGTTCGGATGCGGAGGACTCCCCGGGCCGGGGGACAGCGCGGGGCGATCGCGGGCGGAACACCACGAGGGCGTTCCTAGCAGGAGCCGCCCCGCCCGCGAAGTCCGTCGACACCCTCCCCGGCGCTTCCCACCCGGCAGGTGGGAGGCCCGGCACGGCGGCCCGGAGGGCTAGCAGGGGCCGTTGCCGATGCGAACCCCCGTGCGCACCCGGGCCTTGAAGACGCCCAGCGCCGCTCCGAAGCCCGTGACGCGAATCTTGCTGTAGCCGGACCCGCCCGTGCCGATGTTGACGCGCAGCCCGCAGAACGCCGGGAAGAAGGGACCCGCCGGGTACCAGGTGCCGGTGGTGCTCACCGAGCCCAGCCCCCACCAGACGCCGTTCGCGTAGCCGAACGCGGCGCCGGTGATCGCCACGCCCTTGCAGGCGCTCTCCGTGACGTTGCTCGACGCCGGGATGACCTCCACGAACGGCTGGGCGTACTGGCCCGCCAGGCCGTTGATCTCCGTCACGAAGCGGTGGACGCAGGACGGCTGATCATAGGTGCTGTCGTTGGAGGCCGCCGACATGTCCGCGTACGAGCAGTGAGGGAAGACGGCATTGATTGAAGCGCCGTCCGGCTGCGCCAGCACCACGCCCGAGCCCACACAGGACTCGTCGATGCCCTGCTCCTGGCTGGCGACGGACTCGTCCACGACCTCGGCGCCAGGGGTCTCCTCCTCGAGGGGCCCCCCACAGGCGGTGGCGAGCGAGGCGGCGAAGACGAAGGCAGCGGAAGGGATGAAGCGCATGGGTGACTCCGGAAGAAGGGGCCCGATTCCGGGCTCCTCCCTGTTACGTCCGGTGTCGCGCTTATTCCCCCGCGCCATTTCCACGCCGTTTTTCGGCCGTGCTAAGGCACCGCGCGTGGACATCGACAAGCCCTACCTGCTGTTCCTGGGAGACGTGAAGGATCAGCTCGCGGCCAAGACGGCCCACGGCATCGTGGACTGGCGGCCCGAGTGGTGCGTGGGTCAGCTGCGCCTCCCGGGTTGCGTGGCGGATTGTGGCCTGCCGGACATGGACATCGCCCAGGCGAAGGCGAAGGGCGCGCGCACGCTGGTGGTGGGGGTGGTGAACCCGGGCGGCGTGCTGGCGGACGCGTGGGTGGACACGCTGGTGCGGGCGCTGGAGGCCGGGCTGGACGTGGCCACGGGGCTGCACAAGCGGTTGTCCTCGTTCCCCGCGGTGGCCGCCGCGGCGGCGAAGCACGGGCGCAAGCTGCACGACGTGCGCTTTCCGGACCGGGACTTCGCCACGGGCCAGGGCACGAAGCGGCCCGGCCTGCGGGTCCTGACCGTGGGCACCGACTGCGCGGTGGGCAAGAAGTACACGGCGCTGGCACTGGAGAAGGAGCTGCGCCAGCGCGGGTGGAAGGCGGACTTCCGGGCCACCGGGCAGACGGGCATCCTCATCTCCGGGCGCGGCGTGGCGCTGGACGCCGTGGTGTCCGACTTCGTCGCCGGCGCGGCGGAGTGGCTCACGCCCGCGAACGACGCGGACCACTGGGACGTGGTGGAGGGCCAGGGGTCGCTGTTCCATCCCTCATTCGCGGGCGTCACGCTGGGCCTGCTGCACGGCGCGCAGCCGGACGCCTTCATCGTCTGTCACGAGCCCACGCGCACGCGCATGCGCGGCGTGAAGCACCCGCTGCCATCCATCCAGGACGTCATCGACCGCACGGTGTTGGAGGGCCGGCTGACGAACCCGGTCATTCAATGCACGGGCATCGCCATCAACACCGAGCACCTGGGCGAGGACGAGGCCCTGGCGCTCCTGGAGTCCACCGGCCGGGCGCATGGCCTGCCCTGCGTGGACCCCCTGCGCACGGGCGCGGGCCCCCTGGCTGAAGCGCTGGCGAGCCGCTTCCCGCGCGGGTGAGACCGCCGCTCCTTCCGAAACCCGCTCCACCGGAGCGGGTCACGGTATATTGAGGAAACCATGGGACGCATTTTCGAGACACGCAAGGCGACGATGTTCGCCCGCTGGAACAAGATGGCGAAGATCTTCACGCGCATCACGAAGGACATCGTGATCGCGGTGAAGGCGGGCGGGCCGCATATCGAATCGAACCCCGCGCTGCGCCGGGCCGTGCAGAACGCCCGCGCGGCGAACATGCCCAAGACCAACGTGGACGCCGCCATCAAGCGCGCCAGTGGTCAGGACCAGGCTGACTATCAAATCCTCCTCTACGAAGGCTACGCGCCCCACGGCGTGGGCATCCTGGTGGAGGCCGCGACGGACAACGTCACGCGCACCGTGGCCAACGTCCGCTTCCCGTTCACCAAGCTGGGCGGGAGCATGGGCACGGCGGGCAGCGTGTCCCGCCTCTTCGAGCACATGGGCGCCATCCGCCTGGACGCCGAAGGCGTGAATCAGGAGGAGCTGGAGCTGGAGCTCATCGACCACGGCCTGGAGGAGATGGGCGAGACGACCGGCGAGAAGGGCGAGAAGCAGCTGCTGCTGCGCTGCAAGTTCGCCGACTTCGGCAAGCTCATGTCCGCGATTGAAGCCAAGGGCATCGCGACCGCGTCCACCCAATCCGAGTACATCCCCCTGCCCGGCACCCTCAAGGAGCTGCCCGAGGAGCAGGCCACGGAAGTGCTCAAGCTGGTGGACATGCTGGAGCAGGACGACGACGTGCAGCACGTGTTCCACAACCTCGCCTGAAGCACCCTGAAGTTCTGGCATCCGGCCCCCGTGCAACTCCCGGGGGCCGGAGCCACGCCCACGCGGCGTCAGAGCAGCTGAAGCTCCGCCGCGCTGAGCCCCCTGTCGAACGCCCGCACGTCATCGATGCGTCCGTTGAAGTGAGTTCTGACATCCAGAGCAAAGCGGATGAATGGCTCCCTCCCAAATTGAAGCGACGCAAGGCCTGTGCTTGAAGGTTCCCCGGGCCGGACAAGAGTGTGGGTACACGAGGGGAAGTCCATGTCGGACGAGGGTGAAGGGCAGGACCTGCGGAACACGGTGAAGCGGCTGGAGGCGACGGTCGCGGCCCTGGAGACGCGGCTCGCGAGCCTGGAGGCCCGGGAGCCTCCGCGTCCCGTGCTCGCGCCCGCCGTTTCCACCGCCGTGCCCCCGGTCGCCGCGCCCGAGCAGCGCGACCTGGAGGCGCATGTCGGCACCTACTGGCTGAGCCGCCTGGGCATCGTGGCGCTCATCATCGGCATCGCGTACCTCATCACGTACCACTTCGGAGAGCTGGGAGTGCTGGCGCGCGTGGGCGCGGGCTACCTGCTCAGCGCGGGGCTGGGCGCGTTCGGGTTGTGGCTGGCGCGGCGGCACGAGCTCTTCGGGCGAATCGTCTTCGGCGGGGGCCTGGCGCTCGCGTACTTCGTCACCTACGCGCTGCACTTCATCCCAGCGGTGAGGGTCATCGACAGCGAGGTGCTGGCGCTGGTGCTGCTCGCGGGGTTCGTGGTGGCCATCGTCACCATCGCGCACCGGATGCAGTCGGAGACGGTGGCCGGCATCGCGCTGTTCCTGGGGCTGCACACGGGGATGCTCAGCGACATCACCGCGTTCACGCTGCTGTCCACCACGCTGCTCGCGGCGGGAGCGCTGTTCTTCCTGGTGCGCAACCGCTGGGTCATCGTCCCCATGTCCAGCCTGGTGGCGGTGTACAGCACGCACGTCGTCTGGGCGGTGCGCACGGGCCACATGGCCCCGGGGGCGCCCGAAGACGACCGCTTGTTGTTGAGCCTGGGCTTCCTCGCGCTCTACTTCCTGCTGTTCTCCGTGGCGCTGCTGGTCCGCCCGCGCGACCTGCCCGTGCGCGCGAGCCTCGCGTTCACCCTGCTCAACTGGGCGGGCCTGACGTCGTTGGGCGCATACGAGGTCTCCCAGGAGCAGGACTCACGCCTCTTCACGTTCCTCCTCATCGTCGCGCTGGCGCATGGCGCGGGGGCGGCCGTGGCGCGGCTCCAGCGTTCGCCCGTGGGGCTGACGCATGCGTACCTCGCGCTCACCGCGGTGACGCTCGCCCTGGCCATGCCCGCACGCTACGACGACGTCGCGCTGGTGGCGGCGTGGACGGTGACGGGGCTCGTCGCGGGTCTGGCGGCACGGAGTGTGGAGTCTCCGGTGCTGCGTGGCGTGGGCGTGCTCATCCTCTATGTGGCGCTGGGTGCGTGTGAATGGGAAACGCCAGGGCGCCTGACACTGCTCACCGGGCTGGTGGTGGCGTTCGTGCTGGTGGAGCGCGGCGGGACGGTGCGTGTCGCCGGCCTGCCCGAGGCCCAGACGCCCTTCACCGCCATCTGCGCCGTGGGCGCGGGGCTGTCGCTGGTCGCGCTGGTGGGCGCGCGGATGCCCGACGGGCTCGTCACGCTGGGCTGGGTCATCGCCGCCTTCCTCCTCTTCGGCGTGGGCTTCGCCGTGCGCGAGCGCTGGTACCGGCTGGCCGCGCTGGCGGTGCTGGGGCTCGCCCTGGGGCGGCTGGTGCTGGTGGACGTGGCGAAGCTGCCGCCGGATCAACGCGTGCTCACGTTCATCTTGCTGGGCGTCATGCTGCTGCTCGTCTCATACACATACACGCGGCTGCGCGACCGGCGCGGGTGAAGACAGACACCCGGGCCTGAAACACCCGTCTCGCGTTTAACGCGTTATTCCGTCATGATGGTGAATCCAGGCTCGCGTGCCACGCCACGGCGCCTGGACACCCCACGGAGACGTCATGCGCCGGTCCCGACTCGATGCGCTGTTGGCCGCCGTTCAACCGCGAGTGCTGGGCCTGATGGTCTGGGGTGTCTTCGCGACCCAGGCGGGCTGTGCGCCCTTCCCCGAGTCCGAGCAGGACGCACTGGGCAGCGGCACCGCCGCGGTCACCAGCGGCAACATCCTCTTCGTGGGCAACAGCTTCACGCACGGCAACGAGGAGCCTGTCTATTCGTACAACAAGGCCGCCGTCACCGACACGAACGGCTCTGGCCAGGGTGGCATCCCGGGCATCTTCAAGAAGCTGACGGCGCAGGCGGGCTTCACGTTCAACGTGAGCCTGGAGACGGCCAGCGGCCAGTCGCTCCGGTGGCACCACACGAACAGGGCCTCCACCATCGGGCAGGCCACCTGGAACACCGTCGTGCTCCAGGAGCAGAGCACGACGCCGCTGCCCACGTCGCGCGGGGGCTCGCCCACGGACTTCACGGATGCCGCCCGCGACCTGCGCACCCTGGTGCGCGCCGCGAACCCTTCCGCGAACCTGTTCCTGTATGAGACCTGGTCGTCACCCACGTCCGTCGGCACGCAGGGCTACCCGAGCGGCACCGTGGGCCTGCAGGCGATGCAGACCGACCTGCGCGACGCCTACTTCAAGGCGTACCGCGACCTGGGCTTCACGGGCGTCGCCCGCGTGGGCGATGGCTTCATGCGCGCGGTGGACCAGAACCTGGCCGACCCGAATCCCGCGGATGGCATCTCACCGGGGATGTTCAACCTGTGGAGCGCCCAGGACAGCCGCCACTCCAGCAAGTACGGCAGCTACCTGTCCGCGGCGGTGCTGTTCGCCAAGGTGACCCAGGCGGATCCCCGCACGCTGGCGACGGGCACGGGCAGCGCGGCGGCGGACCTGGGCATCAGCGCGGCCGATGCAGCCAGCCTCCATCGCATCGCCTATGAGATCAACGCGCTGGCTGATCCGGTCGTCAGCGGTCCCACGCGCCTGCGCGTCACCGGCGCGGCCTTCACGGGTTCGGTGACGGCGGGGACGCCGGCCAACCTCACCGGCAACGCGCAGCTTTCATCGCTCACGACGTCAGAGGGCACGTTCACCAACCTCGTGGGCGCGACGGCCAATGGCATCACGAGCACGAACGTCCCCAGTGCCCGAGGCACGGTGCCCGCGAACGCCAATGCGGCCGCCACGGGACTCGGTGTTCATGACGGCGCGAACAACCTGAACGCGGGCAACTTCCAGTTCGGCTCGGCCTTCACCGCGAAGACGCGCTTCTTCATCGTCGACAGCACGCCCACCTCCACGGCGCTCGGAGACGACGCCACCGTGACGCTCATCAACGCGAGCAACCAGGCCGTGGGCAGTTATTCGCTGGCGCTGCTCGCGAACGACTTCACCGGTTCGGCGGCGGGCAACACCTCCACCGCGCTGGCGACGGTCTCCTATACGAGCGGAGTGGCGAGCCTCACCGGCAACCCGGTGGGCACGGTCCAGTCGAAGCTCGGGGGTGTGTCGTTCTCGCTGGCCGACCTGGGCGTGACGGACATCGCGAGCATCAGCGGCGCCACCGGCCTGCGCATCTCCAGCGCCACGCTGGATCCGAACGTCGTCGGGCTCTACACCGTCCCCTGAAGGGCGCGGCCTCTTAAATGTCGGTCTCCAGCCGCTCCGTCACCCGATACTCCTGCCGGTAGGCCTTGCCCCCACGCTCGAAGGTCTCCACCACGGTGAGGCCGTCCTCGGAGAAGAGGATGCGATGGTTCGTGTCCGCCGAGGGCGTGCTCACCCCGTAACTCCCAAAGGGAAGCTTGAAGACCACGCGCGGGGGGCGGTCCGGACAGCAGGCCGTGAACAGCGTGGAGGCCAGGGCACTCGTCAGCATGCCCGCGATCACGATGCCGAGCCTCCTCATGGCTGCCTCTGGAGGCTGAGGTTCCGGTAGAGCTCTCCCGTGCCTTCCGTCGGCTCGGCTTCGAAGAGCGTGGCCTTCGCGAAATCGCCGGTCGCTCCCGCCTCCGGCCGCACGGCCCACACGGAGTAGACGGCGCCAATGGGGCCCGGGCCCTGCTCGGGGATGATGGAGACGCCATCCGCGGTGGCCGACACGAGCCGCAGCCGGACGCCTTCGGCTTCATCGTTCAGCGGATCACACACTCCGCCCTGGAGCTTCGCGCCCGCGAACAGGGGCCACCCCAGCGCGAGTCCCGCGCAGAAGAGCGCCGCGGGGACGACATTGCGACGCTGCGACAAAGGAATTGGCATGGGATGGGAGCCTGCTCCAACTCTCATGCGAAGCGCCATCGACCCCGGGGACGAGCTAGCCTTTGCACCTCTTTGCTTCAGGAGCCGCCATGAGCCTCGCCTACCGCCGACAGAGCACGTCACACCGGGGCTGCACGCTGAGCTGGTTCGTGGAGGGGGATGGTCCTCCGGTGGTGATGATCCAGGGGGTCGGCATTGGCGCCACGGGATGGCGGCCCCAGGTGGAGGAACTGGCCTCCCGCTTCCGCTGCCTCTGTCTGGACAACCGGGGCTTCGGCGCCAGCCAGCCTCCTGGCGACGCGCTCACGGTGGAGCTGATGGCCGACGACGTGCTCGCGTTGATGGACGCGCAGGGATGGAAGAGCGCGCACGTCATGGGGCACTCGCTGGGCGGGCTGGTGGCGCTGTACCTGACGCACAAGGCACGCGAACGGGTGCGCAGCCTCGCGTTGCTGTGCACGTTCGCGACGGGAGCGGTGCCCACCCGGCTCACGCCGCGCATGCTGCTCATGGGCCTGCGGACGCAGGTCGGCACGCGGCGCATGCGGCGCCATGCCTTCCTCCGGATGGTGCTGGCGCCCGAGGAGCTGGCCCACGCCGACAAGGACGCGCTGGCGGAGCAGTTGGCGGAGCTGTTCGACCATGACCTCGCGGACCAGCCGCCCGTGGCGATGCGTCAGTTCCGGGCCATGGGGAACGCGGACGCGACCCCGTTCCTCCAAGGACTCGCGGGCCTGCCGACCCTGGTCGTGAGCGCCACGCATGACCCCATCGCGCCCCCCACCGCCGGGCAGGCCCTGGCGGCGGGAATCCCTGGCGCGCGCTTCGTGGAGCTGCCTCACGCCTCGCACGGCGTCACGTTGCGCTTCGCGGAGCGCGTCAACACGCTCCTGCGCGAGCACCTGGACGCCGCGGAGGCGTCACATCCGGGTGCGCTGTCCGGGTAGGAATTCGTCGTCAGGGCATCCAGGCGAGCGGAGGAACGGCGCGGGATTCAGCGAGTCAATCTGGCCTAAGCTCTCGCCGTCCTCGCCACCGCACCCCACCCCGCCCCATGAGCCAAGAC
>NZ_RAWE01000260.1 GCF_003611695.1 Corallococcus carmarthensis | reverse complement strand
TCTCCGGAGGAGGCGGGGCGATTCCGGAGCGCTTCGACGGGGTGGGCCGGCACTTCCTGGCGGTGGACGTGGATCCGTCGGTGGGGGTGCGGGACGTGGGGCTGGTGCGGGTGGATTGATCAGCGCCGGCCTTGACGATGCATGCGGGGCCGACTTTCCGGCCCGCGACAAGACCCCCTTGAAAGGACACTGAACATCTGGGCAGATAGGCGCCGTTCAACGACGCCTTGTGAGGAGGCCTGTCCATGTTCGATTCCCCCGAGAACGATTCCATCTCCCCCGCGCTGCGCGCACTGCTCGAGCTGTTCGCCACGGACCTGGCGGACGTGAAGTTCCCGGACGTGGACACGGAGGTGCTGGGCGAGGCCGCGGTGCAGGTGCGCCAGAAGGCGGAGGCGGTGGCCCGGGCGCAGGCGGCGCTGGACGCGGCGAGGCAGGCGCTGAACGAGAGCCAGGAGTCGCTCTTGCAGAAGGGGCAGCGCGCGCTGGCGTACGCGAAGGTGTTCGCGGAGGACGACGCGGACCTGGGTGCGAAGCTGGAGGCCATCCACCTGCCGCGTCCGACGCGCAAGGCGGGCGGGCCCTCACAGGTGGCGGAGCCGGTGGGCGCCGCGCCGGGCAACGACGACAACGCCCCGCGCCGCCGCGGCCGTCCCCCCAAGCTGCGCCCGGTGGCCGGAGGCACGCTCTTCCACGAAGGCGCCCGCCCGGTCCCCCTCACCGCCGATGAAGACGACGCACCCGCTAACCTCCAGTCGTAGTCCGCAAGAAGAAGACCGCGTGCCCCCGTACGGCGTTCCGGGAGCACGCGGTCCATGTTCACCGAAGGGCTAGTTCTTCGGGAACGCAGTCCAGCCGTTCAGCCAGTTGCTGCTGCCCACCGCGCCGACGAAGCGCGCGCTGGTGTCGAAGCCCGCGCCCGGCGTGGCCGCGTTGTCCGGGTTGAGCGCCGGCGAGCCCGCCGCCGGAGCGAAGTTCGGGGCGTCCAGGTTCAGCGCCGCCGTCAGCTGCGCGTCCACGACCTTGTTGTTCAGGCCCGTGGCCAGCACCTTCTCCGCCTCCACGAACTTGCTCACGTCCGGATCCGTCACCGCGCCCGACGCGTCCTTCTTCGGGTTCGGCGCGTTCGGGATGGACACCGTGTCACCCTTGTTGGACCAGAAGAACGTGTTCTGCACGGAGAGCTCCGGGGTGGCCGCGTTCCACAGCGCCGCGGAGGCCGTGCCGTCCACGTCGATGGCCTTGTCCGCGAAGCTCGCCACAATGACGTTGCGCAGGAGGCCGCCCGCGCCCGTGTTGAACACCAAGCCCTCCTGCGCCGGAGTCGTGCCCGCTGCGCGACCGGAGCCGATGAACGTCGCGTTCCAGATCTCCGGCACCGTGTGCGGCTGCGCGGCGTTGTCGTTCTTGTTGCCGGAGGCCTCGATGCCGCGGTTGCCCACGGTGGCGTTCTGCTGCACCACCAGGAACTGCACCTTGCCGCGCCAGCCCAGGTCGTAGTCCAGGCCGTCGTCGTCCGGCTGGCTGATGACGATGTGCTTCAGGCCCGCCGTGCCGCCGAACATCTCCACGCCGTCGTCGGCGCCCTTGTGCACCTGCACGAAGTCGATGTCCGTCGCGCTGCCGCACGCGCCCGTCGTCAGGCCGTTGAGCTCGTTGTCCTCGGCCAGCTCGTAGCCCGCGAACTCGATGCGCGCGTACTTCAGCTTGCCGCAGTCGTGCGCGTCGTCCGTGCCGCCGTACTTCGTGCGCGTGTCACCGCTGGTGGCGAAGAAGCCCTCGATGGTGTTCTCGCCGCCGGCCACGTTGATGCGCGCCTTGCCCAGCAGCACCACGCCGCCCCAGTCACCCGCCGCGCGCGTGCCCGCCGCCTGCGAGCTGGTGAAGACGATGGGCTTCTCCGCCGTGCCCACCGCGTTGAGCTTCGCCTCGCGGGTGATGACCAGCGCGCTGCCCTGGTCGCCCAGGATGGTGACGCCCGGCTCGATGGTCAGCGTGCCGCTCTCCACGAACACGTAGTTCTTCAGCGTGTACGTCGTGCCCGCCTTCCACGTCGTGTCGCCGGTGATGCTGCCGGACACGTCCTGCTCGGTGGCCTGCGGATCCCCACCGTCCGGGGTGTTGCCGGGCTTGTCGTCGTCGCCGCAGCCGGACAGCAGGGCGAGGCCGGAGAGGGTGAGGACGGAGGCAAAGAGGCTTTTCATGTCGGTGCGTCCTTTCAGAGGGGAAATGGGAGGAGCTACAGGGCCCAGCCGAGCGCCGCGGTGAACGCCACGCCGGGCTTGTACGTCTGCACCGTCACGTCCCCCTGGCGGAGGGTGACGGACGCGTTGAGGAGGTTCGCGGCGGTCAGCTTCAGCTGCGTCGCGCCCAGCTTCTGGGTGAGGGTGAGGTCCACGCGGTGGAAGGGCCGCTCGTACACGTCCGGCAGGCCCTGCACGCCGACCTCGCTGATGCGCTGGCCGTACACGTTGTAGAGCACGGCCACTTCCGTGCCGCTCTCCGGCCGCTCGTAGCCCACGTTCACGTTGATGACGTACGGGGACTGGCCCTGGAGCGGACGGTCCTTGTTCGTCTGCGCGCCCAGCGCGGAGTCACCCAGGTCCACCTGCGACTGGATGAGCGTGAGGTTCGCGCCCAAGCGCACCGGACGCAGCGAGGGGCTGAAGCGCGCCAGCGACGTGCGCGCCTCCAGCTCCACGCCGTAGCTGTCCGCGCCAGCGGCGTTCTCGAAGCCCAGGTCGCCCGAGTCCGGGTTGCGGATGACGCGCTCGATGGGGTTCTGGAAGCGCTTGTAGAAGGCGCTCGCGGCCAGGACGTCGTTCTCTCCCACGAACCACTCGGCGCGGAGGTCCACGTTGTGGATGCGCGTCTCCAGCAGGTCGGGGTTGCCGGACACGTTCCGGCGGCGCACGAAGTCGAAGAAGATGAAGGGCGCCAGCTCGCGGAAGGTGGGCCGCGCCAGCGTGTAGCTGTAGCCCGCGCGCAGGTTCACCTCTGGCGACAGCGCGTAGGTGGCGTTGAGCGACGGCAGCACGTCCAGGTAGTTCTGGTCCGTGCCGCCGCTGTCGGCCTCTACACCGGTGAAGGGATCCTTGAGCGTGAGCTGCTGGGAAGACGCCTCCAGGCGCACGCCGCCCACCAGGCGCAGCGGCTCCACGGGCTTGTAGTCCGCGGACACGTAGCCGGCGTAGATGCCCAGGAAGGCGTTGTAGGCGTCATCCGCGCGCGTCGTCTCACGCACCGTGATGGAGGTGCCCACGTTGTCCGGGGAGAAGAGCTGCTCGGGGGACTGGGTGCGGTCCACCGGCTCTTCCGTGAGCAGGTAGCGGAAGCGGCGCGCGTTGAAGTCGCGGAAGGACACCTGCGTGAGACCGCCCAGCTTCAGCCGGAAGTCGGAGGTGAAGGGCAGGGTGAGGTTGAGGCTGCCGCCGGTGGACGTCTCGCCCAGCTCCGCGAAGAAGCGCTCGCCGCTGTTGGGCTGGTTGGGGAAGGACAGCTGCGCGTCCGGGTTGTTGAGGGCGCCGCTGTAGAGCGTGTCGCGCGTGTCCGGCTCGTCGCGGTCCACGCGGGAGATGTTGGCCTGCCAGTCCACTTCCGAATCGCCCAGGAGGCCCAGGCGGTGGAAGCCGCGCAGCTGCGTGAAGGACAGCGCGCGGGTGATGAACTGGAGCCGGGTGCTGGCGTAGGTGTCGCCGCGCACGTTGTTGTTGCCGTTGGCGGAGTACGTGCGCGTGTCGGTGCCGCGCGTGTAGAGGCTGAAGAGGGTCAGCTCGTTGTCGCGGTCGAACTGGTAGCCCAGGCTGGCCAGGCCGCTGAGGTTCGCGGTGGAGAAGCCCTGCGTGGTGCGCGCGACGTCCTGGGAGATGAGGCTGCCGGACTCGTCGCGGGCCGCGCGGGCGAAGTCGCCCGTCTGCACGCCGTCGCGGTGGCCGTAGTTGACGGTGGCCAGGTAGCCCAGGCGCTGGTTGCCGAAGCGCAGCGTGTCACCCAGGGACGCGCCCAGGCCCAGGTTGGGGGCGGCGCGCGTGGTGCGCTTCTCCCAGACGTTGGTGAAGCTCTCCCACTGGCTCTCCAGCTGCTGCGCGGACTCGCCGCCCGCGCCCAGGCGGTGGTCGCGGGGGAGCGCGTCCGGCAGGGCGCGGTCGGAGGAGGCGAAGCCCAGCGTCTCACCGAAGCCGCCCTGCGCCTGCGAGTTGCGCTCGCGGAAGGTGGTGACGGTGTCGCCGCCCAGGGTGAGGCGCGGCTTGAACTCGAACTGGGACGGGTAGGTGTTGGTCTCGATGAGGAGCGTGCCGCCGCCGAAGGTGCCCGGCAGGTCCGGCGTGTAGCTCTTCACCACGTTGAGGTTGGCGAGCAGGCTCGTGGGGAACAGGTCCAGCGGCACGCTGGGCTCGTCCGGCTCCGGGCTGGGCAGCAGCGCGCCGTTGAGGAGCGTGGTGGCGTAGCGGCCACCCAGGCCGCGCAGCAGCACGTAGCGGCCGTCCACCACGGTGGCGCTGACCACGCGCTTCACCGCGTCACCGGCGCTGGAGTCCGGCGTGCGGGCAATCTCCTGCGCGCTGATGGCGTCGGAGACGGCGGCGGCCTTCTTGCGGTCCTGGAGGAGGGCGCCCTCCGCGCGGCGGTCGGAGCGGGCCTCGACGACGACCTCCTGCACCGCGCCCACGTCCGCGCTGAGCGCGACGTCCAGCTTCGTGGCCTTGCCCTTCGTGACGACGACGCCCGTGATGCGGCGGCCCTGGTACACGTCGTAGAAGGCGCGCAGGTCGTACTTGCCCGGCGGCAGCGCCAGCCGGTAGTTGCCGTCCAGGTCGGTGAGGGCCTGCTTGTCGGCGCCCGTCACGACCTTCACGGTGGCCTCGATGAGGCCTTCACCGTTGGCCTCGTCCGTCAGCCGGCCGTAGATGCCGGTGAAGCCCGGAGGCGGCGCGGCGGACTCGGCGACGGCTTCATCGCCCATGGCGGCCTCGTCGGAAGCCGTGGCCTCCGAAGGCGTGGCACCGTCGGACTGCACGGCGGCCGGAGCGGAAGGATCCACGGGCTGCGCGGCCTGCGCGGGAGCGGCGTTCGAAGGCTGCTCGGCCTGCGACGGCGCGGTGTTGCCGGGCTGCGGATTCGCGGCGCTGCCGGGCTGGGTGCCCAGGGAGGGCGCGGGGCTGGTGGGCAGCGCACCGTCCGGCTGCGACGGCGCGGACTCCACCGGCGTACCCGGCGGGAGCGGAAGCTCTCCGGCGGGCTGCTGGCCGGGGGAGGCGGAGGGCGAAGGCGCGGCGGGCGCGGTGGACTCCGCGCCGGGCGCCTGCGCGAAGGCAGGCAGGGTGATGAGCACGAGTGACGCCACGAGGGCGCGCACGAAGGTTGAACGAGACAACACGGCTCTCCTTGCCGACAGCGACGCGCACTCAACGCGACGCCCGTGGCATTGGGATGAAGGGTTTGTGACGTCTCAGGCGGGGACGGGAAAACTCGGCGTCACGAACCGCGCGCGGCTTGCACCGCGCGCGGGACACGCGAGGTCCGGCTCAATCCGCGAGCCGGTCCGGCAGCACGGCGACGGTGATGTTCCCGCCCCGCGCCAGGTCCAGCACTTCCATGGCACTGCCGTACGGCACCGCGTCGCTCGCGTCGAAGAAGACGATCTTGTCCGCGCGCGCGTTGAGCATCCGTTGCAGGCGGGTCACCACCTGGTCACGAGGCACCTCCTCGTGGTTGATGCGCAACGTGCCGGCCTTGTCCACCGTGAGCACCACGGGTGGCTTCGCGTCCGGCGGCGGAGGCGGCGTGGCCTCCGTCTTGTCCGGCTTGGCCGGCACGTTCATCCACAGGTTCTTGGTCATCAGCGGCGTGACGACCATGAAGATGATCAGGAGGACCAGCACCACGTCCACCAGGGGCGTCACGTTCATCGTGGGGCGGACGCCGCCGCCCTTGTTGCCACCGACGTCGAAAGCCATGGCGCGTGCCTCCCCTTACTGCTTCTTCCGGTCGATGACCTGCAAGCTGATGCCCGGGAATCCAATGTCCTGCATCGCCTTGAACACGCCGCGCACCTGCACGTACGCCACACCCCGGTCCGCCTTGAGCACCACGGGCGCGTCCGGCTTCGCCTGGTGCAGCGCCTTCAGCTCCACCACCAGCGCGTCGCGGGTCAGCTGCTTGCGGTCCAGGTAGAACGACCCGTTGGACGCCAGGCTCACCGTGGTGGGCTCCAGGTTCTTGTTCTCCGGGTCCGGGTTCATCGCCGCGGGCAGCTCCACCGCGGCGCCGGCCTCCAGCTGCGGCGTGACGACCATGAAGATGATCAGGAGGACGAGCACCACGTCCACCAGCGGCGTCACGTTCATCTCCGGCGTGAGGCTCCTACGCGTGGCCGACATCGCCCGCCTCGGTCCGCGTGGAGACGACGTCCGAACCACTCGAGTGCGAGGCCGCGTGGGCCGCCACTGCGCGCTTGTCGCCCGCCATGTCCTCCAGGTGGTCCATGAACTCGCTGCGGGCCTGCTCCAGGGACAGCAGCAGCGCGTCCGCGCGGGTGGACAGGAAGTTGAACATCAGCACCGCGGGAATCGCGACCAGCAGGCCCAGCGCGGTGACGACGAGCGCCTCGGCGATACCGGCGGACACCGCGCCCAGGCCACCGGAGCCCTCCTTCGCGATGCCGGCGAAGGCCTCGATGATGCCCACCACCGTGCCGAGCAGACCGACGAACGGCGCCACCGAACCCACCGTGGCCAGCACCGACATGCCCCGGCGCACGTCCGCGGTGATGCGCTCGTTGATGCGCACCAGGTCGCGCCGCGTGAGCTCCACCGCGCCCAGCTTGCCGGCGGGCGCACGGGACTTCGCGAGGAACGTCTTCATGCCACCGCCCAGCATCATCGCCAGGTGGCTGCTCTTGTTGCCGTCCGCCTCCTTCACCAGCGCGTCGTGCTGCTGCTGCGCGAGCAGCGGACCGGCGCGGCCCGCGAACTGACGGGACGCGGCGCGCGAGCGGAAGTAGACGAACAGGCGCTCGAAGAACACCGCCAGCGACGCGACCGCGAAGGCGATCAGCGTCCAGGCGATGCCCAGGGCGAAGACGCCCATGTGCGCGTAGATTTCCTTGAGATTGAAGTTCATGGCGATGGCTCTCCGAAGGGGGAGGAAGGCGTCAGGACTTGAGGCGGAAGGGGACCTTGAAGATGCGGAAGACGGCGGTGGGCTGACCGGAGACGACGGCGGGCTTGAAGCGCCACGTGCGCACGGCGGCCAGCGCGGCGCTGGCGAAGGGCTCATCGCCGCGCATCACCTTGAGGCTGGTGACGCGGCCGTCGGCCTCGACGACGCCCTTGAGGATGACCAACCCCTCCAGCCCCTTGGAGCGGGCGTCGGAGGGGTACTCGGGGATGAGGTTCGCGGACAGCGGCTCCGGCGGCGTGCCCGTCTCCGGAAGGTTGATGGGCTGCGCGCGGCCGCCCCCGATGGCCATGCCCTCACCGCTGCCGGTGCCACCCACCACACCGCCAGGGACGAGCGTGCCCGTGCCACCGACGGCCATGGGCGCCGCGGCGACGACCTCCTTCTCGGCCTCGGGCGGCTTCTCGAGCGGCACCGCGTCCGGGGCCTTCAGCGGCGCGGGCGCGACGGTGGGCACCGCGGGCGGAGGCGCGGCCTTGGCGACAGGCGGCGCGGCGCGCGGCGGAGGGGGACGGAAGACGACGTCCACCTTCTTGTCCTTGATGACTTCCTTCACGGTGTTGGCCGCGGTCATCGCCGCCACGGCGATGAGTCCGAAGACGGCGACCGACGCGGTCGTGGAGAGCGCGAACCGCCGGGCGGCGGGGGCGCTGGAGGCGCTGTCGAACGTTTCGAACATGACGGGGACGCATATAGCGACGCCGTGTGTCACGAAGGTTCAGGCTCCGTGACACTTTGCCCCCGGCCGTGTCCCGATTGGGTCACGAACCGCGAGCGTTCAAAAAGTTGCGCGGCAGGTGCGTCACGGCCTTGTCGGAAAGAACCGCCGTTGGCGTTCCGTGACGCCGCGTCTGCCACAACAGCGCGATCAGCAGCGCGGAGTACGCCACCGCGAACGGCCGGAAGAGCAGCACGCGCCGGGCCAGCTCCGCGCCCAGCACCGCGTCCGAAACGGCCATGCCGATGAGCGCCACGCCGGCCACGCACGCCTGCCCCAAGCGCGAGCGTCCCTCCAGCGCCGCGCGGATCACCGGCCACGCGAGCAGGTAGTTCGCGCGCCACGCCAACGGTGACAACAACGTCACGCCCAGGCAGCAGAACGCGAGCAGCTCCACCGGCCCGGGCCGCGCCCACACCAGCGCCACGACGAACAGCCCCAGCGCTACGACCTGTGCCCAGGTCATCGCACCAGGGGGAGGCAGCGACTCCGGAGGCAGCACCAGCGACAGCAGCAGGGTGGGCAGGCCCTGCGGGTTGTGACCCAGCGCCCACGGCGGCGTGGTGCGCGCCAGGATCTCCGTCCAGTCACGCAGCTGTGACAGCGTGCCCGTCCAGCCGTAGCGGCCCAACGTGGGCAGGACCAGCAGGACGCCGAAGAGGGCCGTGGTTCCCACCACGCGCCAGTGCCTGCGCGCCAGGAAGAACAACCCCAACAGCGCGGCCGGGGGCTTGAGCAGGCACGCGACAGCGAAGGCCGCGCCCGGGCCCCACACGCGGCCCCGCTCCGCGCCCACGGCCGCGAGCACCAGCAGCCACAGCAGCACGGCGTCCACCTGGCCGTAGAAGATCTCGAAGGAGAACGCGGGCAGCAGCACGGCGGTGGCGAGCACCGGCGCCCACCGCCACGGCGTCGCCTCACCGGAGGCAGGCACCGCGCGGCGCGTGAGCACGGACACGGCGGCGAGCGCGAGCACGGAGCCCAGGTTCCACAGCGCCACGGCCGCGCGCGGGGGCACGGCGGTGAAGGGCAGGAACAGCGGCGCGGTGACGGGCGCGTACTTGAACGGCATGGTGCCGTCCTCGGCGCGGTAGAGGTCCGTGCCCTCGCGGAAGCGTTCGGCGGCGGTGAGGTAGACGCGGAAGTCCGCGCCGCGCCGGGGATGCTGCCCCACCGCCACGGCCGCCACGGCGAGCACCAGCAACAGCGCCCACTCCACCTTCAGGGATGCGTGGCGGCGGGCGGGCTCAGCGGTGCTCATTCACGAAAGGGGGACACGGTGGGGCGCGCACCATTCCACGCGGGGGCGCCCCGCCGCAATCACAGGCCGTAGGCTTCCAGCAGCCGCAGCCACACCTCGCTCACGGTGGGGTACGACGGCACCGCGTGCCAGAGCGTGTCCAGCGTCACCTCTCCCGCGACGGCGATGGTGGCCGCGTGGATCATCTCCCCCACGCCGGGGCCCGTGAACGTGGCGCCCACGATGATCCGGCGCTGCTCGTCCACCACCAGCTTGGCGGTGCCCTTGAGCCCCTGGCCCAGGACGGACGCGCCGGCCACGTTGCCCAGCTCGTACTGCACCGTCTTCACCGGCACGCCCGCCTTGCGCGCCTTGTCCTCGGTGAACCCCACGCTGCCCACCTGCGGGTGCGTGAAGATGACCTGCGGCGTGGCCTTCGCGTCCGCCCACGCCTTCACGGGCTTGCCCAGGATGACGTCGCCCAAGAGCCGTGCCTGGTACTTGCCCATGTGCGTGAGCAGGTTGCGGCCGTTCGCATCACCGCATGCATACAGCCAGCCGCCGTCCACGCCCTTCGCGCGGAGCTGATCATCCACTTCGATGGATGCACCGGGTTTGAGCCCCACCGTGTCCAGGCCCAGGTCGTCCGTGCGCGCGGTGCGGCCCATGGCCACCAGCAGCGCGTCCGCGCGCAGCGTGTCCCCGCCGGTCAGCGTGATGGTGTATTCGCCCTGGGCGCCGGAGCGCTGCACCTTGGTGGCCTGCGTCTCCAGGAGCACGCGCACGCCCGAGTCGCGCAGCGCCTCCGCCACCTGCTCGCCCACGAAGGGCTCGAAGCGCGTGAGCACGCGAGGCCCGCGCTGCACCAGCGTCACCTCCGAGCCCAGCTCGCGCCACGCCTGCGCCAGCTCCACCGCCTCCACGCCGCCGCCCAGCACCACCAGCCGGCCCGGCACCGCCTTCGCGCCGGTGCCCTCGCGGTTGTCCCAGGGCCTGGAGTCCTTGAGGCCCGCGATGTCCGGCAGGCGCGGCTTGCTGCCGGTGGCGACGACGACGGCCCTCTTCGCCTCGAACTCGCGCACCTTCCCGTCCTTGCCCGTCACGGCCACCTGGCGCGGGCCCGTGAGCCGGCCCTTGCCGCGCACCACGGTGAGCTTCGCGCCCTCGGCCCACTTCACCTGTCCCTTGTCGTCGTAGCTGGACACCATCTGGTCGCGGTGCTTGAGCACGGCGTCCGCCTTGAGCGGGCCCTGGATGAGCTCGCGCACGCCGGGCGTGTGCTTCGCGAGCCACAGCGTCTCTCCGGGGTGCAGCAGCGCCTTGCTGGGCATGCAGGCCCAGTAGGAACACTCGCCGCCCAGGAGCTCGTGCTCCACCAGCGCGACCTTCAATCCCCCCGCCGCCGCGCGCGCGCCCGCGTTCTCGCCCGCGGGCCCCGCCCCAATCACCACCACGTCGAAAGTCTCGGCCATGAAGCCTCCCGCCCCCTGCTTGCCCGGGGAAGGCCGTTCCGCCAATCCGACTGGCGCCGCGCGTCGGATGGTGGATGGAGCGGCTGGTCACCAGAGGACAGCCCCGCCTGTCAGGCCCCGGAAGGCCCCTGCGTCAGGGGGTGGACGGATGCGTGTGTTCCCCCGCGTCCGGTGGACGGTCCGCGCGGCGGGTGCGCGGCGGGAGGTGTGCCATGGGACGTGTCGCCAGGGTGGTCTCGGTTCGCTCCGTGCGGTCGCGCGTCTAGCGTCACCGGCTGCGTCCAGCTCCTGTCCGAAGGCGGCGCCCCTGCGAGCGCCGTCGCGGCAGCGGAGGACGCCTTCGCCGTGAGGTCCAGACGGCGTGTCCGCGCGGAGTCACTCGCGTGCACACCCGGCCGTGCTCTGGCACGGCCCGCAGGAATCCGTCTTCGTTCATGTCCTCTTCCAGGCATCGCCGTCCCCGCGCGTCCTCCCGGCGCTCGGGTTCCTCGCTGTTCCATTCCGAAGCGCCGTCCGCGCGTCACCTGCGCGTCCAATCCACCCTCTCCGAAGAGCTCTCGCTGCTCTTCCGTGGCGAGCTGTCCGACCCCAGGCTCGAAGGCGTCGCGCTGACGTCGTTCGAGCTGTCCCCCGAAGGCCGCATCGCGAGCATCGGCTACACGCTGCCGCACGACGCGGACCCCGCCGATGTGAAGGAGGGCCTCTCCCGAGCGGAGGGTTACCTGCGCTCGCAGCTGGCGCAGCACCTGAACCTCAAGCGCACCCCGCACCTGCGCTTCGTCCTCGTGGGCACCGCCCCGCGCACGGAACCCGAAGACGCGGAAGGGGGTGACGCATGATGCCCCGCATCCTCGAAGTCCCACCGGGCGCGGTGCCCCTGCTCGCCTGGGCCCGCACGGTTCCCCCGGGCGCGCTGAAGCAGCTCCAGCAACTCGCCGCGCAGCCCTACGTCACGGAGCACGTCGCGGTGATGCCGGACGTGCACCTCGCGTCGGGCGTGGCGGTGGGCACCGTCTTCGCCACGGAAGCGCACGTCGTGCCCGGCGCGCTGGGCAACGACCTGGGCTGCGGCGTGAGCGCGCACCGCTTCGCCTTCCCCGCCGCCTCGCTGTCGCGCGCGGACCTGGAGCGGCTCCTGTCCCAGCTCGCCCGGGTCATCCCGGTGGGGGACGCGGTGCACCGGGGACGGGGCCTGGCCCTGCCACCGGGGCTCGAAGCCCCACCGCTGTCCACCCAGAAGCTCGCGCATGCCTGGGAACGGCTGGCGCCGCGTCACCTGGGCACGCTCGGTGGGGGCAATCACTTCCTGGAACTGGACCGCGACGGGGCCGGGGACCTCTGGCTGCTCATCCACTCCGGGTCCCGGGGCGTGGGGGGCGCCGTGGGGGAACACCATCAACGCGTGGCCCAGGTGCTCGGCCAGGGCACGCCGCCCGCGCTGCGCACGGACACCGAAGCGGGCCGGGCCTGCCTCCATGACGTGGACCTGGCGTGCCGCTTCGCCCGCGCCAACCGGGACATGCTCGGTGCCCGGGCCCTGGCCGTGATGGCGGACGTGCTCGGCGTGGCGCCGGACGCGGACAGCGCCGTGGACGTGCACCACAACCACGTCGCCGCCGAAACGCACTTCGGCCGCGTGCTCTGGGTCCACCGCAAGGGCGCGGTGGGGCTGGACGCGGGAGCCCGGGGGCTCATCCCCGGCTCCATGGGCACGGCCTCCTACGTCGTCGAGGGACGCGCGGAGCCCCGCGCCTTCCGCTCCTGCTCGCACGGCGCCGGCCGCGTGCTCAGCCGCACGGAGGCCCGCGCCCGCATCCGCCCGGACGCGCTGGTCCACGCCCTGCGCCGCGTGGTGTTCGACCCGGGCCGGACGCAGGCCCTGGTGGAGGAGGCGCCCGCCGCCTACCGGGACCTCTCCGAGGTGCTGGAGGACGAGGCGGACCTCGTGACGCCCCGCGTCCGTCTCACGCCCCTGGCCGTGCTCAAGGGCTGAAGGCCTGAGGGGGGAGGGGGGCGCCTGTCGGGTGGATGACAGCC
>NZ_RAWE01000025.1 GCF_003611695.1 Corallococcus carmarthensis | reverse complement strand
GGGAGAGCCTGCGCCGGGGGGGCGGCCCGCCACAGGCGCCTGGCGGTGGCGGCCATGAACACGCCCATGGTGCCGTTGAGGTACAGCCACGCGGTGTAGACGATGCCCTTCGCGCTCCAGAACCACGCCATCATCGCCAGGTTGAGGACGTAGACGAGCGCCACCACGCCCAGCGCGGAGACGATGCCCGCCCGCCGCTTGAAGATGAGCAGCGCGATGGTGAGCGGGTTGAGCACCGTGAACAGCTCGTTCACGACGACGAACGGCATGGGCAGCGGGTCCGCCGGATCATTGGCGAAGAGGCCGTACTTCGCCACGGTGAGGATGTGGACCAGCGAGCCCACGGAGAAGCACACGAACCACACGGCCAGGATGAGGCGGTTGGGCCATGGCGAGCCCCCGCGGGATGTCTCGGATGTTTCAACGGTCATGACTTGTCCTCCAGGGCCTCGCGCAACAGCGTGGCTACGTGCTGCACGTACGGCTCCTGCATGAGCTGATGGTGTCCCCCAGGGACGTCCCTCACGTCCAGTCCCCCCCGGACCCAGGGCTCCCAGCCGCGGTGGCGGGGCACGCCCGGCGTGGGCGTCGCTTCCGTGGCGGCGAGCAGCAGCGCCGGTCCGTCGTAGGGGCTGGGGACGTAGCGGTCCATGGCGCGCAGGTTGGCCTGGTAGACGCGGAACAGGGCGCGCAATTGCTCGCGGCCCGTGGCTTCTTCCAGGAGGCGGGCCTGGATGCCCACGGCGAGGAGTGCCTCCAGCATGGCGTCGTCGTCCATGCGCTCCAGGGCCTCGTCCGCCATGGGCAGGGGCAGGGAGAAGGCCTGGGCCACGCTCCGGGCGAAGGAGACCCGCACGCTGCCGTCAGGGTCCTTCGCCTGGGCCTCGCCGGGAGGCAGCTGCACGCCGGGGACGAAGGCGTCCACGAGCGCCAGCAGCCCCACGGCCTGGCCCTGCGCGCGCAGCTGACGGGCCATCTCGAAGGCGATGACGCCGCCGAGCGACCAGCCCGCCAGGAGGTACGGCCCTTCCGGCTGCTCCGCGCGGATGGCGGACAGGTACAGGGTGGCCATCTCCTCCACGGTCTCCACCACGGCATGGCCGGCCTGGAGGCCGCGTGCCTGGAGGCCGAAGACGGGCTGATGGGGGCCCAAGAGCCGCGCCAGCTCCGGGTAGGCGAGCACGTTGCCGCCACCCGGGTGCACGAGGAACAGGGGCCGGCGGCCCGCGTCGCCCTTCTCCAGCGGGACGAGCGGCGACCACGTCTCCGTCTTGTCGCGCAGCAGCTTCGCCAGCTCCTCCACGGTGGGGTGCTGGAAGAGCGCGGCCAGGGGCACTTCGCGGCCCAGCTGTTCGCGCAGCGCGGCCACCAGACGGACCGCGAGCAGCGAGTGGCCTCCCAGCGCGAAGAAGCTGGTGCGCACCCCGACGGGCTGCACGCCGAGGACGTCCTCCCACACCTTGGCGAGCTGTGACTCCAGCGCGTCACGGGGCGCGACGAAGTCCTCGGCCTGGGACGTGGAGACATCCAGGTCCGGCAGGGCCTTGCGGTCGACCTTGCCGTTGGCGCTAAGCGGCAGCGCGGCGAGCACGCCGATGGCCGACGGCACCATGTACTCCGGCAGGCCCTTGCGCAGCTCCGTCTCCACCGCCTTCGGGTCGATGGTCTGACCCGGCTTCGCGACGAGGTACGCGACGAGCCGCTTGTCCCCGCCCACTTCGCGCACCACCACCGTGGCTTCCGCGATGCCCTCCTGCTTCAGGAGCGCCGCTTCCACTTCGCCTGGCTCGATGCGGAAGCCACGCACCTTCACCTGGAAGTCGGTGCGGCCCAGGAACTCCAGCGTGCCGTCCTCCTTCCACCGCGCCTTGTCTCCCGTGCGGTACAGACGCGCTCCGGGCTGCGTGCTGAAGCCATCCGGCACGAAGCGCTCCGCCGTGAGGTCCGCACGGTTGAGGTAGCCCCACGCCAGGCCTTCGCCTCCCACGTACAGCTCTCCCGGTACACCCACGCCCGCGACGTCTCCGCGCGCGTCCAGCACGTACGCCGTCGAGTTTCCAATCGGCTTGCCGATGGGCACCGAGGCCGTGAGCGACGTGTCACGCGTCAGCGTGTGCGTGGCGGAGAACGTGGTGTTCTCCGTCGGGCCGTAGCCGTTCACCAGCACCGCGCCTTGCGGCAGGTGCTTCAGGTGCTCCCGCACGCGCTGGGCCGGCAGCACGTCGCCTCCCGCCAGCACCTGCGACACTCCTGCCAGCGCCTCCACCTGGTGCAGCGCCATCTGCTCGTACAGCGCCGCCGTCAGCCACAGCGCGCTGATGCGCTCCTGCTTCAGCAGCGTGCCCAGTTCCTCCAGCGTCAGCGCGTGCGGCGGCGCCAGCACCAGCTTCGCCCCGTGCAGCAGCGCGCCCCAGACTTCCAACGTCGAGGCGTCGAAGGCCACTGGCGCCAGTTGCAGCCAGACTTCCTCCGGCCCGAAGCGCAGGAAGCCGTTGCCCACCACCAGCCGCGTGATGCCCCGGTGCGGAACGCACACGCCCTTCGGACGGCCCGTGCTTCCCGACGTGAACATCACGTACGCCAGGTCTTCCGCGCTCACTTCCACCCGTGGCGCTGTCACTGGCTGACGGGCGACTTCGCTCCACGCCGTGTCCAACGCCAGCGGACGGCCCGCGCTCGCGGGCAGCTTCTCCACCAGCGACTGCTGCGTCAGCGTCACTTCGACACCCGCGTCCTCCAGCATCAGCGCGATGCGCTCCGCCGGGTAGTTGCGGTCCACCGGCACGTACGCACCGCCGGCCTTCAGGATGGCCAGCAGCCCCACCACCATCTCCAACGAGCGCTCTACGTACACGCCCACTCGCGTGCCTCGCTTCACTCCCAGCCCGCTCAGGTGGTGCGCCAGCTGGTTCGCCTTCGCCTCCAGCGCCCCGTACGTCAGCGTGTCTCCGTGTGTCGCGGACTTCAGCGCCACTGCGTCCGGCGTCTTTCGCGCCTGGGCTTCGAAGCGCGCGTGCACCGGCAGCTCGCGGGGGTATTGTGTGGCCGTCTGGTTCCGGGCCTCCACGACCTGCTGACGCTCGGCCGCGCTCAGCATGGGGAGACGTGTCACCAGGGCTTCGGGATGTTCCAGCACGCCTTCCAGCAGCACGCGCAGGTGGTCCACCATGCGGCGCACCGTCGTGGCCTCGAACAGGTCGGTGCTGTACTCCACCGCTCCGCTCAGCCCCTGCGGGGTCTCCACGAAGAAGACGCTCAGGTCGAACTTCGACGTCCCGCCCGCGAGATCCACGGGCTTGAGCGTCATGCCGGGCAGCCGGGCGTCACCGACGGGCACGTTCTGGAGCGCCATCAACGACTGGAACAGCGGCGTGTGGCTGCGGCTGCGCTCGGGCTGGAGCGCCTCCACCAGCTTCTCGAACGGCACCTCCTGGTGCTCCTGCGCCTCCAGGACCGTTTCACGCACCTGCTGGAGCAGGCCCCGGAAGCTGGGGTCTCCGGACAGGTTCGTCCGCAGCACCAGCGTGTTGACGAAGAAGCCGATGAGGCCTTCCACCTCCGCCCGCGTGCGGCCCGCGATGGGCGAACCGACACTGATGTCCTCCTGGCCGCTGTAGCGCGACAGCAGCACCTGCCAGCCAGCGAGCAGCACCATGTACAGCGAGGCGCCTTCACGCTGCGCGAGGCCTTTCAGGCCCTGGGCCAGCGATTGCGGCCAGAGGAAGCCCTGGTTCGCACCCGCGTTGCCTCGCACCGCGGGACGCGGACGGTCCGTGGGCAGCTCCAACACCGGCGGCGCACCGGAGAGCTTCTGCTTCCAGTAGTCCACTTCCCGCTGGAGCGTCGTGCCTTGCAACCAGCCACGCTGCCATGCTGCGTAGTCCGCGTACTGCACCGGCAGCTCCGGCAGCGGTGACGGCTGGCCCTGAACGAACGCCGCGTAGAGCGCACTGACCTCGCGGATCAGCACGCCCAGCGACCATCCGTCCGACACGATGTGGTGCATCGTGACGGCGAGCACGTGCTCGCGAGCGTCGAGCTTCAGCAGCAGCGCCCGGATCAGCGGGCCGTGTGCCAACTCGAAGGGCCGCAGCACTTCCTGCTCCACGCGCCGCTGGACCTCGGCGGTATTCGACGACAGGTCCTCCACCACCAGCGCGAAGGCGCTGCCAGACGCGGTCTGTTGGACCGGCTCGGGGTTGCCTGCCACGAACGTCGTGCGCAGGGCCTCGTGACGACGCACGACCTCACGCAGGGCCCGCTCCAGGGCTCCGACGTCCAGGTCGCCTTCCAGCTTCACCGCCACGGGGATGTTGTAGAGCGCCGTGCCCGGCTCCAGCTGGTCGATGAACCACAGCCGCTGCTGCGCGAAGGACAGCGGCAACGGTGCTTCCCGCGACACGGGCACAAGGGCCGGTGCCTTCGCGCGTCCGGCCTTCTCCAGCCGGCGAGCGAGCGCCTCCACCGTGGGCGCTTCGAACAAGGCGCGCAGCGGCAGCTCCGCGCCCGTCTCCATGCGCACCCTCGACACCACTTGTGTCGCGAGCAGCGAGTGTCCGCCCAGGGCGAAGAAGTCGTCCTTCACGCCCACCCGCGGCACTCGCAGCACTTCCGCCCAGATGGCCGCCAGCTTCGCTTCCGTCTCCGTGCGCGGCGCTTCGTACGTGCTTCCCGCCGTCGGTGCCTCCGGCTCCGGAAGGGCCTTGCGATCCACCTTGCCGTTGGAGTTCAGCGGCAGTGCCTCCAGCACCACCACCGCTCCCGGCACCATGTACTCCGGCAGCCGCTGACGCAGGCTGGCCTTCAACGCCTCCGCTTCCAGCGTCGCGCCTGCCTTCGGCGCCACGTACGCCACGAGCCGCTTCTCCGCCCCCTCCCCCTTCGCCACCACGACGACTTCCTTCACCGACTCCTGCTGCCGCAGCGCCGACTCCACTTCGCCCAGCTCGATTCGGAAGCCTCTCACCTTCACCTGGAAGTCCACACGGCCCAGGTACTCCAGCACTCCGTCCGCCCGGTACCTCACCCGGTCTCCCGTGCGGTACATGCGACTGCCCGCGGGGCCGTACTCTTCCGGCAGGAACTTCTCCGCCGTCAGCTCCGGCCTCAGCAGGTAGCCACGCGCCTGGCCTTCTCCCGCCAGGAAGAGTTCTCCAGCGACACCGACGGGCACCGGCTGGAGGTACTTGTCCAACACATATGCCCGCGTGTTGGTGAGCGGCCGGCCGATGTTCGGCACCTCCTCGCGCCCCACCAGCGACCACGTCGAGTACGTCGTGTCCTCCGACGGGCCGTACAGGTTGTACAGCTTGCGCACCGTCGGCACCGCGTACACGGCCTTTGCCAGCGTCTCCGGCAGCGCTTCACCCGCGAGGTTCACCACGCGCACCGACGGAGGCACCGCGCCCAGCCGCACCAACTGCGCCATCGCCGACGGCACCGTGTTGATGAGGGTCACCTCCGCTTCCGGCTTCTCCTCCGCCAGATGCAGCGCGTTGCGCACCACCACCACGCTGCCGCCCCTCACCAGCGGCGCGAAGAGCTCGAAGACGGAGAGGTCGAAGTTCAGGCTCGTCGCCGCCAGCACCGCCTTCGTCTCCTCCTCTTCGAACGTCTCCGTCGCCCACGCCAGGAAGGCCACGGCATTCCGGTGCGTCACCGCCACGCCCTTCGGACGGCCCGTGCTGCCTGACGTGTAGATGAAGTACGCCACGTTCTCCGGACGCACTTCCGACGTCACCGGGCAGCACGACTCCTCCGCCCACTCCTCTTCACGGTCCAGGCACACCGCCTGCGCCGTGAAGGCAGGCAGCGACTCCAGCAGGTGCGAGTGCGCCACCAACGCCGGGCCCTGCGCATCCTCCAGCAGCCAGCCCAGACGCTCCTTCGGGTAGCTCGGGTCCAGCGGCACGTACGCGCCGCCTGCCTTGAGGATGCCCAGCGTGCCCACCACCACGTCCGCCGTGCGCTCCACGCACAGGCCTACTCTCGACTCCGGGCCCACTCCCAGCTTGCGCAACTTGTGCGCCAGCTGGTTCGCCCTCGCCTCCACCTCCCGGTACGTCAGCCTCTGCTTGCCGCTCACCACCGCCACGGCTTCGGGCGTGCGCTTCGCCTGCGCTTCGAAGAGCTGCGGAATCGTCGCGTCGCGTGCGTACTCCGCCTGCGACTGGTTCCACGTCACCAGCACCTGCTGGCGCTCCGCGGGCGTGAGCATGGGCAACCGGCCCACTGCTGCTTCCGGCTTCGCCACCACGCCTTCCAGCAGCGTGCGCAGGTGCTCCACCATCCGGCGCACCGTCGTCGCCTCGAACAGGTCGGTGCTGTACTCCACCGCTCCGCTCAAGCCTTGCGGCGTCTCCGAGAAGAAGATGCTCACGTCGAACTTCGACGTGCGGCCCTCGAAGCTCATGGGTTTGAGCACCAGGCCGGGGAGATTGGACTCCTCCATCGGCACGTTCTGGAGCGACATCAACGACTGGAACAGCGGCGTGTGGCTGAGGCTGCGCTCCGGCTGCAGCGCCTCCACCAGCTTCTCGAACGGCACCTCCTGGTGCTCGTACGCCCCCAACACCGTCTCCCGCACCTGGGCGAGCAACGCACGGAAGGACTGTTCGCCCTCTACCTGGGCGCGCAGCACCAGCGTGTTGACGAAGAAGCCGATGAGGCCTTCCACCTCCGCTCGCGTGCGGCCCGCGATGGGGGAACCCACGCTGATGTCCGTCTGACCCGAGTAGCGCGACAGCAGCACCTGCCAACCCGCCAGCAGCACCATGAAGAGCGACGCGCCCTCCTTCTGGGCCAGCGCGCTCAGCCTCTGGGACAACTCCAGCGGCAGCGTGAAGCTCAGCGTCGTGCCGGCGTTCGTGCGCACCGCCGGACGCGGACGGTCCGTCGGCAGCTCCAGCACCGGCGGCGCCCCCACGAGCGACTGCTTCCAGTAATCCACCTCTCGCCGCAGGGTTTCATCCCGCAGCCAGTCGCGCTGCCACACCGCGTAGTCCGCGTACTGCACCGGCAGCTCCGGCAGCGTCAACGTCTGGCCCCTCGCCAGCGCGCTGTACATCGCTCCCAGCTCGCGCAGCAGGACACCCACGGACCAGCCGTCGGACACGGCGTGGTGCATCGTGACCACGAGCACGTGGTCGCGCGCATCAAGGCGCAGCAGCAGCGCCCGCAGGAGCGGCCCCTTCATCAGGTCGAAGGGCTTCGCCATCTCCTCCAGCACCCGGTGCCGGGCCGCTTCCTCCCGCTCGGCCCCGGAGGCCGTGAGGTCCACCGTGTTCAACGGCACGTCCACGGACGCGTGGATACGCTGGACGGGCCGCCCTGCCTCCTCTTCGAACGTCGTGCGCAGGGCTTCGTGCCGTTGCACGAGCTCACGCAGGGACTGCTCCAGCGCCCCCGCATCCAGGTCGCCCTCCAACCGCACCAGGGTGGGCACGTTGTAGAGCGAGCTGCCCGGCTCCAACTGGTCGATGAACCACAACCGCTGCTGCGCGAAGGACAGGGGCAGCGACGCGGGACGCATCCCGGCGCTCAGCATCGGCACGCCGGAGCGTTCCAGCTGCGAGAGCCGTTGCGCCAGCGCCTCCACCGTCGGCGCCTCGAACAGCAGGCGCAGCGGCATCTCCACGCCCAGCGACATGCGGATGCGCGACACCACCTGCGTCGCCAGCAGTGAGTGGCCGCCCAGCGCGAAGAAGTTGTCCTTCACGCCCACGCGCTCCAGGCGCAGCACGTCCGCCCAGATGGCCGCGAGCTTCGCCTCCGTCACGGTGCGCGGAGCCACGTAGGCACCGCTCACGTGGGCCGCCTCCGGCTCCGGCAGCGCGCGGCGGTCCACCTTGCCGTTCGCGTTGAGCGGCAGGGCGTCCAGCACCATCAGCACCGAGGGGACCATGTACTCCGGAATCCCCTGACGCAGGCCCGTGCGCAGCGTCTCCACGTCCAGCGCGTGGCCTTCCTTCGCCACGACGTAGCCCACGAGCCGCTTGTCGGCGCCCTCACCCCGCACCAGCACCACGGCCTCGCTCACGTCCGGCTGCCGCGCCAGCGCGGCTTCGACCTCGCCCAGCTCGATGCGGAAGCCGCGCACCTTCACCTGGGAGTCAATGCGGCCGACGAAGTCCAGCTGGCCGTCCGCACGCCAGCGCACGACGTCGCCCGTACGGTAGAGGCGGGCGCCCTCTTCACCAGAGAAGGCGTCCGGCACGAAGCGCTCGGCGGTGAGTCCCGGACGTCCCGCGTACCCACGCGCCACGCCCACGCCACCGATGTGCAACTCACCGCGCACGCCCACGGGCACCGGCTGCCCTTGCGGGCCGAGCACGTAGACGCGCACGTTCGCCAGCGGCTTGCCAATGGACGGCACGTTCCCATCCGCCACCACCTCGCCCAGGGTGGCGATGACGGTGGCTTCCGTCGGGCCATACGAATTGAGCAAGCGCCGCCCCGGAGCCCAACGCGCGACGACGTCCGCGGGCAGGGCCTCACCGCCGGAGATGACGGTGCGCACGTGGGGCAGCCCCTCGGGGGACGTGGCCGCCAGCGCCGCGGGGGTGAGGCTGACGACGCTCAACTCCTGCTCACGCAGCAGCACGGGTAGCGGCGCGCCCGGCATCAACTTCTCCAGCGGTGCGAGCACCAGCATGGCGCCGTTGCAGAGCGTGGTGAAGATCTCCTCCACCGACAGGTCGAAGCTGAGGCTGGCGAACTGAAGCACGCGGCTGCCAGGGCCGATGCCGTACGCCACCGCTTCGTGGGTGACCAGGTTGGCCACACCACGGTGCTCCACCGCCGTGCCCTTCGGGGTCCCCGTGCTACCCGAGGTGTAGAGCAGGTACGCCATGTTCGCGGGCGTCACGCCCGTGACGGGCGCATCCGTCTGCTCCGCGGCGAGAGCGTCGCGCGCGGTGTCCAGGCAGAGCGCGCGCGCATGCAGCGCTTCCGGGAAGCGGTCCACCAGGGGTTGCTGGGTGACCAGCACCTGCGCTGCACTGTCCTCCAGCATGAAGGCCAGGCGCTCACGGGGAAGGAGCGGATCCACGGGCACCCAGGCGCCACCGGCCTTCAGAATGCCGAGCAGGCCGATGACGATGTCGAGGGAGCGCTCGACACTGAGTGCGACGCGGACTTCCGGACCCACGCCACGACGGCGCAGGGCATGGGCGAGCTGATTGGCGCGCGCATCCAGTTGCGCATAGGTCAGTTGCGCTCCCTCGAAGACAGCAGCCACGGCCTCTGGCGCGCGACGGACCTGCTCCTCGAAGAGCGAATGCATGCACGCTTCGGGGAACGGCGCCCGCGTGGCGTTCCACTCCACCAGCATCTCGCGGCGCTCGGCGGCGGTCAGCATGGGCAGGCGGGACACGTGCGTGTCCGGTCGCTCCACCGCGCCTTCGAGGAGCAGGGTCCAATGCGTGACCATCCGCTGCACGGTGCCCGCGTCGAACAGCTCCGTACTGTACTCCAGGAGGCCCGTGAGGCCGCGGGGCCCTTCCATGAGCGTCACGCTCAGGTCGAACTTCGCGATGGGGCTCTCCGCGTCCACCGGCTTGAGGGCCAGGTCCGGCAGCCGCAGCTCGCCCATGGGTACGTTCTGCAGGGCGAGCATCGTCTGGAAGAGCGGCGTATGGCTGAGGCTGCGCTCCGGCTGGAGAACCTCCACGAGCTTCTCGAACGGCACCTCCTGGTGCTCGTACGCGTCCAGCACCGTGTCGCGCACCTGGGCGAGCAGCTCGCGGAACGACAGGCGGTCCTCCACGTTCGCGCGCAGCACCAGCGTGTTGACGAAGAAGCCGATGAGTCCTTCGAGCTCCGAGCGCGTGCGGCCCGCGATGGGCGAACCCACGCTGATGTCCGTCTGCCCGGAGTAGCGCGCCATCAGCACCTGCCACCCGGCGAGCAGCACCATGTACAGCGATGCGCCCTCGCGCTGGGCCAGGGCATTGAGGCCTTCGGTCAGCCGCTGGGACAGGGGGAAGGCGTGCGTCGCTCCCGCGATGGCCCTTTGCGGAAGGCGCGGACGGTCCGTGGGCAGCTCCAGCACCGGCGGCGCGCCGGAGAGCTTCTGCTTCCAGTAACCGACCTGCCGCGCCAGCGCGTCCCCCTGGAGCCAACCGCGCTGCCACGCGGCGTAGCGCGCGTACTGCATGGGCAGCTCTGGCAGGGACGACGGGCTGCCCGTCGAGAAGGCCGCGTAGAGCGCGCCCATCTCACGCACGAGCACGCCCAGCGACCAGCCGTCCGACACGATGTGGTGCATCGTGACGACCAGGATGTGTTCGCGCTCCGAGAGCGCGAACAAGCGTGTGCGAATCAAGGGCCCGCGTCCCAGGTCGAAGGGACGCATCATCTCCTGTTCAGCCTGCCGGCGGGCTTCGGCCGCGCGGTGGGCGGCGTCGAAGGTCCGCAGGTCCACCTGCTCCAGTTCCAGCGACAGGGAGGGATGGATGACCTGGATGGCCTGGCCATCGTGCTCCGTGAACGTCGTGCGCAGGGACTCATGCCGGCGCACGACCTCTTGCAGGGAGCGCTCCAGGGCGCCCACGTCCAGCGAGCCCTCCAGCCGCACCGCCACGGGCACGTTGTAGAGCGCCGTTCCGGGCTCCATCTGCTCGATGAACCACAACCGCTGCTGCGCGAAGGAAAGCGGCGGTGCGACACCCGTGGGCACGTATCCCAGGACCGAAGTCTCGGCGCGGCCGGCCTTCTCCACCCGCTGGGACAGGGCCTCGAGGGTGGGGGCTTCGAACAGGGCGCGCAGCGGCAGCTCCGCGCCCAACCCCGTGCGGATCCGCGACGCCACCTGTGTCGCCAGCAGCGAGTGGCCGCCCAACGCGAAGAAGTCGTCTTTCACGCCCACCTGGGGAACCCGCAGCACCTCCGCCCAGATGGCCGCCAGCTTCGCTTCCGTCTCCGTGCGCGGCGCTTCGTACTCGCGCTCCGAGCGGACCGCTTCAAGCTCCGGCAAGGCCTTGCGGTCCACCTTGCCGTTGGCGCTGAGCGGCAGCGCGGCGAGCACGCCGATGGCCGACGGCACCATGTACTCCGGCAGGCCCTTGCGCAGCTCCGTCTCCACCGCCTTCGGGTCGATGGTCTGCCCCGGCTTCGCGACGAGGTACGCGACGAGCCGCTTGTCCCCGCCCACTTCGCGCACCACCACCGTGGCTTCCGCGATGCCCTCCAGCTTCAGGAGCGCCGCTTCCACTTCGCCTGGCTCGATGCGGAAGCCACGCACCTTCACCTGGAAGTCGGTGCGGCCCAGGAACTCCAGCGTGCCGTCCTCCTTCCACCGCGCCTTGTCTCCCGTGCGGTACAGCCGCGCTCCGGGCTGCGTGCTGAAGCCGTTGGGAACGAAGCGCTCCGCCGTGAGGTCCGCACGGTTGAGGTAGCCCCACGCCAGGCCTTCGCCTCCCACGTACAGCTCTCCCGGCACACCCACGCCCGCGACGTCTCCGCGCGCGTCCAGCACGTACGCCGTCGAGTTCCCAATCGGCTTGCCGATGGGCACTGACTTCCCGACCGTGCTCGCGTTCGTCAACGTGTGCGTAGCGGAGAACGTGGTGTTCTCCGTCGGGCCGTAGCCGTTCACCAGCACCGCGCCTTGCGGCAGGTGCTTCAGGTGCTCCCGCACGCGCTGGGCCGGCAGCACGTCGCCTCCCGCCAGTACCTGCGACACTCCTGCCAGCGCCTCCACCTGGTGCAGCGCCATCTGCTCGTACAGCGCCGCCGTCAGCCACAGCGCGCTGATGCGCTCCTGCTTCAGCAGCGTGCCCAGTTCCTCCAGCGTCAGCGCATGCGGCGGCGCCAGCACCAGCTTCGCCCCGTGCAGCAGCGCACCCCAGAGTTCCAACGTCGAGGCGTCGAAGGCCACCGGCGCCAGTTGCAGCCACACCTCTTCAGGCCCGAAACGCAGGAAGTCATTGCCCACCACCAGCCGCGTGATGCCCCGGTGCGGGATGCACACGCCCTTCGGACGGCCCGTGCTTCCCGACGTGAACATCACGTACGCCAGGTCTTCCGCGCTCACTTCCACCCGTGGCGCTGTCACTGGCTGACGAGCGACTTCGCTCCACACCGTGTCCAGCGCCAGCGGCCGGCCCGCGCTCGCAGGCAGCTTCTCCACCAGCGACTGCTGCGTCAGCGTCACTTCGACGCCCGCGTCCTCCAGCATCAGCGCGATGCGCTCCGCCGGGTAGTTGCGGTCCACCGGCACGTACGCACCGCCGGCCTTCAGGATGGCCAGCCCCCCCACCACCATCTCCAACGAGCGCTCCACGTACACGCCCACTCGCGTGCCTCGCTTCACTCCCAGCCCGCTCAGGTGGTGCGCCAGCTGGTTCGCCTTCGCCTCCAGCGCCCCGTACGTCAGGGTGTCTCCGTGTGTCGCGGACTTCAGCGCCACTGCGTCCGGCGTCTTCCGCGCCTGGGCTTCGAAGCGCGCGTGCACCGCGTCAGTGCCCGGGTGTTCGCCTTGTGCACGAGCCCACTGCTCCAGCAGCTGGCTTCGCTCGCCCTCGTCCAGCAGGGGCAGCCGTTCGACGCGTGTCTCGGGGTGGGCCAGCACGCCCTCCAACAGCACGCGCAGGTGCTCCACCATGCGGCGCACGGTGGCGGCCTCGAACAGGTCCGTGCCGTACTCGATGAAGACGCCCAGGCCCCTGGGCCGCTCCTCGAAGAAGATGCTCAGGTCGAACTTCGCCGTCCTGCCTTCCAGGTCCACCGACTTGAGGGTCAGCCCGGGCAGCCGGGCCTCCCCCGTGGGCAGGTTCTGGAGCGCCAGGAGGGCCTGGAACAGCGGCGTCTGGCTCCGGTCACGTTCGGGCTGGAGTGCCTCCACCAGCTTCTCGAACGGCACCTGCTGGTGCTCCTGCGCCTCCAAGACCGTCTCGCGCACCTGCTTCAACAGGGCACGGAAGGACGCGCCGCCCTCCACGTGCGTCCGCAACACCAGCGTGTTGACGAAGAAGCCGATGAGCCCTTCGACCTCCGCGCGCGTGCGGCCCGCGATGGGCGAACCGATGCTGATGTCCTCCTGCCCCGAGTACCTCGACAACACGGCCTGCCAGCCCGCCAGCAGCACCATGTACAGCGAGGCGCCCTCGCGCGTCGCCAGGTCACGAAGTCCCTGGGCGAACGCCGCCGGCCAGAGGAAGGACTGGGATGCACCCGCGTTGCCGCGTACCGCCGGGCGGGGATGATCCGTGGGCAGTTCCAGCACGGGCGCCGCGCCGGAGAGCTTCCGCTTCCAGTAGTCCACCTCCCGCTGGAGCGCTTCGCCCTGCAACTCCTGCCGCTGCCAGAGCGCGTAGTCCACGTACTGCACCGGCAACTCCGGCAAGGGCGACACACGGCCTTCCGCGAACGCCGTGTAGAGCGCGCTCACCTCGCGCACGAGCACGCTCAGCGACCAGCCGTCCGACACGATGTGGTGCATCGTGACGACGAGCACATGGTGCTGCTCCTCCAGCTTCACCAGCAACGCCCGGAACAACGGGCCGCGCAGCAGGTCGAAGGGCTTCAGGATTTCCTGCGTGATCCGCTGCCGCGCCTGGGCCTCCCGCTCCTGCGTGTCCGCGCCGGAGACCTCCACCTGTTCCAGGTTCAGGCTGATTTCCGGGTGGATGACCTGGATGGGTTGGCCGTTCTCTTCCGCGAAGGTCGTCCGCAACGCCTCATGGCGCCGCGTCACTTCGCGCAATGCCCGCTCCAGGATGTCCTGGCGCAGCGTGCCTTCCAGCCGCACCGCCACGGGCACGTTGTAGAGCGCAGTGCCCGGCTCCAGCTGATCGATGAACCACAACCGCTGCTGCGCGAAGGAAAGCAACGGGGCTGCGGTGCCCCGCACCAGTCCCATCGCCGTCACGTTCGCGCGCGCGGTCTTCTCCAACCGGCGAGCGAGCGCCTCCACAGTGGGCGCTTCGAACAACGCGCGCAGCGGCAACTCCACGCCCAACCCCGTGCGGATCCGCGACGCCACCTGTGTCGCCAGCAGCGAGTGGCCGCCCAACGCGAAGAAGTCGTCCTTCACGCCCACCTGGGGAACCCGCAGCACCTCCGCCCAGATGGCCGCCAGCTTCGCTTCCGTCTCCGTGCGCGGCGCTTCGTACTCGCGCTCCGAGCGGACCGCTTCAAGCTCCGGCAAGGCCTTGCGGTCCACCTTGCCGTTGGCGCTGAGCGGCAGCGCGGCGAGCACGCCGATGGCCGACGGCACCATGTACTCCGGCAGGCCCTTGCGCAGCTCCGTCTCCACCGCCTTCGGGTCGATGTTCTGGCCCGGCTTCGCGACGAGATACGCGACGAGCCGCTTGTCCCCGCCCACCTCGCGCACCACCACCGTGGCTTCCGCGATGCCCTGCTGGCGCAGGAGCGCGGTTTCGATTTCTCCCAGTTCGATGCGGAAGCCACGCACCTTCACCTGGAAGTCGGTGCGGCCCAGGAACTCCAGCGTGCCGTCCTCCTTCCACCGCGCCTTGTCTCCCGTGCGGTACAGACGCGCTCCGGGCTGCGTGCTGAAGGCGTTGGGAACGAAGCGCTCCGCCGTGAGGTCCGCACGGTTGAGGTAACCCCACGCCAGGCCTTCGCCTCCCACGTACAGCTCTCCCGGTACACCCACGCCCGCGACGTCTCCGCGCGCGTCCAGCACGTACGCCGTCGAGTTTCCAATCGGCTTGCCGATGGGCACCGAGGCCGTGAGCGACGTGTCACGCGTCAGCGTGTGCGTGGCGGAGAACGTGGTGTTCTCCGTCGGGCCGTAGCCGTTCACCAGCACCGCGCCTTGCGGCAGGTGCTTCAGGTGCTCCCGCACGCGCTGGGCCGGCAGCACGTCGCCTCCCGCCAGCACCTGCGACACTCCTGCCAGTGCTTCCACCTGGTGCAGCGCCATCTGCTCGTACAGCGCCGCCGTCAGCCATAGCGCGCTGATGCGCTCCTGCGTCAGCAGCGTGCCCAGTTCCTCCAGCGTCAGCGCGTGCGGCGGCGCCAGCACCAGCTTCGCCCCGTGCAGCAGCGCGCCCCACAGCTCCAGCGTCGAGGCGTCGAAGGCCACTGGCGCCAGTTGCAGCCACACCTCTTCAGGCCCGAAGCGCAGGAAGCCATTGCCCATCACCAGCCGCGTAATGCCCCGGTGCGGGATGCACACGCCCTTCGGACGGCCCGTGCTTCCCGACGTGAACATCACGTACGCCAGGTCTTCCGCGCTCACTTCCACCCGTGGCGCTGTCACTGGCTGACGAGCGACTTCGCTCCACACCGTGTCCAGCGCCAGCGGCCGGCCCGCGCTCGCAGGCAGCTTCTCCACCAGCGACTGCTGCGTCAGCGTCACTTCGACGCCCGCGTCCTCCAGCATCAGCGCGATGCGCTCCGCCGGGTAGTTGCGGTCCACCGGCACGTACGCACCGCCGGCCTTCAGGATGGCCAGCAGCCCCACCACCATCTCCAACGAGCGCTCCACGTACACGCCCACTCGCGTGCCTCGCTTCACTCCCAACTCGCGCAGGTGGTGCGCCAGCTGGTTCGCCTTCGCGTCCAGCGCCCCGTACGTCAGGGTCCCCTCCCCTCCCCCGAGCGTCAGCGCCACTGCGTCCGGCGTCTTTCGCGCCTGGGCTTCGAAGCGCGCGTGCACCGCGTCAGTGCCCGGGTGTTCGCCTTGTGCACGAGCCCACTGCTCCAGCAGCTGGCTTCGCTCGCCCTCGTCCAGCAAGGGCAGCCGTTCGACGCGTGTCTCGGGGTGGGCCAGCACGCCCTCCAACAGCACGCGCAGATGCTCCACCATGCGGCGTACGGTTCCGGCGTTGAACAGGTCGGTGCTGTACTCCACCGCTCCGCTCAACCCCTGCGGGGTCTCCGTGAAGAAGACGCTCACGTCGAACTTCGATGTGCGGCCCTCGAAGTCCACCGGCTTCAGGGTCAGGCCCGACAGGGCCACTTCACCCATGGGGACGTTCTGGAGGGCCAGGAGGGTCTGGAACAACGGCGTGTGGCTGAGGCTGCGCTCCGGCTGCAACGCTTCCACCAGCTTCTCGAACGGCACTTCCTGGTGCTCGTACGCGTCGAGCACCGTCCCCCGCACCTGCTTGAGCAGGGCCTGGAAGGACTGATCGCCCTCCACCTGGGCGCGCAGCACCAGCGTGTTGACGAAGAATCCGATGAGCCCTTCCACCTCCGCGCGTGTGCGGCCCGCGATGGGCGAGCCCACGCTGATGTCCGTCTGCCCCGAGTAGCGGGCCATCAACACCTGCCACCCCGCCAGCAACACCATGTAGAGCGATGCACCTTCGCGCTGCCCCAGGGCTCGCAGGGACTGCTCGAACTCTCGCGGCCAGAGGAACCGTTGCACGGCTCCCGTGTTGCCTCGCACCGCCGGACGCGGCCGGTCCGTAGGCAACTCCAGCACCGGCGGCGCCCCCGCCAGCGCGCGCTTCCAGTGCTCCACTTCGCGCTGCAACACCTCGCCCCGCAGGGTCTGCTGCTGCCATACCGCGTAGTCCGCGTACTGCACGGACAGCTCTGGCAGCGGCGACGAGCGCCCTTCCGCGAACGCCGAGTACAGCGCGCTCACCTCGCGCACCAACACGCCCAACGACCAGCCGTCCGACACGATGTGGTGCATCGTGAGCGACAGCACGTGCTCCTGCGCGCCCAGCTTCACCAGCATGGCTCGGGACAGGGGACCCTTGCGCAGGTCGAACGGCTTCACCATCTCCTGCTCGACCCGACGGAGGGCCTCCGCCTCCCTCTGGGACGAGTCGAAGCCCTGGAGGTCCACCACTTCCAACGGCAGGTCCGGCTCCGAGTGGATGCGCTGGATCGTCTGGCCCGCGTCCTCGACGAACGTCGTCCGCAAGGCCTCATGGCGGCGCGAGATTTCCCGCAGGACCTGCTCCAGCACCGCTGGACGCAGGCTGCCTTCCAACCGCACCACCACGGGCACGTTGTAGAGCGCCGTGCCCGGCTCCAGTTGATCGATGAACCACAACCGCTGCTGCGCGAACGACAGCGGACGCGGTCCGGCGCCCGGCACACGCACCAGGGCCTTCGCGTCCGAACGGGTGGCTTCCTCCACCCGCCGGGCGAACGACTCCAACGTCGAAGCCGCGAACAACGCGCTCAGCGGCAGCTCCACGCCCAGCTCCGAGCGAAGGCGTGACGCCACCTGCGTCGCCAGCAGCGAGTGGCCTCCCAGCGAGAAGAAATCGTCCTGCCGACCCACCTGGGAGATGCGCAGCAGCTCGGCCCAGATGGCCGCCAGACGGACCTCCGTCGTCGTGCGAGGCGCCTCGTAACGCGTCTCTGACCGCGGCACGTCCAGCGCGATCAGCGCCTTGCGGTCCACCTTGCCGTTGGCGCTGAGCGGCAGCGCGGCGAGCACGCCAATGGCCGACGGCACCATGTACTCCGGCAGGCCCTTGCGCAGCTCCAACTCCACGGCCTTCGGGTCGATGTTCTGGCCTGGCTTCGCGACGATGTATGCGACGAGCCGCTTGTCCCCGCCCACCTCGCGCACCACCACCGCGGCTTCCGCCACATGGGGATGCTGGGCAAGAGCGCCCTCCACCTCGGCCAGCTCGATACGGAAACCGCGCACCTTCACCTGGAAGTCGGTGCGGCCCAGGAACTCCAGCGTGCCGTCCTCCTTCCACCGCGCCTTGTCTCCCGTGCGGTACAGCCGCGCTCCGGGCTGCGTGCTGAAGCCATCCGGCACGAAGCGCTCCGCCGTGAGGTCCGCACGGTTGAGGTAACCCCACGCCAGGCCTTCGCCTCCCACGTACAGCTCTCCCGGTACACCCACGCCTGCCACGTCTCCGTGCGCGTCCAGCACGTACGCCGTCGAGTTTCCAATCGGCTTGCCGATGGGCACCGAGGCCGTGAGCGACGTGTCACGCGTCAGCGTGTGCGTGGCGGAGAACGTGGTGTTCTCCGTCGGGCCGTAGCCGTTCACCAGCACCGCGCCTTGCGGCAGGTGCTTCAGGTGCTCCCGCACGCGCTGGGCCGGCAGCACGTCACCGCCCGCCAGCACCTGCGACACTCCTGCCAGCGCTTCCACCTGGTGCAGCGCCATCTGCTCGTACAGCGCCGCCGTCAGCCACAGCGCGCTGATGCGCTCCTGCTTCAGCAGCGTGCCCAGCTCCTCCAGCGTCAACGCGTGCGGCGGCGCCAGCACCAGCTTCGCCCCGTGCAGCAGCGCGCCCCACAGCTCCAGCGTCGACGCGTCGAAGGCCACTGGCGCCAGTTGCAGCCAGACTTCCTCTGGCCCGAAGCGCAGGAAGCCGTTGCCCACCACCAGCCGCGTGATGCCCCGGTGCGGGATGCACACGCCCTTCGGACGGCCCGTGCTTCCCGACGTGAACATCACGTACGCCAGGTCCTCCGCGCTCACTTCCACCCGCGGCGACGACTGAGGCTGACGGGCGACTTCGCTCCACGCCGTGTCCAACGCCAGCGGACGGCCCGCGCTCGCAGGCAGCTTCTCCACCAACGACTGCTGCGTCAGCGTCACTTCGACACCCGCGTCCTCCAGCATCAGCGCGATGCGCTCCGCCGGGTAGTTGCGGTCCACCGGCACGTACGCACCGCCGGCCTTCAGGATGGCCAGCACCCCCACCACCATCTCCAACGAGCGCTCCACGTACACGCCCACTCGCGTGCCTCGCTTCACTCCCAGCCCGCTCAGGTGGTGCGCCAGCTGGTTCGCCTTCGCCTCCAGCGCCCCGTACGTCAGGGTGTCTCCGTGTGTCGCGGACTTCAGCGCCACTGCGTCCGGCGTCTTCCGCGCCTGTGCCTCGAAGAGGCCATGTACGGAGGTGGTGCGCGCAAGCAGTGTTCCGGTCCGGTTCCATTCGACCAGCAGCTGACGGCGCTCCGCATCATCCGTCAGCGGCAGCCGCATCACCGGGTCCGCAGGCCGCGCGACCGCGCCCTCGAGCATCACGCGCAGGTGTTCGCTCATGCGTCGCACGGAAGGTTCTTCGAACAGCTCGGTGCTGTACTCGATCACACCGGTCAGGCCCTGGGCCTTCTCCAGGAAGAAGAGGCTCAGGTCGAACTTGGACGTCCTGCTCTCCAGCTCCAGCAACGAGAGCTTCACGCCCGGCAGGTTGGCCTCACCGGCAGGCACGTTCTGCAGGGCGAACATGGATTGGATGATCGGCGTGTGGCTGCGGCTTCGCTCGGGATGGAGCACCTCCACCAGCTTCTCGAAGGGGATGTGCTGGTGCTCGAAGGCCTCCAGGGCGCCCTGCTTCACCCGGCGCAACAGGTGGAGGAAGTCCGGCGCGTCCGACAGGTCCGTGCGCATCACCAGCGTGTTGACGAAGAAGCCGATGAGGCTTTCCGTCTCCGCCTGCGTGCGACCCGCGACAGGCGAGCCCACGCTGACGTCCTGCTGCCCGGAGTAGCGCGACAACAGCGCCTGCCAACCCGCCAGCAACACCATGTACAGCGAGGCCCCTTCCTGTTGGGCCAGCGCGCGCAGGCTCTGGACCAGGGGTTCCTGGAGGCTGAACCGGTGGAGGGCACCGGCGTTGCCTCGCACCGCGGGCCGCGGATGATCCGTGGGGAGCTCCAGCACCGGAGGCGCCCCCGTGAGCTTCTGCTTCCAGTAGTCCACTTCCTGTTGCAGGACCTCGCCCTGCAACCAGTCGCGCTGCCACACCGCGTAGTCGGCGTACTGCACCGGCAGTTCCGGCAACGGAGACGGGAGCCCCTGGGTGAAGGCCGCGTAGAGCGCGCTCACCTCATTGACGAACACCCCCGTCGACCAGCCGTCCGAGACGATGTGGTGCACCGTCACCACGAGAACGTGCCTGCGCTCCCCCAGGTTCAGCAGCAGTGCGCGCAGCAGTGGCCCGTTCGCCAGGTCGAAGGGACGAAGAACCTCCTGCTCGATCCTCGCCCGGGCCAGGGACGCCTGTTCCTCCTCGGTGCACTCGGACAGGTCGCGCACGCCGAGCGACAAACCGACCTCCGGCCAGACCTGCTGTACCGGGCCGGAATCGCCATCCACGAAGGTCGTGCGCAGCACTTCGTGCCGGCGCACCACCTCTCGCAGCGCGCGCTCCATCACGCCAACGTTCAGCATGCCATCCAGCCGCACCGCGACCGGGATGTTGTAGAGCGGGCTGCCCGGCTCCAGCTGATCGATGAACCACAACCGCTGCTGCGCGAACGACAGCGGACGTGATGTATCACCCGACGCCCGCCGGAGGGCTCGAGTCGTCGTGTGCTTCGCCTTGTCCAGACGGGTGGCCAGGGCCTCCACCGTGGTGGCTTCGAAGAGCATGCGCAGCGGCAGCTCCACACCCAGCTCCTCGCGGATCCGGGAGACCACGCGCATCGCCATCAGCGAGTGCCCACCCAGCTCGAAGAAGCTGTCCTTCACTCCGACTCGCGGCACCCGCAGCACTTCGGCCCAGATGCCCGCCAGCGTCTTCTCGACTTCGTTCCTCGGCGCTTCGTACTCGCGCGAGGTGGCCGCCACGGCTTCCACCGCGGGCAGCGCCTTGCGGTCCACCTTCCCGTTCGGCGTCAGCGGCATCGCCTCCAGCACCTGGAGGACCGGCGGCACCATGTACTCTGGCAGCTTCACCCGCAGCCGCTCTCGCAGCGGGCCCGCTTCCACCTTCTGCCCGGGCTTCCCCACCACGTAGCCCACCAGCCGTGCTTCCGCGCCCTCTCCCCTCACCACCACCGCCGCGTCGCGCACTTCTTCCTGCTGCCGCAGCACCGCTTCGATTTCGCCCAGCTCGATGCGGTAGCCACGCACCTTCACCTGGTTGTCCGCCCGGTTGACGTATTCCAGCGTCCCGTCCGCGTGCCACCGCACGCGGTCTCCCGTCCGGTACATCCGCGCTCCCGCCACCTCACCGTGCGCCTCCGGCACGAAGCGCTCCGCCGTCAACTCAGGGCGCCCCAGGTAGCCCCGCGTCACGCCCTCACCCGCGATGTACAGCTCGCCGGGGACACCTACCGGGACGGGTTGCAGCGACGCGTCCAGCACGTAGACGCGCGTGCCCGCGATGGGGCGACCAATCGGCACCGGGCCCACGCCCTCTTCCACTTCGTGCGCCGTCGACCAGACTGTCGTCTCCGTCGGGCCGTACACGTTCCACACCGAAGCGCAGCGCTCCCGCAGCGCCTTCGCCAACTCTCTGGGCAGGGCTTCGCCGCCCGTCAGCGCCTTCACTCCCGCGCCCTTCCACCCTGCCTCCAGCAGCAGCCGCCACGTGCTCGGCGTTGCCTGGAGCACCGTCGCGCCGCTCGCCTCCAGCAGCGCGCTCAGCCTCTTGCCGTCCACCGCCGTCTCGCGCGGTGCCACCACCACCTTCGCCCCCACCGACAGCGGCAGCAGCAACTCCAACACCGCGATGTCGAAGGACAGCGTCGTCACCGCTACCAACACGTCCTGCGCCTTCAGGCCCGGTGCTTGCGCCATCGCGGACAGGAAGCGCGCCACGGCCCCATGCGGCACCTGCACGCCCTTCGGGCGTCCTGTCGTTCCCGACGTGTAGATGACGTACGCCACCGACTCCGACGCCACTTCCACGCCCAACGGGGACGAATCCTCATGCCCGTAGACGTCCGCGTCCCCGTCCAGCGACACCACCTTCGTCGTCGGCGACTCCAGCCCGGCTCGCAGTGACTGCTGTGTCACCAGCACCGCCATCCCGCTGTCGTCCCGCATGTACGCCAGCCGCTCCGGTGGGAACGACGGGTCCAGCGGCACGTAGCTGGCCCCTGTCTTCAGGATGGCCAAGAGCGCTACCACCATCGCTTCCGAGCGCTCCACGTACAGGCCCACCCGGGCCTCCGGCTTCACTCCCTGCTTCACCAGGTGCCGCGCCAGCTGGTTCGCCTTCGCTTCCAGCGCCGCGTACCCCAGCTCGCGGCCCTCGAAGACGACCGCCACCGACTCCGGCGTCTTCCTCGCCTGCGCTTCGAACGCCGAGTGCATCCCGAAGCCCACCAGCGCCTCGGGCTTCGTCTCGTTCCACTCCACCAGCAACTGCTTGCGCTCCTGCTGCGTCAGCATCGGCAGCGCATCCACGGCGGTGTCCGTGCGTGCGACCGCGTCCTCCAGGAGCACGCGCAGGTGCGCCACCATCCGCTCCATCGTCGGCGCGGCGAACAGGTCCGCGTCGTACTCCAGGTAGCCACGCAGGCCCTGCTCGCCTTCGGACACCTGCATCAACAGGTCGAACTTGGCCGTGCGCGTGTCCGGATCCAATGCGCGCAACTTCAAGCCCGGCACCGACAACGTGCCCTGCGCCGCGTTCTGCAGGACGAACATCGCCTGGAACAGCGGGCTGCGTGCCATGTCGCGCACGGGCTGGAGCGCTTCCACCAGCCGCTCGAAGGGCAGCTCCTGGTGCTCCATCGCGCCCAGGACCGTCTCACCCATCTGCCGCAGCAGTGCGCGGAACGTCATCCCCGGTACGAACCGGGCGCGCAGCACCAGCGTGTTCACGAACACGCCAATGAGCCCCTCCAACTCCGAGCGCGGACGCCCCGCCATCGGCGAGCCCACGCTCACATCATCCTGCCCGGAGTAGCGCGCGAGCACCGTCTGCCAACCCGCGAGCAACACCGCGAAGAGCGTGGTGCCCTCCTGCTTCCCCAGCGCCTTCAGCGACTCCGTCAGCTCACGCGGCCAGTGGATTGCCTGGCGCGCGCCACGGAAGCCGCGCACGGCCGGACGGGGCTTGTCCGTCATCAACTCCAGCGCGGGCGGCGCGCCGCGAAGCTGTTCGCGCCAGTACGCCAGCTGCCGGGCCTGCAAGCCTCCCTGGAACCAGTCGCGCTGCCACGCCGCGTAGTCCGCGTACTGGATGGGCAACTCCGGCAGCGGCGACGAACGGTCTTCGACATAGGCACCGTAGAGGAGCGCTACTTCCCGCACCAAAACGTCCAACGACCAGCCGTCCGAAACGATGTGGTGCAGCACCACCATCAGCAGGTGGTCCGTCTCCCCCAGCTTCACCACCGTCCCGCGGATCAGGGGACCCTTGGCGAGTTCAAAGGGACGCTGCGCCTCTTCCTCCAGCAGACGCAACGCTGAAGCCTCACGCGCCCCAACAGGCTCATCGGTGACGTCCTGCTCCACCAGCGGCAACTCCAACCGCGAGTGGATGAGCTGCACCGGCCCCGTGGCCCCTTCCGCGAAGGTCGTGCGCAGCGCTTCGTGCCGGCGCACCACTTCGCGCAGCGCGAGCTTCAAGACGCCCAGGTTCAGCGCGCCCTCCAGCCGCATCGCGACCGGAATGTTGTAGAGCGGGCTGCCCGGCTCCAGCTGGTCGAGGAACCACAGCCGCTGCTGCGCGAAAGACAACTCCAGCGGCGCTTCGCGCGGGATGCGGACCAGCGCGGGAGCCGCCGTCCGGCCTCCCTTCGCCAGTCGGCCGGCGAGGGCCTCCACCGTGGTGGCTTCGAAGAGCGCGCGCAGCGGCAGCTCCACACCCAGCTCCTCGCGGATCCGGGAGACCACGCGCATCGCCATCAGCGAGTGCCCACCCAGCTCGAAGAAGCTGTCCTTCACTCCGACTCGCGGCACCCGCAGCACTTCGGCCCAGATGCCCGCCAGCGTCTTCTCGACTTCGTTCCTCGGCGCTTCGTACTCGCGCGAGGTGGCCGCCACGGCTTCCACCGCGGGCAGCGCCTTGCGGTCCACCTTCCCGTTCGGCGTCAGCGGCATCGCCTCCAGCACCTGGAGGACCGGCGGCACCATGTACTCTGGCAGCTTCACCCGCAGCCGCTCTCGCAGCGGGCCCGCTTCCACCTTCTGCCCGGGCTTCCCCACCACGTAGCCCACCAGCCGTGCTTCCGCGCCCTCTCCCCTCACCACCACCGCCGCGTCGCGCACTTCTTCCTGCTGCCGTAGCACCGCTTCGATTTCGCCCAGCTCGATGCGGTAGCCACGCACCTTCACCTGGTTGTCCGCCCGGTTGACGTATTCCAGCGTCCCGTCCGCGTGCCACCGCACACGGTCTCCCGTGCGGTACATCCGGCTGCCCGTGGCGCCATTCACTTCCGGCAGGAACCTCTCCGCCGTCAGCTCCGGTCGCCCCAGGTAGCCTCGCGTCACGCCCTCACCCGCGATGTACAGCTCGCCAGGCACTCCTACGGGGACAGGTTGCAGCGACACGTCCAGCACGTAGACGCGCGTGCCCGCGATGGGGCGACCGATGGGCACCGGGCCCACGCCTTCCTCCACCTCGTACGCCGTCGACCAGACCGTCGTCTCCGTCGGGCCGTACACGTTCCACACCGAAGCGCAGCGCTCCCGCAGCGCCTTCGCCAACTCTCTGGGCAGGGCTTCGCCGCCCGTCAGCGCCTTCACTCCCGCGCCCTTCCACCCTGCCTCCAGCAGCAGCCTCCACGTGCTCGGCGTTGCCTGGAGCACCGTCGCTGCACTCGCCTCCAGCAGCGCGCTCAGCTTCTTGCCGTCCACCGCCGTCTCGCGCGGCGCCACCACCACCTTCGCTCCCACCGACAGCGGCAGAAGCAGCTCCAGCACCGCGATGTCGAACGACAGCGTCGTCACCGCCACCAGCACGTCCTGCGCCTTCAGGCCCGGTGCTTGCGCCATCGCGGAGAGGAAACGCGCCACCGCCCCGTGCGGCACCTGCACGCCCTTCGGGCGTCCCGTCGTTCCCGACGTGTAGATGACGTACGCCACCGACTCCGACGCCACTTCCACGCCCAACGGGGACGAATCCTCGCGCCCGTAGACGTCCGCGTCCCCGTCCAGCGACACCACCTTCGTCGTCGACGACTCCAGGCCTGCGCGCAGTGACTGCTGTGTCACCAGCACCGCCATCCCGCTGTCGTCCCGCATGTACGCCAGCCGCTCCGGAGGGAACGACGGGTCCAGCGGCACGTAGCTGGCTCCCGTCTTCAGGATGGCCAGCAGCGCCACCACCATCGCTTCCGAGCGCTCCACGTACAGGCCCACCCGGGCCTCCGGCTTTACTCCCTGCCTCACCAGGTGCCGCGCCAGCTGGTTCGCCTGGCGGTCGAGCTGTCCGAACGTCAGCGTGCGCGCCCCGAAGACGACCGCCACGGACTCCGGCGTCTTCTTCACCTGCGCTTCGAACGCCGAGTGCATCCCGAAGCCCACCAGCGCCTCGGGCTTCGTCTCGTTCCACTCCACCAGCAGCTGCTTGCGCTCCGCCTCCACCAGCAGTGGCAGCCGATCCACCTGCTCGTCGGGCCGGGCGATCACTCCCTCCAGGAGAACGCGCAGGTGGTCCACCATCCGCTCCACCGTGCGCGGAAGGAAGAGATCCACGTCGTATTCCAGGTAGCCGCGCAGGCCTTCGTCCGTCTCCGCCAGCTGCATCAGCAGGTCGAACTTCGCCGTGCGCGTCTCCAGCTCCAGCGGCTGGAGCTTCAACGCCTGGAGCGCCATCGGGCCGCGCGGCGCGTTCTGCAGCACGAACATCACCTGGAACAACGGACTGCGCCCCAGGTCACGCACGGGCTGCACGGCCTCCACGAGCTGCTCGAAGGGCAGGTCCTGGTGATCCGTCGCGCCCACCTGCGCTTCACGCACCTGGCGCAGCAACGCCCGGAACGTCATCCCCGGCGCGAACCGGGCGCGCATCACCAGCGTGTTCACGAACACGCCGATGAGCCCCTCCAGCTCCGAGCGCGTCCGGCCCGCCATCGGCGTGCCCACGCTCACGTCGTCCTGCCCCGCGTAGCGCGCGAGCACCGCCTGCCAGCCCGCGAGCAGCACCGTGAAGAGCGTGGCGCCCTCCTGCTGCCCCAGCGTCTTCAGCGACTCCGTCAGCGCCCGGGGCCACTGGACTGGCTTGCGTGCTCCCCGGAAGGCACTCACCGCCGGCCGGGGCTTGTCCGTCATCAGCTCCAACGCGGGCGGCGCGCCGCGCAGCTGTTCGCGCCAGTACCCCAGCTGCTTGTCCAGCATCGATCCCCGCAGGACGTCGCGCTGCCATACCGCGTAGTCCGCGTACTGGATGGCCAGCTCCGGCAGCGGCGACGGCTGCCCCTGCGCGAACACCCCGTAGAGCACCGCCACTTCGCGCACCAGCACGCCCAGCGACCACCCGTCCGACACGATGTGGTGCAGCACCACCATCAACAGGTGATCCGTCTCCCCCAGCTTCACCAGCAGCGCCCGCATCAGCGGACCACGGGCCAGGTCGAACGGCCGCTGCGCCCCGGATTCCACCTGACGCCAGGCCTCCGCCTCGCGCGCGCCGGCGGACACCGCCGTGACGTCGGCGTGCTCCAGCTCCAGCACCGGCACGTCGGAGATGCGCTGCACCGGCCCCGCTTCGTCCGCGTGGAACGTCGTGCGCAGTGACTCGTGACGGCGCACCACTTCGCGCAGCGCGCGCTCCAGCACCCCCACGTCCAGCACGCCCTCCAACCGGACCGCGACAGGCACGTTGTAGAGCGCGCTACCGGACTCAAGCTGATCGAGAATCCACAGCCGCTGCTGCGCGAACGACAGCTCCGCCGGCCGCGACCGGTCCCTCAGCGGGAACGCCCCCCGCGCCGGAGTCCCCGCCGCCTGCTTCTGCGCGGCCATCTTCTTCAGCAGCTCCGCGCGCTTCTCCGGGGAGAGGCTCGCGATTCGCTTCGACAGATCACTGCTGCTGCTCATCGGATTGACTCCGCACTCTGGACGCGACACGGCCCTGGAAGGACGCCCGGAACTCCGGACGCACGGCCCTCGGGTCAGTGTCAGCAGTTGTCGATCACGCGCGGCCTGCCACTCGTCATCCGAGCGGCGTGGGGGAGGCCAGAAACCTGCGGATCACATTATTCGGTCGAACAGCGACCTGCCATGCGTTCCATGCCGCCGGGCCTGCCTGCTCTCCAGCAGGGCTGGAACAGGCGTGGCACATCCCGCGACAGGGCGAATGAAACAGGCGTTTCAGCCCCCATCCCAGGATGGATGGGGTTGGCTCCGCGCACGGTCGCTCAGTGACCCGCGGAGCCGGGCGGCTCGACGCGCTCCACCTGCTTCTGCACGGCGGCATCCGACGCCACGTCCGTGCCCAGCTGCAGGTACGTCAGCAGGTAGGTGCGCCCTGTCGCCGGGCCCTGCGCCTCCGCCGTGCGGGCCAGGGCATCACGCCGGGATTCGAAGGAGGCGAGCGTCTCCTGGAGCGAGCGGCGCGTGTCCTCGTTCTTCTCCGCCTTCAGGCGCTCCTGCACGCGCGCGATGTTCGCCTCCACCATGCGCTGGCTCTCCCGGGCGCGGTTCGCCTCGGACAGGTCGGCGAAGGGGCCCGTGCCGTCCACGGACACCTCCAGCTTCGCGACCTGGCGGCCCCGCTCCCCGGGGGGCACCAGCGTGGACACGCCCTGGCGCTGCGCCATGCCCACGCCCCGGCCGTCGTGCGACTGCACCACGAAGTCCACACCCTCGGCGCCCTGGGCCAGCTTCACGGCCTCCACGTAGGGCACCGCCGCGAGCAACACCACCAGCTGCACCTGCTCCTTCTGGCGCAGGCGCTTCACCTCCGCGGTCACCGCGGGCGCCACCGGCAGGCCCCGGACGCCCTCGGGCAGGAAGGCCGTGCCGTCCGAGCTCCCAGCCGGGGCCTTGGGGTCCGCCGACGCCGGGGACACGCCGACGATGCCCACCTTCAGCCCGCCCACTGTCGTCACCACCGAGGCGGGAAAGAGCGGCTGCCCCTTCGCGTCCACGAGGTTCGCGGACACGAGCTTCAGCTTCGTGCCCTTGGTCTTCTTCTTCAGGAAGTCCACGCCCAGCACGAGGTCGCGCTGGCCCACGGCCATCGCCGCGTAGCCCTGCGCGTCCAGCTGCTCCAGGAGCAGCTCCGCGCGAGGCTTCGCCGCCGGATCCTGGCCGTCCGCCAGGGTCTTGAAGAGCGCGTTGCCAGCGTCCAGTGCGAGCACCGGCACGCCCTTGGCGCGCTCCTGCGTCAGGACCGTCTTTCGTCTGGCCAGACCGCCAGACGGGTTGTGTCGTCAACCACAGGGGGCGATTTCGCCCCCATTGTCTCCGGTGAAGAGCAGCACGAGCTTCTTCGGCGCGGCCCCCGCCACCATCGGCAGGAGCAGCAGCAGCGCCAGCGCGGCGAGCCGGGGCGCGCGGGGGCTCACTTCTTCGCCTTCTTCGGGGCCGGGGCGGGCGCGGGCTTCTTGTCCAGCTCCACCAGCTTCGTCTTCGCCGTCTTGGCCGCGTCAGACTTGGGGTAGCTCTTCACCAGCTCCTCCAGCGCCAGCTTCGACTCCTCCTTCATCTTCAGCTTCTGGAAGCACTCGGAGGAGCGCAGGTACGCGTCCGGCGCGGACGCCGTCTTCGCGAAGTCCTGCACCACCTTGCCGTACTCGAAGAGGGCCTCGCGGCACTTGGACTCGGTGAAGTAGGTCTCGCCCAGGCCGAAGTGCGCCTCGCCCACGAGCGCGTCCTTGGCCCACTTCTTCACGAACTCGTTGTAGAGCTGGCGCGCGACCAGCGTGTCGCCGGCCTTCGCCTTCTCCTGCGCGAGCGCCAGGAACTCCTTCTTGTCCGTGGGGCGCTGGAGCTCCTCGGCCTTCTTCTTGGCCTCGGCCTCCTTCACCGCCTCCGTGCCCTGGAGCGCCAGGAGCCGCTGGTTCGTTTCTTCCGTGCTCTTGCCGAGCGCGGCCTCCAGCTCGCCAATCTTGTAGAGGTACGTCTCCACCTGGCCGCGCAGCTGCGCCAGGTCCTCCACCGTCTTCTGGAACTGCACGCCGATGTCCGCGTCCTTGCGGCGCGCGGCGGTGTCCAGGCTCTGCAGGGCCTGGGTCACCTGGGCGACCTTCTCGTCGATCTTCGGCTGGGTGGCGGCGAGCTGGTCGCGCGCCTCCTTCAGCTCCGTGGCCATCCGGGCGTTGTCCGCGCCCAGCCGGTCCACCTTGGCTTCAAGGGCACGGCCGCGGTCGGCGGGGTAGAAACAGCCGGGAACGGCGGCGGTCAACAGGGCGAAGAGCACGAGCCTGCGCATGGGCCGCGCATCCTAGGTCCAAAGCGCCCCGCGCGCCGCTTCTGTTTCCACTGCCCGCCCCCCTCCGGACCGCACGCAGGCCGGGCGGGCGGCCCACCCCCTGCCCTCAGCGCGGCCCCTCTGGCGCCAGCCGCTCCACGGCCCGGGCGCAGGCCACCCGGAGCCGGGCCAGGTTGAGGAAGAAGGGCACTGGCCGCGCCCGCCCCGAATCCACCGCCCGCAGGGCCCGGCGGTACGCCTCCAGGGCCGCGCCGGGCTGGCCGCACTGCTCCAGCAGCAGCCCCAGCAGGTAGCGGGCGGCGACATGGTCCGGATCCAGGTCCAGGCACCGGCGCAGGTCGTGCTCCGACTTCTCGTCCGGAACCCCCGTGGAGGCCCCGTCGAGCACGCACGAGAAGAGCCAGTCCGCCTCCGCCATCGAGGCCTCGTCCGGGGGTGCGGGCGCATCCGGCTTCGAGGCCGGCGCGTCCGGCTTCGGCGCGGCGGGCCCGGCGATGCTCGGGAACCGGCCGGAGTCCCGCTTCGGCCGGGGCGTCTCCACGGGCGCGGCGTCCTCGCGCACGTAGAAGAACGCGTGCTCGCTGGGCAGGAGCCGCAGCTCCGGAGGCACCTGGAGCAGGGGCTCCGCGGCGGACAGCACCAGCACCCCACCGGGCGCGAGCCTTTCACCCAGGCTGCGCACCGTGCGCTGGAAGGCGTCCGGGGTGAAGTAGATGAGGACGTTGCGGCAGAAGATGACGTCGAACCCGCCGCCCCCGAAGGCCTCCGGGTAGGGCGCATCCATCAGGTTGTGGCGCCGGAACTCCGCCTGCGCGCGCAGCGACTCCACCAACGCGTGCCGCCGGCCCTTCGGCGCGAAGTAGCGCGCGCGCGGCCCCTCCGGCACGCGCCGGAGCGCATCCGCCGGGAAGCTCAGCTCGCGCGCCCGGGTGAGCACCTGTTCGGAGATGTCCGTGCCCAGCACGCGGCTGGCGGGGTCGGCTCCCTCCTGCGCCATGAGCAGGAGCAGCGTGGCGACCTCCTCGCCCGCCGCGCAGCCCGCGCTCCACACTCGCAGCGGCGTCTTCGAGCGCTGGATCCGCGGCGACAGCACGTGCTCGCGGAAGGCGGTGAGCTGCACCTCGTCCCGGAACACCTCCGACGTGTGCACCGCCACCGCGTCCACCAGCCGGGCCAGGTCCGCCGCGCCCGCCGGGGTGCGCAGGTGCACCGCCAGCTGCGCCGGGCTTCCACCGTGTCCCAACGCCTCCAGCCGTGCGTCCAGCCGCCGCCGCTGGGCTCCGCTGAGCGCCATGCCCGTGTGCGCCTGGAGCCAGGCGTGGACGGGAGCCCAGCGCTCGGAGGAGGACGTCATCGCTCGACGGTCAGCGGCTGAGGGCCAACGACTCTCCGCGCGCCAGCCGCGCCAGGGTGGCGGCGACGTCATCGCCGTGGATGAGGTGATCCACCGCCTTGCGCTCCACCGCCGCGCCCGGCATGCCGAACACCACGCAGGACTCCTCGTTCTGCGCCAGCGCCAGGCCACCGCCCTGCTTGATGGCCAGGAGCCCGTCCGCCCCGTCCGCGCCCATGCCGGTGAGCACCACGCCCACCGCGCGCCGGCCATAGGCCTTCGACACGCTCTCCAGCAGCACGGTGCCGCTGGGCATGTGCCCGTCGCGTTCCACGCCGGCCTTGAGCGTCACGCGGCCTCTCACGGGCACGACCATGTGCTGATCCGGCGGCGCCACCAGCACCAGCCCCGGCGCCAGCGTGTCGCCGTCCACCGCGAGCCGGACCTTCAGCTTGCTCGCGTTGGCGAGCCAGCTGGCCAGCGACTCGGAGAAGGCGGCGTTGATGTGCTGGACGATGACGATGGGCGCCGGGAAGTCCGCCGGCAGCTCCGACAGCATCCGGTAGAGCACCTGCGGGCCGCCCGTGCTGGCGGCCACCGCGACGATGCCCATGGAGGCCGCGGGCAGCACCGCGACCGGAACGTGGGGCGTCCCCGGCGGGCCGCGCTTCTGGCCTCGCACGTGACGGATGACGCGCACGGAGGAGATGAGCTTCACCTCCTTGGTGAGGTTCCACGCCTCCGGCCCCGCGTCGATGGAGGGCTTGATCTGCAGCGCCAGCGCGCCCAGCTCCAGCGCGCGGTACGTCAGCGCGGGGGCCTGCGAGCGCGGATCTCCCGTCAGCACCAGGATGGGCGTGGGGACCTCGGCCATGATGTGCTCCACGGCCGTGAGCCCGTCCATGACGGGCATGTCCACGTCCATGGTGATGACGTGGGGACGCAGCTCCTTCGTGAGGGCAACGGCCTCCTGGCCGTTCGCGGCGGTGCCAACGACCTGGATGTCCGGGTCGTCGCTCAACGCGGCGCTGATGAGCTGGCGGCAGATGACCGAGTCATCCACCACCAGCACCGACACTTTCTTGCCCATGACCGTTCAATACCCCGTACGCGCCGCGGGAGTATAGCAATGCGAGGGGCCCCCGGGCCTCAAGCGACTTCAGCCCAGCAGACGCCCTACGACGTCCACCAGGTCCTGCCGGACGAGGTCGCCCTTGGTGATGTAGCCGTCCGCTCCGGCCGCCAGCCCACGCGCCCGGTCCGCCTCCCCTCCCCGGGTGGTGAGGATGACGACGGGCAGGCGGCCCCGGCCCGGGTCGGCCTTCAGACGCCGGGTGAGCTCCACGCCGTCCATCTCCGGCATCTCCAGGTCGGTGACCACCAGCTCCACCGGGGGGCCCTCCTCCCCCAGCTGCTCCAGCGCCGAGGGGCCATCCGCCGCCCGGAGGGTGTCGTACCCCACCGCCTCCAGCAGGTTGGCCACCAGCTCGCGGGTGAGGGGCGAGTCGTCCACCACGAGGATGCGGCGGCGGCGCGGCGCGGGCGCTCGCACCGGGGGACGGGCGAGCTTCAGGGGCACGGTGCCGTGCACGCCCGCCGCCAGCGCGGCCGCGGACAGCACCATGGCCAGCCGCCCGTCCGCGAGCGACGTCGCCCCGGTGAGGTGCGTGAAGCGCGCGAGGATGCCCTTCAACGGGAGGATGGCCTGGACGCGCTCCTCCAGCACCCGATCCACCGCCAGTGCGGCCTCCATGCCCTGGCCCTTCACCACCAGGACCAGCTCGCCCTCCCGGGCCGGGCGCTCGGGGGCATGTCCCAGCAGCGACGCCAGCGAGGCGAAGGGCAGCACGCGGCCCTCCATCCGCAGGGTGGGACGGCCGGCGACCTCTCCCACCTCCGAGGCGTCCACCTTGAGGGCGCGGGAGACGTGGACGGCGCTCAAGGCGAGCGTCTCGTCGAACACCTGGACGAAGAGCAGGGGCGCCACGGTGAGGGACACCGGGACGCGCAGGGTGAAGATGGTGCCCCAGCCGGGCGCGGACTCCACGCCCACGTCGCCGCCCAGGGCCTGGAGGGACGTACGCACGGCATCCAGCCCCACGCCCCGACCTGACAGGTCGGTGACCACTTCGCGCGAGGTGAAGCCGGGCAGGAAGACGAGGTCGCGCGCGGCGGCGTCGGACAGGGCGTTGGCGGCGGGTTCGTCCAGCATGCCCCGGCGCACGGCCACGCGCCGCAGGAGCGCGGGGTCCATGCCGGCGCCGTCGTCCTCCACGCGCAGGATGATCCGGCTGCCCTCGCGGGCGGCGCGCAGGGTGAGACAGCCCCGGGGGTGCTTGCCGGAGGCGACGCGGTCCACGCGCGTCTCCAGGCCGTGGTCCAGCGCGTTGCGGACCAGGTGCATGAGGGGTTCGCGCAGGGCCTCCACGACGGAGCGGTCCGCGCGGGTGTCCTCACCGTCCACGACCAGCTCCACCTCCTTGCCCAGCTCCCGCGCGAGGTCGCGGACCATGCGGGGGTAGGGCTCGAAGAGGACGGAGAGGGGCAGCATGCGCAGGCCCTGGATCTCCTCCGACACCTGATCCAGGTCGCGCAGCTCCGCGTTGGCGAGCAGCTTGGCCTCGCGGTGCAGGGTGGCGGCCACCTCCTTGGCGCGGCCCAGCCGTTCGGCGAGCGCCACGCCCGCGGGGCCCAGGTCCTCCGCGGCGCGGGCCAGTTCGCTCAATTCGCGCACGAGCTCCAGGCGGCGCGCGGTGGCCAGCTCGCGGCGGCGGGCCACCTGCCCCAGGTTGGTGACCGCGCTGGTGAGCATGTCCAGGCTGGCCACGCCGATGCGCACGGCCGTGTCCATGCGGACATCGCCGGTGCGCACCGCACCGGTGCCGGGCTTCTGCGCGGGGCTGGAGGAAGGGCGCGCGCGCGAGGTGTCGACCATCCGCGTGCCGGGCAGCGGACCCGGGGACGCCGTGGAATGGGCGAGGGGCGAACCCGCCGGGCTTCCCGGCACCGGCGCGACGAGGTGTGAATGGCCCGAGCCTCCGGTGGCCGGACCTCCCAGGTGCGAACCGTGCGAGCCCGGTGCGGCGCCGTCTCCGTGAGTTCCCGCCGAACTCCCGGCCGGCTCCGAGCGGAGGGCCGTGGCGAGGAACTGCGATGCGGCGGTTCCCGGGGATGCGGCGCCAGCAGGCGCGTCCTGGCGCGATACGGGCGTGCCCCAGCGCGCGGGGACGACCACGGCCCCCGACGGCTCACGGCGGTCCGTCACGATGAGATGCGACGCCCCCTCCCCCTTCGCGGCCCGGCCGCCCTCCTCCGGGCGGGAGGCTCCACCCGGACGCGCGGACTCCACGACGCCCCGCTGCTGCAGCGTCGCCACCAGCGTCTCCACCGCCAGCAGCGGCTCTCCCGCCTGGAGCGCGCCCGACAGCGCGAGCACCGTGTCCGCCGTGGCGAGCAGCGCGTCGGTCGACTCCGGCGACAGGCGGTAGCGCTGCGGCTCCGCGCACCGGACCAGCTCCTCCATTTCGTGCGCGAGCGTGTTGATCTCGCTGAAGCCCATCATCCGGGCCTCGCCCTTGAGCCCGTGCAGCTCGCGCAGCACCCGCTGCCCGGCCTCCAGGTTGCCCCCGGACTCCAGCTCCATCAGGGAGCGGTTGATGCGCTCCAGACGGACCGTGACCAGGTCGCGGAACTGCTTGAGGAGCCGTTCGCTGGGGTTCACCCGCCGCCCCCCTTGCGCAAGGTCGCCTGGTGGATCTGGAAGCGCTCCACCACGCCGCGCAGGTCCTGCGCCAGTCCCAACAGGTCCCCGTTCGCCGCGCCCACCTGCTTCGTCGCGTTGAGGCTCTGCTGGGTGATGCGCAGGATGTCCGCCATCGTGTCCGCGAGCTGATCCGTGCCCGCCTGCTGCTGCTGCGTGGACCGGGAGATGATCCGCACCGCGTCCGACGTCTGCCCCGCCAGGCTGACGATCTGCCGGAGCGATTCGGACACCTGCTCCGCGAGCCCCGTCCCCGTCTCCACCGCGCGCACCCCGCCGCCCGTCACCGTCACCGCCGCGGCGGAGGCCTCGCGCACCTCTTCGATGAGCCCTTCAATCTCCTTCGTGGACTCCAGCACGTTCTCCGCCAGCCGGCGCATCTCCGCCGCCACCAGCGAGAAGCCCCGCCCCACCTCGCCCGCCTTGGTGCCCTCCAGCTCCGCGTTGAGCGCCAGCAGGTCGGACTTGTCCGCGACGCCGTTGATGAACTCGACGATCTTCCCAATCTGCTGCACGCGCTTGTTGAGCCGCGCCACCGCCGAACCAATGGCCTGGTTGTCCTGCCGCATGCGCGACATGGCCCCCAGGAAGGACTCCGCGCTGCGCTGCCCGCCCTGGGCCGCCGCCAGCGTGCGCTGGGCGATCTCCGCCACCGAGCTCGCGTTGTCCGCGATCTGCTTCGCCGAGCGCGCCAGCTCCTCCGTGGTGGCGCTCGTCTCATCCAGGCTGCTGGCCTGCTCCGCGGCGCCCGCCTCGTAGCGCCCGGAGGTGCTGAGGATCTCCTCCGTGGTGGCCGAAATCTGCGAGCCCGCGCGCTGCAACTCCGAGAGCACGTCCGCCAGGTGCGTGCGCATCGTGGTGAAGGCCGCGGACACCGCCCACACCTCGTCCTCCGCGGGCACCAGCCGGGGGCTGGCCAGGTCGCCCGCGGCGATGCGGCGCGCCTCGCCGGACAACTCCCGCATGGGCCGCCCCAGCAACGTCCCGCCCAGATACGCCGTGGCGAGCGCCAGGCCGAACACCACCGCGCCCAGGAGCACGCTGGCCGTGAACGCGTCCAGCCGAAGCGCGTCCACCAGCGCGCCCTGCGCGTCCAGGCTGTTTCTCTCCAGCTGGGAGAAGACCCGGTCCGTCAGCGCCGTCACGACCTGCGCGCACATCACCGCGGGCGTCAGCACGCAGATGGCGGTGAAGGCCACCAGCCGCGCGCGGATGCGCGAGCGCCGGGGCAGCGCGGCGATGACCTGCGCATGCGTCAGCCCCTGCTCAGCCACCCACAGCACGCCGCGCCGCGCCCTCAGCGTGACGAGCCCATACACGAGCAGCGACGTGAGCGGGCCGAACAGCGCCCCCAGCCACGCGACCCGCAGGGTGATGTTTCCCTCCAGCCCCATCCACGACCAGAGCGCCGTCGCCACCACGCCCGTGGTCAGCCCCCACAACGCCAGTGAGCCGAAGAACGCCTCGCCCGGCGCGCGCGCCACCTCGCCCACCACCAGCGCCAGGTGCTCGGGCGTGGGAGACAGCTCCCCGCGCTCCAGGGCCCGCAGCCGGGGGAAGCGGCGCAGGGACACGCCCACGCCCAGGAGCATGTGCAGCGCGCTCACGCCCACCACCAGCACCACGAGCATGCCCAGCCGCTGCACCAGCTTGTCGCCCACCACGAGCGACGCGAAGTGCAGCCCCAGCGTGGAGCCCACCAGGTTCGCCAGCGGGATGGGCGCCATCAACTGCCGGCTGAAGGCGGCCCGCCGGGGGGCCTCGCGCGAAGGGAGGGCCATGTCACCCACCTCCCGACGCAGGGGGCGAACCGGGGGTACCGGTGGGTTCGCCGCCGGGGGGCTCGACGTGGAAGCGCTGCACCACGTGCTGCAGGTCCGCCGCCAGGGCGGACAGGTCCGCGTTGGCCGCCACCATCTGCTTGGTGGCCGCGGCGTTCTGCTCGGTGACGCGCAGGATGTCCCCCATGGCCGCCGCGAGCTGATCCGTGCCCGTCTGCTGCTGCAGCGTCGCCAGCGAGATGCTGCGCACCGCGTGCGACGTCTGCCGCGCCAGCTCCAGGATGAGCCCCAGGCTGTCGTCCACCTGCGCCGCCAGCAGCGTGCCCAGCTCCGTCGTCTTCAGGCCCGCTTCCGTGGCCATCACCGCGCCGTTGGTCGCGTCGCGGATCTCCCCGATGAGGCCTTCAATCTCCTTCGTGGAGCGGATGACGTTCTCCGCCAGCCTTCGCATCTCCGCCGCCACCAGCGAGAAGCCCCGCCCCACCTCGCCCGCCTTGGTGCCCTCCAGCTCCGCGTTGAGCGCCAGCAGGTCGGACTTGTCGGCGATCTCGTTGATGAACTCCACCACCTTGCCAATCTGCTGCACGCGCTTGTTGAGGCGCACCACCGCGTCCGCGATGGCCTCGTTGTCCTCCTTCATGCGCTGCATGGCGCCCAGGAAGGCGGTGGCGCCGCGCTGGCCGGACTGCGCCGCGCCGAAGGTCGTCTCCGCGATGGTGGACACGGACTCCGCGTTGTCGGCGATCTGCTGCGCGGACCGGGCCAGCTCCTCCGTGGTGGCGCTGGTGGCGTTGAGCGCCCCGGCCTGCTCGTCCGCGCCCACCTCCTGCTCCGTGCTGGTGGCCACCAGCTGCTCCGTGGTGGAGGAGATTTGAATGCCCGCCCGCTTGAGCTGCGACAGGGCCTGCACCAGCTGCACCTGCATCTGGGTGAAGGCCGCGGAGGTGGCCCACACCTCGTCCTCGGCGTGGATGACGCGTGGGGGCCGCACCTCCCCGCGCGCGATGCGCGTCGCGTCCTCGGTGATGGCGCGCAGGGGCTCCGACAGCGCCGTGCCCGCGAGCGCCGCGGTGCCCAGGATGAGCAGCGTGACGAGCCCCGCGACGAGCCCCAGCGGCGGGCCCCCGCCGTTGCGCGCCCGCGCCATCACCTCCGTGCGTTCGGCGGGCGTCTTGGCCTGGCCCCACGCGTCCACCACCGTCACCGTGCGCGTGAAGGCCACGTCCAGGATGAAGAGCGACGGGCTCAGGACCGCGATGGCGGTGAACACCACCAGCCGGCGGCGGATGTGCATGCGCCGGGGCGGCAGCGCGGCCAGCACCTCCAGCGGCGACGGGCCCCGCGACACCAGCTGCTCCAGCGTGGCCCGGGCGCGGCGCACCACCATCAGGTAGACGAGCATCGCGCTCAAGGGGCCGATGGACAGCCCCAGCACCGTCACGCGCAGGGACTCCGTCCACGGCACGTGCGCCAGCAGGGGGAAGGTCAGCGCCACCGTCAGCGTGCCGCCCAGCCAGCCCTGCATCACGAACCAGAAGCTCCGGCCGGGGATGGCCGCCACCTCCTGGACCGCCACCAGCAGGTGCTCCGACGTGACGGGCAGCCGGCCTTCGCCCAGCGCGAACAGCGTGCGCAGGGCCCGCGTGTCGCGCGCGTACCCCACGCTGATGAACAGCGCGAGCGCGCAGAACATCAGCCCCGACAGCGGCGTGCGCCCCGCCTCCGGCAGCGTGTGCGACAGGTGGATGTGGAGGAACGCGAGCCCCACGCCCAGGCAGCTGCCCGTGATGCGCGGCCGCGTCGTCCAGCGGCCCAGGGAGCGAAGCTCCGGCGGCGGCGTCATGCGCCCTCCCCGTCCAGCCCGCGCAGGTAGCGCTGGAAGCCGTCCAGGCGCAGCAGCGGCCAGAGCACCCCGCGGGTGATGACGAAGCCGCGCAGGCTGCCCCCGGAAGCGCCCGCCACCACCGGCGAGGGCGGCAGCACCGACAGCACCTCCGAGTCGATCTCCAGCCCGTCCACGCCCACCGTCTCCCCGGCGGCCGTCACGAGCACGCGCTGGAAGCCCCCGGAGTCCTGGAAGGCCCGGTGGGCGGACACGGCGCCCGCGTCCGGCGCGGCGATGGAGGCCACCTCGCCCGCCTCGAAGGCGATGCGGTGCGGCCCCACGTGGCACAGGAGCGTCCCCTCGACCCGGCCTGCGGGAAGCATGCGGGCTAGCCGCCCTGGCTGAGGTGGTCGAAGAGGCCTTCCGGGTCGATGACGGCCACGTCGCGCGAGCCGCTCTTCACGGGGCCGCGCAGGTGGACGTGCACTCCAGAGGGGCCCAGCGGCTCCAGCGCGCCCATGAGGGCGGACACGCCGGCGACGCTGCTGGCGGTGAGGGCCAGGGTGCCGCGGGACAGCCGCACCAGGACGGCGCGGCGGGACCCGGCGGTAACCCCGCCCACCAGCAGGCTCATGTCCACGACGGGGATGACTTCACCCCGGTGCGCGAACACACCCAACAGGTGGGGCGGGGAACCCGGTACCCGCGTCAGCTCGGGGAAGGTGACGACCTCCGCCGCGGCTTCCGCGGGCACCGCGTACCAACTGCTTCCACACGCGAAGACGAGATAGGACTGGCGTGTTTCCGACTCTAGGGCGGCCATGCGCCCCAGAGCCTACCCCAGAACTAGCGCTGGAACTCCACGCGGCGGTTCTCCGACCAGCCTTCCTCGGTGGCCGCGCTGGACACCGGGCGGGTCTCACCATAGCCCACCGTGGACAGCCGGTTGCCCGGCACGCCCAGGTCGACCAGGTAGCGCTTCACGGCCGCGGCGCGGCGGTTGGACAGCTGGAGGTTGTACTCCTCCGTGCCGCGCTCGTCCGCGTGGCCGCCCAGGGTGATCTTGCCCTGGCTGGCCTTGATGCAGGCGGCCAGGTCACCCAGGCGCGACTGCGCGCTGGAGTCCAGGGTGGACTCGTTGAAGCCGAAGCGCACCGGCGAGTAGTCGCAGCGCGAGGAGGCGTCCGACGTCACGCACTTGCCGGACTGGCACTCCTGGCCCTCACCGCAGTCGGTGCTGGCGGTGCAGGTGTCCTTGGGGGCCTGGCAGCGGCCGGCCTGGCACTTGCCACCGTTGCACGCGGAGTCGTCCTTGCACTGGGCCTCGGCGCACTTGCCGGCCTCGCAGATGCGGCCGGTGCCACAGGCCGCGTCCGTGGTGCACTCGGGCGGCTTGGGCGCGCACTTGTTGGCCTGGCAGGTGAAGCCTTCACGGCAGTTCGCGTCCGTCGCGCACTCCTGGCACTGGCCCTGGACGCAGACCTCGCCCTTCTCCTGGCACTGCTCGTCGTTGTTGCACTTGGGGTAGGTGGGCGGGCACCCGGTCATCACGGCCACGGCGAGGGCCAACCCGGCCCAAAGCGAAATCCGACGCATCATTCCTCCGACAGCAACCACGGGAAAAGAGAGGCCCACAGGGGGCGGGCCAAGGCTGTCGCGTGTAGTCGGACCCACAGGGGAGAGTCAAAAGATTTGTCTTTTCCCCAGCCTTCCGGGCAACACGAGACCCTTGAAGCCCCGATTATTTCCGTGAGAGTGTGAGCGGTTTGCCCATGCCCGCCGCCGTCCTCATCGTCGATGACGAGAAGAACATCCTCCTCACCCTGAGCCAGTCGCTGCAGCTGGCGGGCTACCGCACGGAGCTGGCCAGCAGCGGGCAGGTGGCGCTGGACGTGGTGAGCGCGCGGCCGGTGGACGCGGTGTTGATGGACGTGAAGATGCCGGACATGGACGGCCTCACGGTGCTGGCCAAGCTCACGGCCCTCAAGCCGGACCTGCCCGTCATCATGATGTCGGGCCACGGCACCATCGACACGGCGGTGAAGGCGACGCAGCTGGGGGCGCGCGACTTCCTGGAGAAGCCCCTCGCGCGGGACCGGCTGCTGGTGGCGCTGCGGAACGCGCTCAAGCACCAGGCTGCGATGGAGGAGCTGGAGGAGCTGCGCGCGCAGCTGGGCCGCTTCGACATGGTGGGCGGCGGGCCCGCCATGCAGCGCATCTTCAGCCTCATCCAGCGCGCGGCGCCCAGCGAGGGGCGCGTTCTCATCACGGGTGAGAACGGCACCGGCAAGGAGCTCATCGCGCGGGCGCTGCACCAGAACTCCAAGCGCAAGGGCGGGCCGTTCGTGAAGCTCAACTGCGCCGCGGTGCCGCACGACCTCATCGAGAGCGAGCTGTTCGGCCATGAGAAGGGCGCCTTCACCGGCGCGGTGAGCGTGCGGCGCGGCAAGTTCGAGCTGGCGCACGAGGGCACCCTCTTCCTGGACGAGATTGGCGACATGCCGGCCGCGATGCAGTCGAAGCTCCTGCGCGTGCTCCAGGAGGGAGAGCTGGAGCGCGTGGGCGGGGCGGAGACGCTCAAGGTGGACGTGCGCGTCATCGCCGCGACGAACAAGAACCTGGAGAAGGAGATCGCCGCGGGGCGCTTCCGCGAGGACCTCTACTACCGGATCAACGTCGTGCAGATTCATTCCCCGCCGCTGCGCGAGCGCCGCGAGGACCTGCCGGACCTCATCGACACCTTCCTGCGCGAGGCGTGCGCGAAGAACGGGCGGCGGCCGCTGGCCCTGTCGCCGGACGCGCTCGCGGTGATGAGCGCGTATGACTACCCGGGCAACGTGCGCGAGCTGCGCAACCTGGTGGAGCGGCTGGCCATCCTCTGCGAGGGCCCGGTCGTCTCACGCACGGACGCGCTGGAGCTGCTGCCCCGGGGCCGTCCCCTGCCCCCCATGCCCGAACCCACCGTGGGCGGCGATGCTCCGCCCCTCGCGGCGCCCGCGCAGGCCGCGCCCGCCGCCGAGCCCGCCACCGCGAATCCTGGTGGCTGGAAGCCGCGCGTGGATCAGACCTTCCGCGAGCAGGTGGAGGACGCGGAGCGGGAGATCATCCAGCGGGTGCTCGCCCACACGCATGACAACGTGACGGAAGCGGCGCGGATCCTCGACCTGGAGCGGGGGCACTTCTACAAGAAGATGAAGGCCCTGGGCCTGCGCCGCGGACAGGCCGAGTCATAGGGCGCCCTCCTGGCCGCACGCCTCCGGCCGCGTTGACGCCCGCGCGAGGCGTCTGGTCTATTGCGTCCACGGGTGCCGAGGGGTGCCCGCCGCCCGGAAAGACGACGTCACCCTCGCTTCACCCGCTGTCGCCAGACTCCCGATGCAGTCCTTCCACGGTCCCCCAACGGGTGAGGGCCAGCACCGGAGGATTCGTCATGGGAACCGGCAGCACCCTCCCCGTCACACTTCATGAATACAAGGTCCGCGCGTCCCTGCTCATCAAGGACCTGGACTCGTCCGACGCCGCCCGCGCCACGCGCGCCGCGGAGCGGATGCGCGCCCTGCCCTTCTTCGCGGCCCTGCCCCTGGGCGAGGTGCTCGCGCGCCGGGACACCGTGCAACACAAACACGGGCTCGCCGTCATCGCGCGGGAGGCCGGCCACGCCACCTGGGCGGACCTGAAGCAGGCCCTGGAGGGCGGTGCGCGAAAGCTGGACCCGCGCGCCTTCTTCCAGAAGGTCCAGGCCGTGTTCCTCAACCGGTGGTTCTCCACCTACGCGGAGGCCGCGCAGTCGCTGGAGGCGCAGGGCGGCTTCCTCTTCCCCTTCCGCGACCAGTGCTTCGTCTGCGAGGCCGACTTCGTCCAGGCGCTGGGAGCCGACCCGAGGGACGCGGACTGGGAACGCATGGGCCGCGACTGGGTGCGCCCCCGCGACGTGGCCGCGAAGGAGCGGCTGGAAGCGAAGCTCGTCGCGCTGGGCTACGGAGGCCACCATGTCCGGTGACGACTCGCGCGCGTCCCGCGCCGAACGCAAGCGCGCGTACAAGGAAGCGGAGGTGCCCATGGGCATCTACGCCATCCGCTGCCACGCCAACGGCAAGCTCTTCGTGCACCACGCCCTCAACCTGACCGCGATGTTCAACCGCATCCGGTTCGAGTTCGCCCAGCGCATGCACCGCGTCCCCGAATTGCAGGCGGACTGGGAGCGCTACGGCGAGGCATCCTTCTCCTTCGAGGTGCTGGACAAGCTGCCACCCCGTGAGGAGCCCGGCGGCCCTCCGCCCCTGGAGGAGTTGAAGGTGCTGGAGGAGATGTGGCTGGAGCGCCTGAAGCCCTACGGCGACGCCGGCTACAATCCACCGCCCGGCCCCTGAGGCCTTTCGCGCCTCGCGCGAAGCGTCCAGTGACGAATCCGGAAACAATCCGTCACGTCCGTGTAACGAAGAAGTCACGTCCGCCCTTCAAGGTCCGCAATCGCAGTGCCACGGCGGAGACCCCGCTCCGCCGTGGCCGTGAACCCCCGCACCCGAAAAGGGATACCCATGGCCTTGCCTCGTCCGCGCCTGTCCGGCGCCTTCGCGTTGTTGGCGTTCGTCCTTGGCGCCTGTGGCAGCGACCGCCCCGACACCTGGACCGACGCCTCGCACGGGAAGAACGCTCCACCGGCCTACGACGTCGTCTTTCCCAAGGGAAAGGTGCAGCGCCTGGACATCGTCGTCACATCCGAGGACTGGACGACGATGCAGGACGACATGACATCCATGCTCGGCGAGTTCGGCGCGGGTGGAGGCGTCGGACCCGGTGGGCCTCCGGACGGTGGCCTGGGGGGTGGCGGGGGATTCCCCGCGGAGTTCGAGGCCGCGTGCGTGGGCAAGGCGGCCGGTGAGGCCTGCACCGTCACCTTCAACGGAACCACCTTCACCAGCACCTGCGCCACGTCCCCCATGGGCGGCGCGCTCGCGTGCCTGCCGACGATGGGCGGTGGAGGCCCCGGCGGACGTCCCGACGGCGGCGGGCTGGATCCGGGCGGCGGTGGCGCGGGCGACCTCCTCCCCAACACGCCGGTGTACGTGCCCGCGACGGTGAAGTTCGAGGGCAAGTCATGGAACCACGTGGGGCTTCGCTACAAGGGCAACTCGTCGCTGTCCCAGGCGTGGCGGAGCGGCGTGGGCAAGATGCCGCTGCGCTTCAACTTCGACAAGTTCGAGGATGCGCACCCTGAAATCGAGGGCCAGCACTTCTACGGCTTCGGCAAGCTGTCGCTGTCCAACGCGGTGGCGGACGCGTCGCTCGTCCGCAACAAGGTGGCCACGGACCTGTTCCGCGAGGCGGGCGTCCCGGCCAGCTACACCGCCTTCGCGGCCGTCTACCTGGACCACGGCGACGGCCCCCAGTACTGGGGCCTCTACACGCTGGCGGAGGATCCGGGGGATCCGCTGCTCGAGCGCTCCTTCGGCGACGACAGCGGTCCGATCTACGAGGCGGACGGCACCGGCGCGCGGCTCCAGACCTTCGACGAGGCCTCCTTCGAGCCGGACAACAAGGCGGCGGAGGCGGCGGGCTGGGGCAGCGTGCAGGCGCTCATCACCGCGCTCAATTCGGACCGCGCGGACTCCGTCGCGTGGCGCTCGCGGCTGGAGGCGACGCTGGACGTGGACGGCTTCCTCAAGTGGCTGGCCTACAACACCGTCATCGAGAACTGGGATGCGTACGGGGGCATGGCCCACAACTACCTCCTGTATTCGCATCCGGGGGAGAACGGCCGGCTGCACTGGGTGACGTGGGACCATGACCGGTCGTTCCAGGACGGCATGCGCGCCACGTCGCTCTCGCAGGAGTCGGTGGACGCGACCTGGCCGCTCATCCGCTACCTGATGGACGACCCCACCTACCGGCCCGTCTACGAGAAGTACGCGCTGGAGGCCGTGGACGGCCTGCTCGCCCCCGGTCCCCTGGAGGCGCGCTTCCGCGAGGAGCACGCGCTCGTCACCCCGTGGGTGGTGGGTGAGAACGCGGAGCAGGCGGGCTTCACGTTCCTGAGCAGCCCGCAGGCGTTCCAGGAGGCGCTCACCGGCGCCAACGGCCTGGTGGACTTCGCGACGAAGCGACAGGCCGAGGTGCACGCGGCCTTCGGTACGAGCCCATGAGCGCGACGGCCCGGGTGCAGGACGAGGACAGGCCCGCGCCTTGCGCGGAGCAGGACCGGGAGCGGCGCTTCCAACCGTCGCGTGACGCGCTGGCGGCCTTCCTGAGCGCCATCCAGGGTTGGACGTCCCGCCACCTCTACGACCCGGGCCTTCCCGTGGCCTACACGCGCACGACCTACCTGGACACCGAGGGCCTGGATTTCCTGGGCACGTGTCATTCGGGCCAGGCGGAGCGGCTGCGCCTGCGGGAGTACGCGGGCGCGGCCCACCTCGCGGAGGCGCCGGTGCTGACGGGGACGCGCTTCCTGGAGCTGAAGCGCAACCACGGCGAGCGGCGCACCAAGGTCCGGCTGTCCCTCACCGAACCGGAGGCCCGGGCGATCCTCACGGGCCAGCCCCTGCCGCTGGAGGGCGCCGCCGCGCGGCTCCTGCGACAGGCGAGCCTCATGCCGGTGCGGCCCTGGCTCACCGCGTGGTACCGGCGGACCACGCTGGCCACGGTGTCTTGCGACGTGCGCATCACGCTGGATGAAGGGCTGGTGTTCGCGCAGCCACCGGACACGCCCGCTGCCGCGGCGGTCGCGGCCCCCACGCGGCTCGTGGGCCGGGCGCCGCCCGCGACCGTCGTGGAGGTGAAGTGGAAGCGCGACACTCCCTCCTGGCTGGAGCAAGCGCTGTGGGGGCTGTCGTCCCATGAGACGGCCGCCTCGAAGTTCGAGCAGGGCATGCACGCGCTCCTGGACGGCGCGCGTCCCACGAAGTGAATCCCCCCTAAGGAATCCCCCTCCCGTGCCACCCAGACTCCGCCCCCCTTCTGGCCGTGCCATGCCCGCACGCGGGCTGCTGCTGACCTTACTGCTGCTCTGCGCGTCCGCGAACGCGCGGCAAGCGGACACCGCCCCTCCCGCGGACGCGCCTCCGCCCTCCGCGCAGTCCCTGCCGGAGCCGCCTTCCACCCCCGTGGCCGAGCCGCCTCCGCCGGACGACGACACGGGAGCGGACCTTCCACCGCCCACCGTGCGGCTCCCCGCGGGCTCAGGCGTCATCGAGGTGGGAGGCCGGCTGTCGGTGCGGGAGACGGTGGACTCGCGTCCGGACAAGGTCTGGTCCGGACGGCTGTCATTGCCGGCGACGCGCCTGGAGGCCACCTACCGCTTCAAGAAGAAGATCAAGGCGGTGGTCGAGTTCGACGTGCAGGACGGCCTCAAGGACGCCTACGTCTGGCTGGACCTGCCCCGTGGCTTCGCCATTCGCGCGGGCCAGTTCAAGGTCCCCCTGTCACTCATCGAGCTGGAATCCTCCCGGTCGCTGCCGCTCGCGCGCCGGGGCCTCCTGCGGGACGTGCTGCGCGACGCGCTGGTGCTCACCGGCCGCAGGCCCGGCGCCCAGCTGGAGTGGAAGTGCAAGGACTGCGCGGTGGACCTGAAGCTGCGCGCGGGCGTGTGGCAGACGGGCAACGACACCGGCAAGGTGGACCTGTCCAAGGGGCTGGGCGTGGTGCCTGCCTTCCGGGGCACGCTCACGCTGGGCACCGTGGAGCTGGGCGCCTCCGCGCTCCTCCAGCCCGCGGGCGCCATCGACGGCGGCTCGCACACCGGCTGGACGGCGGGACTGGACGTCCAGCACGAGCTGCCCATCGGGCGCGGCGCGCTGCGCACCTGGGGCGAGGTGCTGGTGGGCCGCACCGAGCTGCTCACCGGCCTGGAGGGCCCCTTCCTCACCGCGCGGGCGCTGACCGGCTGGCGCATTGGCGGAGGGACACGGGGCGCGCTGTTCGTGGAGCCCTTCGTGATGCTGTCCGCGTTGGATCCGGACCGCACGCTCCACCAGGACCTGGTGTGGGAGGGCGCGCTGGGCCTGAACGTCGGCCAGTTCCGCCACTGGCGCCTCCAGGCCCAGGCGGAGGTGCGGAAGGCCGGTGACGCCGTGCCCGCCGTCGTCACGTCCCTGGAGGACAACCTGGCTTCACGCAAGGCCGTGCTGCTGCAGATGGAGGTCGCCTTCTGATGTTCATCGTGTTCGAGGGAATCGACGGGTCGGGCAAGACGACGCTGTCCAACCGGGTGGCGCGCGAGCTGCGCCGGGCCGGGCTCACCGTGCGCCACGTGCGCGAGGACGGCCGGCTGGCCTCGCCCGTGTCGGAGGGGCTGCGGCGCTTCACGCGCGACCCGCTGCACCTGGCGCTCACCCCCGTGGCGGAGCTGCTGCTGTACGCGGCGCGCGAGGCGCAGCTCCTGGAGGAGGTGACGCGGCCGGCGCTGGCGGAGCACGACGTCGTCATCGCCGACCGCTTCCTCTACACCGCGGAGGTGCTGGCCCGCTTCGGCCGGGGCCTGCCGGAAGCGGAGGTGCGGCCCGTGCTGGATACCTGCCAGCGCGGACTGCACCCGGACCGCGTCTTCCTCATCGACGTGGATCCCGCCATCGCCCGCGCCCGCCGCCGCGCGTCCAAGCTGCTGGCGAAGGACCGCTCCACGCCGTCGCGCAAGGGGCTCACCGGCACCGGCCTCCAGGCCCGCCTGCGCGCCGGCTACCGCTCCCTGGCCGTCGCGAGCCCGGAGCGCTGGAGCATCATCGAGAACACCGACGTGCCCCTGGACGAGCAGGTGACGCGGCTGGTGGAGGACGTGCTGCGCGCGCGCCGCGGTGAAGCGCCCCTCTTCCACGCGGGCCTGACGCGCCCCACCGTCCCGGTGCGCTCGCTGCCGGAGGCGCGCGGCCGGTTCCTGGCCCGGCTGGATGGCTGGACCGTGGACGAGCCGGGCCTCGCCGCGTGGTTCCTCGCGGGCATGGAGGGACAGGACGTCGAGGCGCGCCGCGCGCTGCTGGCGGAGCGATGCCCGGAGCTCATCGCCCATGGGCTCGCTGGCCTCACCCACCCCGCGGCGTGGGAATGGCGCCACCGGTTGGAGGCCGCCGCGCCCGAGCACGTGCTCGCGTCCCTCACCGACGACGCCAGCGACACGCCGGAAGCCTGGCACCTGCGCGAGCGGTGGGAGGCACGGGCCCCGGAGGCCGTGGCCGCGTCGCTCACGGGTTTGGATTCCGAGCGCGCCTGGCTCATGCGCGACCGGCTGTCACGTACCGCGCCGGAGCCGGTGATGGTGTCGCTCTCCGGCCTGGACAGCGCGCGGGCCTGGGACGAGCGCTGGCGGTGGCTGTCCTCGCGCGGCGGCGACGCGGCCTTCGCGGACGAGGGCGTGGCCCGGGCGCTGTGCCGCTCGCTGCGGGGCGTGGACAGCGAGCGGGCGTGGGAGTGGCGCGAGCGCGCGATGGCCGTGGCACCGGACGCCGTGCTGCGCTCGTTGGAGGGCCTGGACAGCCCCCGCGCCTGGGCCCTTCGCGAACAGCACGCGGCGCGCGCGCCCAAGGCGGTCATCGGCTCGCTCACCGGGCTGGACGTGCCCGCCGCGTGGAAGCTGCGCGAGACGTTCGGCGTGGCGTGCGAGGAGGTGCTGGACTCGCTCACCGGCATGGACGTGCCCGCCGCGTGGAGGCTGCGCACGGTGCTCGCGGACACCTGGCCCTCCGCCACCGTGAAGAGCCTGGGCCTCCTCGCCGCGACGGCGCGAGGCCAGGCCCTCACGCTGGAGCTGTTGGAACGTCACCCCCACGACTTCGCCCTCCTGCGCCAGGCGGCGCGGACGGCCTCGCAGCTGGAAGAGGAGCCTCGCCATGGCGTCGCATGATGTCTTCAACGCGGGCGCGCAGGCGTCCGTGCACGGGCTGCCGCTCCTGGAGGTGCTGGAGCGGCTGGGTTTCGCGCTGGTGCTGGGCTCGCTGCTGGCCTTCCGGCCGTGGCGGCGGTGGATGCCGCGCGCGCCGGTGATGGCGCAGGAGACCATGCACACCCAGCTGCTCATCGCCATCGCGGGGGCGGTGATGTCCACGGTGATTGGCGACAGCATGTCGCGCGCCTTCGGACTGGTGGGCCTGGGCGGCTTCATCCGCTTCCGCTCCGGCATCAAGGACTCACGCGACGCGGCGGTGATGTTCGTGATGATTGGCGTGGGCATGGCCTGCGGCCTGGGCGCATTCCCCATCGCCGTGTGCGCCACGCTGTTCTTCGGGGCCGTGCTGCTCGCGCTGGACTCCACCCTCCAGCGCCACCCGCAGCGGCTGAAGCTCTCCCTGGACGTGGAGGACCTGGGCGCCGCCCTGCCTCCCTTGCGCCTGCTGCACCCCGATTCGCGCGTGCTCACCCTGGAGCAGGCCCACGCCACCCCGGGCGGCACCGCCGTGGTGGAGCTGCCAGTGCCGGAGCACACCGACACCTTCCTCCTCCTGGAGAAGCTGCGCGGCGCGCTGCCCGGCGTGCGCGGAGCCTCCATCGACCCCGAGTAGGCCCCCTCCCCCCACCGCGCCTGGAGCCCCCATGTTGCAGCGACTGATGCCAAGGTCGGACGGCTTCTTCGACGACTTCGACGCGCAGTGCACCACCACGCTGGAGGGCACGCGCCTGTTGCACGCGCTCTTCAGCGACTACCGGGACGTGGGCGACCGGGTCCGGGCGCTCCAGGCCGTGGAGCACCGGGGCGACGCGGTGGCGAAGGCCGCCTTCACCCGGCTCCACCGCGAGTTCATCACCCCCTTCGAGCGCATCCACATCCACGCGCTCGTGTCCCGCATCGACGGGGTGCTGGACCTCGCGCACGCCGCTGGCTCGCGACTGCACGCGTACGAGCTGCCGGAGTGCCTGCCGGAGGCCACGGAGCTGGCGCGGCTGCTGATGCTGTGCGCCGAACAGGTCCGCGACGTGGTGACGTGCCTGCGCGCCATCAAGCAGCCCGAGCGCATCCTCACGGGGTGTGAAGCGCTCCGGAGGCTGCGAGGCCAGGCAGACACGGTGCTGGGCACGGGCCTGGGCCGCCTCTTCCGCGGCGACCTGCCCCCACTCACGGTCATGAAGTGGAAGGGGGTCTACGACCTGCTGGAGACGGCCCTCGACCGGTGCGTGGACGTGGTCCAGGTGGTGGAGGGGGTCGTCCTGGAGCACTCCTAGAGGCACTGTCCCGGAGTCCACCCCCCACCGGGTGCCCTGACGCGCGGGTCGTGCGAGGATGGGGCCTCTCATGAGCACGAGCGCCGCCCCCATCCTCGGCATCGACTTCGGGACCACCAACACCGCGGCGGCCTTTTTCGACAAGGCGAACAAGCTGCGCGTGGTGCCCATCGCGGAGAAGAGCCTCACGCTGCCCTCCATCGCGTGGTTCCACGCGGGCGACAAGGCCATCGTCGGCCCCGCGGCGCGGCGGCAGATCATCGACGACCCGCGCCACACCATCTTCGGCGCCAAGCGCTTCCTGGGCCGCCGCTTCCAGTCCGAATACGTGGCGCGCCACCGCAACCGCTTCGCCTTCGAATTGGTGGAGGGCCCGGATGGCTACACCGCCGTGGAGGTGTACGGCAAGGTGACGCCGCTCATCGACGTGGCGCACTTCATCCTCAAGCACCTCAACACGCTGGCCACGCACGCGGCCGGGGCCCGGTTCGAGGAGTGCGTGCTCACCGTGCCCGCGCACGCCACCATCCGCCAGCGCGAGGCCATCCGCCACGCCGCGGAGAAGGCGGGGCTGCGCGTGCGCGCCATCGTCAACGAGCCCACCGCCGCGGCGCTCTACTACGCCAACCTGCGCAACCCCGAGCAGACGGTGATGGTGTTCGACCTGGGCGGCGGCACCTTCGACGTCACGCTCATGTCCGTGCAGAACCGCGTGGTGAAGGTGCTGGCCACCGGCGGCGACGCGTTCCTGGGCGGCGCCAACTTCGACGAGGCCATCGTCGAAGCGCTGGTGGACGACTTCCAGAAGCAGCACGGCATCGACCTGCGCGGCAACAAGGTCGTGATGCAGCGCCTGGTGTTCGCCGCCGAGTCCGCGAAGATGGCGCTCTCCAGCGGCACGTCCGTCCCGCTGCGCATCCCCTGCATCACCCAGAAGGACGGCGCCTTCGTGGACTTCAACGTCACGCTCACCCGCGAGCGGATGGAGGCCATGGTGTTCCAGCTCATCGAGCGCACCGCCGCCGCGTGCGACGACGTGCTGGAGAAGGCGGGCATGAAGCCGGACGCCATCGACGAGCTGGTGATGGTGGGCGGCCAGACGCGCATGCCCGCCATCCGCAAGCGCCTGGCCCACTTCAAGAAGCTGTCGTCGGACAAGGAGGTGCACCCGGAGTTGGGCGTGGCCGTGGGCGCGGCCATCCTGGGGCGCAACCTGGCGCGCGGCATCAGCGGCCTGTCGGACGTGGTGCCCATGCCCATTGGCGCCATGGTGCCCGGCGGCGGCCAGCACGAGGTGCTCCCCGCCAACACGCCCGTGCCCGGCACGCGCAGCGTGGACCTGGAACTGCCGCCCTGGCCCGGCCCCGTGCCGGTGGCGCTCTTCGAAGCGCTGGACCGCACCACCGTGGAGCGCGAGCTCTTGGGCACCGTGCGCATTGAACCGGACTGGCGCGTGGCCCACCCGGGCCCCACCACGCTGGAGCTGCGCATGGGGCCGGACTTCGCCCTCACCGCCAGCCTCGTCGCGAAGGACGGACGCCGTCAGCCGCTCACCATCAGCGACCCGAACGCGCCCCAACGCGCCTAGAAGGCGTCAGGCCGCGGTCCGGACGCCACGGTGCCCTTGAGCTGCTCCAGGAGCCGGCGGCTTTCGTCCAGCGCCTCCTGGCAGTGGGCGACGAGCGGCTCCAGCCCCTCCATCACCCGGGCGTCCGCGCGCTGCTCGATGTCCCAGCACAGCGACTCCAGGGTGGCCGCCCCGAAGTAGGCCGCGTTGGACTTGAGCGTGTGCGCGGCCCTGGCCAGGTTCTCCAATTCGCCGCGCGCGAGCGCCCCCCGCGCGTCGTCCATCAGCCGGGGCATGCTCTCCAGCGCGGTGTCGACGAGCTCCGGGAGCATCCGCTCCACCTGTCCGTCCAATGACTGCCACAGCCGGTCCAGCGCGCCCGCCTCCAGCCCCCGGATGCGCGGGGCGCCCATGCGGGGAGCCTCCGGCGCGCGGATGGGGGCCGCGCCGGATTCGCGCGGCAGGCGCTCCCAGGAGCGGCGCAGCGCGGAGATGAGCTCCTCCACGCGGATGGGCTTGCTGAGGAAGTCATCCATGCCCGCGTCCAGGCATTCACGCCGGTCCGCCGTCATCGCGTTGGCCGTCATGGCGATGACCCACGGCTGATCACTGAGGGGAAGGTCCTTGCGCAGCTGGCGCGTCGTCTCCAGGCCGTCCAGCTCCGGCATCTGGACGTCCATCAGCACGACGTCGTAGCGCTTGCGGGCCAGGAGATTGAGACCCTCGCGGCCGTTGTTCGCGGTGTCCGCCGGGTAGCCCAGCCGGTCCAGCACCAGCAGCGCCAGCTTCTGGTTGGTGGGGTTGTCCTCCACCAGCAGGATGCGCAGCGGCATCTGTTCGCCGGGGCGCGAGTTGAACACGGAGCGCTCGCGCGTGGCGGGCGCGGGCGCGACGGGCAGGGGCCGCGCGGAGATGAGGTCCTGGGCCAGGCACGTCATCAGCGCGTCGTGCAGCTGCGACGCCTTCACCGGCCGCGGCAGCACCGCGGTGAACAGGCCGGGCGGCTGCGCGTCGCGCTGATCATACGACGTGAGCAACAGCAGGGGCAGCTCGCGCGCGTCGCGCTGCTGGCGGATGTGCGCCGCCAGCGTGGGGCCGTCCATCAGCGGCATGCGGTGGTCCAGGATGGCCAGGTCGAAGCGGGCCCCTGACTCCAGCTTCGACAGCGCCTCCGCGCCGGAGCCCACCTCCACGATGGCCATCCCCCACGCGGCCAGCTGGCGGCCCAGCAGCTTGCGGTTGATGGCGTTGTCATCCACCACCAGCACGCGCCGGCCGTGCAGCTTGAGCGCGTCCGGGCGCAGGGCGTCCGCGCTGCGCGGGGCCTCGCGCGCCTGGAACGTGAAGTGGAACGTGGCGCCCTTGCCTGGGACCCCCTCGCTCTCCATCCACAGCCGCCCGCCCATCGCCTCCACCAGCCGCTTGCTGATGGCGAGCCCCAGGCCCGTGCCGCCGTAGCGCCGTGACACGGATTCATCCAGCTGGTTGAAGGGCTGGAACAGGCCGCCGCGCGCGGCCTCGGTGATGCCCAGGCCGGTGTCCTGCACCGCGAAGTGCAGCTCGAAGAGGCCGCCCGGCGCCAGCGGCTGACGGGGCGTGTCCACGGAGATGGACACCCCGCCGCGCTCGGTGAACTTCACCGCGTTGCCCACCAGGTTGAGCAGCACCTGCCGCAGGCGCGCGCCGTCGCCCACCACGGTGACGGGCGTCTCGTCGGTGACGTGGTAGCCCAGGTCCAGGGACTTCTCGCTCGCGCGCATGGCGAGCAGGTCCAGCACGGACTCCACGCACTGGCGCAGGTTGAAGGGCTGCTGCTCCAGTTCGACCCGGCCGGCTTCGATCTTGGAGAAGTCCAGCATGTCGTTGAGCAGCCCCAACAGCGCGTCCCCGCTCTGGCGGATGGTGGACGCGAAGTCGCGCTGCTCGGGCGTGAGCGCCGTGTCCATGAGCAGCCCCGCCATGCCGATGATGGCGTTCATCGGCGTGCGGATTTCATGGCTCACGGTGGCCAGGAACAGGCTCTTGGCCTGGTTGGCGTCCTCGGCGGACTGGCGCGCCCGCTGGAGGTCGGTGACGTCGTGGTAGATGGCGATGAAGCCCATGGACTGGCCGGCCACCGTCACCGGCAGCGCGCGCAGCTCCACGTCCACCACCGTGCCGTCCTTGCGCACGCGCTTGGTGACGACGTGCACGCGGTCCTTGCGCAGCACCTCGCGCGACGTCTCCTCGGCCTCCGGACGGATGTCGTCCACGTTGGCCACGAGCTTGAGGATGTTGCGCCCCAGCGCCTCCTGCGGCGTGTAGCCGAAGAGCCGCTCCGCGGCGGGGTTCCAGGTCAGCACCTCGAAGTCGCGGCTGATGGTGACGATGGCCACCGGGCTGTGGCTCACCACCGCCTCGAAGAACTCCTTCTGCTGCCGGAGGATGGACTCGGCCGCCTGCGCCGCGTCCATGCCCCGGAGCATCAGCATCCAGCCGCCGTCCTGCGGCACCGCCAGCACCCGCACCGGGTGCACCGGGCCCACATGGCAATCCGTCTCATGGGGGGCGCCGTCCGGCGAAGAAACCTGGGGAGGCGTCCAGCCCGGCAGCACGCGATCCACGCCCTGCCCTACCACCAGGCCACGGGGCCCCAGCAGCGCCTCCGCGGCGCGGTTCACGGCCACGACCCGCAGGGTCGGGTCCAGGACGAGCACGCCATCTCGCGTGTGCTCGAACAAGGCCGGATACGCGCTGGGTGGCAGTTCGGGCAAACTTCCCCCTCCGTTCAAGAACTGTAGGTCAGTCGAGGCGCCAGTTCCATGTCATCCACGGAAAACCGTGGAGGTGGGCAGGCGCAGGCCTTTTTCCGGCGCTTCGGGAACGGCGATTCAGGGGGTTGGAGTGCCTGCCTGGCCGCGGAGGCGGTCGGGATGTTTCATTTTGTTTTCAGCCAGCGGTGGAAGGTCTCCTCGGGAGATGGCGACGACCATCGTGGCGATGCGCGAGCGCAGCCACCGGCCGGGGACCCAGGTGAGCCATGCCCCCCGAGGGGTCGCGGTGAGCATTCCTGACTCCGGGTCCAGCAAGGTGACACCGCGAGTCCGGACTTCATGCGCGGCGACGGTGGGACAATCAGACCGCGCCAGGTCCTGGTCGAGCGCGGCGTAGGCATCCTCGAAGGGCGGGTTCGCGAAGGGTTCCACCATCCGTGCCAGGAAGGCCCCTTCCGTCAGTGCGATGCACCGGAACGCCGCCGTGGCGCACTGGCGGGCCTGGCGGGCGACTTCCGGGGGCGCGGCGAGGGTGGAGAAGAGCCGCCCTGAAAGCAGGAGGGTGTTCATCCGGGCCGTCTGCCCGGCGGGCATGGGCGTCCAGTCCGCCGGGGGCGAAGCCATGGCGTCATGGGCCAGCCGCTCGATGTCGAGCAGGTTGACGGCGAGGGAGCCGCCCGCGAGCGAGTCCGTGCGCAGGCTCAGCCACGCCAGGTGGCGCACCTGCTGCGCGGCCTCCACCGGGTGGCCCGTCCGCATGCCGTGGAGCATGCGGAACTTCGCCCAGCGCTGGAGCAGGAAGAGGTCGGGGATTTCACCGGCGACCCAGTTGAAACGTCCCTCCTGGCTGAGGGGGCTGCCGTTGAACAGGTCCCACCGGTCATACGCCAGCAGCCGGACCATCCAGTCGAAGTCCAGGCGGGACACGTCGAGGTTCGCGGTGAGCCAACGGCCCTGCGTCAGGTCCAGGGCCTCGTCGCGCAGCGCTTCGGGAAGGACGAGCGGCGAGCCCTCGGGAGGCGCCTGCTTCAGGTCGCGCGACCAGGGCAGCCACGCGTTGAGCAGCAGGCCCGCGTCCCCTTCCGTCCGGCCTTCGTGGAACCAGGGGTCGGTGCCCAGCGCGGCCTCCTGCGCGCAGTAGGCCTCCACGTTCGCGGTGAGCGCCTCGGAGTGGAGACGCAGCGGACCTTCGATCTTCCGCTGGAACCACGCCTCCGCTCCGAGCAGGCAGGATCCTGCCAGCACGACGAGCCCCGCGACGGAGGCCGCGGCGATGCGCCTGCCCCTGCCCGGCACGGCCCTGTCGGAGGACGTCATGACGGCGAATCCTAGGGGGCTTTTTGGGGAGGACCCAGGAAGTGTCCACGGCCGCCGCGCCACTGTTTCAGGGCAGACGGCCAGCCAACCCCCTGTCCCATTGTCCGGAGTGGGAACCGCCTGCCCGGAATCAATGGAACCCTGGGCAGCGCGGCGTTCGGGCGACCTAGCTTTCCTTTGAACACACGGAAGAGAGAGCCGTGCCCGACGCGACGACCCCGCCCCTGATTCTCATCATCGATGACGAGCCGGAGCTGGAAGTGATGGCCCGGTACCTCGAGCTCGAAGGCTACTCCGTCCTGACGGCGACGAATGGAGAGGAGGGGCTCGTGGCCCTGGCCTCTTGCCGCAAGCCCTGCATCGTCCTGCTGGATTTGATGATGCCGGTGATGGACGGCCACGGCTTCCTTCGCCGGATGAACGACGATGCGACGCTGTGCGGGCTGCCCGTCTTCGTGCTCACCGCCAGCTTCCAGACGGACAAGATGGCCGGCGTCGTCGGGACACTCCACAAGCCCCTGCACCTGGAGCTGTTCAAGGAGGCGGTCGCGCCCTACTGCCCGCCTCCAGGAGAGGAGGAGAACTCCACCGCGGGATAGCAGGCCTGGATCAGGCCGCGACGCGGGCCACGCACTCCGGGCTGTCGTTGGCGGGCGAATTCACCCCGCGCGCCACTTCGTAGACGTCCAGCGGCGCTTCCGGCGCGGGGACGAGCAGCGGAAGGAGGACGGAAGCCTCCTGCGGCTCCGGGCGCAGCCACACGGCCTGGGCTTCCGGCGACAGGATGACGGGCATCCGGTCGTGGATGGGCGCCATCAGCGCGTTGGGGCCCGTGGTGATGATGGTGCAGGTGCGCAGCACCTCGCCGGTGTCCGGCGCCGTCCACTCCTCCCAGAGCCCCGCCAGCGCCAGCGGCTTCCCGTCGCGGTGGTGGAAGAAGTACGGCGTCTTGGGCTTCGTGGACTGCTTCCACTCATACCAGCCGTCCACCACCACCAGGCACCGCCTGCGCTTCAACGCCGAACGGAAGCTGGGCTTCTCCGCCACCGTCTCCCCGCGCGCGTTGATGAGCTTGTTGCCAATGGACGCGTCCTTCGCCCAGGACGGGATGAGCCCCCAGCGGAACACGTCCAGGAGCCGCGCGCCGTCGTTGGGCACCACGGGCAACAACTGCGTGGGACAGAGGTTGAAACGCTCGCGCTCCAGCGTCGCGCGCGCGCCCGCGAGCTCCAGCTCGGCGACGAGCTGCGCGGGAGAGGTCCGGACGGTGACTCGGCCACACATGGGCGGAAGCGTAGCGCCCGGCGGCCGGGCTCGCACGTTCCAGGCGCCCGGCTGGTGGGGGGCCGGACGTGGAGGGCTACGTGGGCAGCTGGATGCCGGACAGGCGCTGGTAGAGCTCCACCGCGCGGCTGTCCGACAGTCCGGTGATGTAGTCCGTCACGCACAGCAGCCGCTGGTACGGCGTGAGCCGCTGGATGGCCTCGTCCCGCCGGGGCGGCTTCTGCGCCGCTTCATCCGCCGCCGCGAACTCCGGGCGCTGGAAGCACTCCAGCGGCAGCAGCTGCCGCAGCTTCTTCTCCTCCGCGTTGGGGGCCTCCGCCACCACGGAGAGGGCGAACATGTCCAGCAGGCCGCCCAGCGTCTTGAAGCCCGCGCTCTCAATCTGGAGCACGCGCTCGCTCCAGTAGCCGTGCTCGCGCGTGAAGTCGGTGATCTCCTCCAGCCGGGCGCGCACGTCGGGCTTGAGCGCGGTGAGCGACGTCTCCGTGCGCCCCGCCTCCAGATCCAGCGCGTGCTCCACGAAGGCCTCCACGCACTGGGGGATGAGCTTCCCGATGGCCTTCGCCCGCGCCTGCGCCATCCGCGTCTCCAGGTGCCGGGGCGGCTTGCGGACCGAAGGCTCCGGCAGCACTGACTCCAGCAGCTCGCACGCGCGCTCCATGGGCACGAGCCCCAGCTTCGCGGAGTCCTCCAGGTCGATGACCGCGTAGCAGATGTCGTCCGCCGCCTCGACGAGGAAGGCCAGCGGGTGGCGGCTGAACACGCCGGGTTCGCGCTCCCGCAGGTCCGTGGCGCGGTAGGCCTCCAGCGCCAGGTCGACGTCGTCCTGGAAGTAACCGAACTTCTTCTCCGACACGACGCCCTTCGTCTTCGCCCGCGAGCCGGGCAGCACGGACGGGCGCGGGTACTTGCTCATCGCGCCCAGCGTCGCGGCGGTGTAGCGCAGCCCGCCCCGGCGCTCGCGCGACTGGAGCCGGTTGAGGATGCGGAAGCCCTGCGCGTTGCCCTCGAAGTCGCGCAGGTCGCGCCACTCGGCCTCCGTCGCGAACGGGCTCTTGCGCCCCTCCCCCGGTGGCGCGAGCCGCTGGCTCACCCAGTGCTGGATGGCCGCCTCGCCCGAATGGCCGAACGGCGGATTGCCAATGTCATGCGCCAGGCACGCCGCCGCCACGATGGTGCCCAGGTGCGAAGGGTCCAGCTCCACGCCCTGCGCCTTCAAACCCAGTCCGGCCTGGTGCCCCAGCGAACGGCCCACGCACGACGCCTCGATGCTGTGCGTGAGGCGCGTGCGCGTGTAGTCGCTCGTCGACAGGGGGAACACCTGCGTCTTGTCGTGCAGGCAGCGGAACTCGCTGGAGAACACGATGCGGTCGTAGTCGCGCGAGTAGTCATTGCGCTCGTCGAGCTGCCGGTGCGTGGCCTCCGCCCCGGCCTCTTCTTGGCGCGCGGCGCGCGGTCCCGAGCCGACGCGGGTGTCCGACAGCAGCCGCCGCCAGCGCTCCGTCCGTTCCAGACTGTCACTGCGGCTCACGCGGAAGACCTCACGGTGCGAGGGGGGCCCCGGCATCGTGCTCCCGCGCACCGGGGGCGCAAGTTCCCGCGCCATCCGGAAACACACGCGCGCCAGCCCCCGGGTCCCATCAGGGTTGGCGGGGCCCTCGGGGCTTCCCACCCTCCCCTCTCACGACACACAGGGAGCCAGCGCCATGGTGGGCCGCAAGGGGTGGAGGGGGAAGGTCGGGCTGGGTGGAATGGCCGCGCTGCTCGTGGCCGTCGCCCCGCGGGGGGCGAACGCGGACACGGGCGCGGAAACGGATCCGGAGGAACACCCCGGGGTCCAGCTGCTCGACAGCCATCACGGCCGGAACCACGGCCACCATCACGAGTCGAAGGCGGAGGCCGGCACGGGCGGCTCCGGCGAGGCGCCGTCCTGGCCCCGCGTGGGTGGCCACTGGGGGCTCGTGGTGCCGCTGGTGAGCTTCACCGACGAGGGCACCACCGGCATCTTCGCGGACTTCCTCAACGTGGGCATCGCGCCGGGCGTGACGGTGAAGCTCAACGAGAAGTGGTCCATCGACTTCGAGTTCATCGGCTTCACGCGCTGGACCTTCGAGAACGACGGCACGCCCGCGAGCGCCAGCACCAGCATCGTCGTGGACCCGGGCGTCGTGTATGACTTTGGCCCCTTCTCCGGCGGCCTGCGCACCGCCGTGGAGGTGGGCTCCGGCATCCCGTTCAACCTGGGCCTCGTCCCCATCATCAACAAGGGCTTCCCGATCAACGAAGGCCTGAAGTGGTTCGTGGAATTGGACCTGCCCTTCTTCGTCACCGGCGTGCCGGGCAACGGCGGCTTCAGCTTGACGCCGCTCATCCAGACAGGCGTGGCGTTCTGACCCGACCTCACGGGGACCGGGCCCCAACTCCCGGTCCCCGCGCGCCCTACTGGAACACCCTCCAGCGGGACTCCTTGGGAGGTCCCGCGGGCAGCACGACGGGCACCTCCCAGGTGATGTGGTACTCGGTGTCCAGGAGCCCCAGTTTGCGGCCCTGGACGCGTGGGTTCCGGGCCCCCACCATGGTGAGCACCTCGCGCAGCACCCCCTCGTGATACGCCGCCGGCATGAAGTCGCGCCGCATGACGAACAGCGCGTCCCCCTCTGCCTTCCAGTCGACGGTGCGCTCCCCGTAGCTCACCGCCATCTGGTAGCCGGACGGCAGGTTCGTCACGAGCTTGCGCGGGTCGCCCGCGGCCAGGAGCAGGAAGGTGCGGCCCACCGCGGACTCCAGGAAGCTGCGCGTGGCCTGCATGCCCATCTGCCGCAACGCCTCGTCGAACCCGCCCCACCGGGGCGACAGCAACCGCGCCGCCACCTGCGCCAGCTTGAGGAAGCTGGCCACCGGATAGTTGAAGAAGCCCACGAAGCGGCGCTCGTCGGTGACAGACCGGCACGTGGCCACCGCCTCCTCGCCCACGCCGGTGCGCACCGTCTCCAGCACCCCCAGGAAGAACATGCCCCGGGCGGTGTCCAGCTCCGTCGCCGCCATGCGCCGTACCGCCCAGTCCGCCTCCACCGAGCCCGCCTCCGGATACGGCTTCGCCTGTGCCTGCATGCCTACCTCCGTGTTCGCGTGGGCCCACGCCCCACTTGCGATTCGCCAACCTGCGATTGCTGTTTCAGGGATGCGCCGCGGCCCCGGCCGCCTGAATAGACGCGTCCGGGAAGAGGACTGTGAAGCGCGAGCCGTGGCCGAAGTCGCTCTCCGCCTGGATGCGCGCGCCGTGTCCCTGCACCAGGCTCTTCACGATGGCGAGCCCCAGCCCGGTGCCGCGCAGCTTGGTGGTGAACATGGGTTCGAAGATGCGCTCCAGGAGCGGCGCGGGGATGCCCGGCCCGTCGTCCGTCACGCGCAGGCTCCAGCCGCCGTCGCCCCTCGCGTCGGCGTGCACGCAGACCGTCCCGGAACGCTCCGGCGGGATGGCCTCCACCGCGTTCTGGATGAGGTTGACCAGCACCTGGCGGAACTGTTCGCGGTCCAGGTGCGGCACCGGCAGCCCATCCGGCACCTGGTTGTTCACGCGCACGCCCTCGCGGCGGGGAACCACGCTGATGGCTTCCTCCACCAGTGGCTTGAGCGGACACGGCGTGCGGCGCGGAGGCCGGCCCTTCGCGTAGTCCAGGAGGTCGGAGATGATGACCGAACACGCCTGCAGCTCCCGGTCGATGATGTCCAGGAAGCGCGGGATGCGCGGGTCGGTGGGATAGGCCTCCGCCTTGCGCAGGCGGCGCAGGACGAACGCATGCGCGGTGCGCGCGGCGGCCAGCGGGTTGCGCAGCTCGTGGCTGACGCTGGCGGTGAGCTGTCCCAGCGACGCCAGCCGCTCCATCCGCTCCGCATGGTCGCGGAAGGCGTGCACCTCGCGCACGGCGGCGTCGAGTTGTCCCGCCCGCAGCGCCAGCTCCTCTTCGATGGCGGCCTCCGTCAGGGCCTGGCGCCCGGCCCGCTCCCCCAGGTCGCGCAGCGCGTCCCGGCAGGCGACGAGCAGCACCGCGTCGATGACGGCCACCCAGAAGGCATGCTCCAGGAAGCGCCACCACTCCGGATGCAGCTGGCCGTAGACGGACTCCGGCCACAGCGCGCCCCGCATGCAGTGGTCCACGACGATGGCCAGGCTGGCGGTGAGCAGCACCTTCGGGTCGCGGTAGAATGACAACACCGCCAGCGAGCCGAAGATGTGGAAGTGCGTCTCGATGCGGCCGCCCGTCAGGTGGATGAGCAGCGCGGACCAGAGCATCTGGCTCACCGCGACCACGTGGCGCGTCAGCGCCTCCCCCGGATGCAGGCGCGTGAGCATCACCGGGAACACGCTCAGCGCCGCCCCCAGGAGCACCGCCGTCTGCACGTGCAGGTGCAGCGCGCGCACCTTGCCTTCCCAGCCATAGGGAGACACGAACACCGCCACCAGCACCGCGGCCGCCCACTGCCCCAGCATCAGCCAGGTGAAAAGGCCATCCACCCGCTTGCGCGATTCGCGCAACTGCAATGCCAGAAGCGCCGCCGCCCGTCCTTCCAGACCTTGAGAAACATTCACCGGAGCATGAAAGGAAAAGGCTGACATGAACGAAGTCATCTCTTCACCCGACCGGAATGGTGGCGGAAGCGATTAACCCTGTAAAATATGAACTACACGGAACTCCATGAGCCAACCATGCTGCCCGAGGGCACAAGGAGTGCCTGCGCTTGAACACTGCCGGCTCCCACCCACGCCGACGGTGTGAGACAGCGCCAGGGTGACGCCATCCCGTGCATTCGCAGCCAACATTGACATCCTGGTTATCCCCGCGTCCACGGAACCGGCCGCATCCGGGACCGGAGTACGAGGCGCGCGCTCACGTCTGGCCAATGGGCGCTGTCCCCAGGTCCCAAGGGGGCACAGGGGGCGGCCGCGTACACGCCCCGCGGGGCACTTTCAGGACGCGGCGGCGTGGGGGCGCGAAGGTGTTTCCAGCGTCGCGTCGGTGTCGCCCCGGGGCAGCTCGCGCGCGGCGGGGATGAAGGTCATGGCGCGCTCCGCGAGCGCGGTGATGGTGAGAGAGGGATTGACGCCCGGGTTGGCGGAAATGGCCGCGCCATCCACCACATACAGCCCCTCATAGCCATACAAGCGGTGGCGCGCGTCGATGGCGCCTGTCTTTGGAGAGTCTCCCATGCACGCGCCGCCCAGGATGTGCGCGGTGGTGGGGATGCCCATGAGCGTTTCGCTGACCATGGTCATGGGGTAGCCATCCAGCTTGTCGGACACGCGCTTCGCCAGGTCGAAGGCCTCCGGCATGTTCGCGGTGGGCGCGGGACCCTCTTGCAGGCCGGTGGTGAGGCCGGAGCGGAAGCCGGTGGTGAGCGCGCGGCCCCGGCGCATGCGCAGGTGGCCCTCCATGGTGCGCATGTACAGGAGGATCATCGTGCGGCGCGCGAAGTCCGGGACGAACCACGCCTGGAGGAAGCGCAGGGGCCTGCGAACGAGCAGCCCCACCAACCGGGCCACGCGCGTCCACGCGGTGGCGCCGGGGACGTGGGGGGCCATGAGCAGGCGGAAGAAGCCGGAGCCCTCCGGGTAGCGCACGGGCTCCAGGTGCGAGTGTTCGTCGGTGTGGAGGATGGACCCGATGGCGATGCCCCGGGACAGGTCGCGGTCCTTCTGCTTGCCGCCACTGACGATGCCGATGAGGGCCTCGGAGTTGGTGCGCACACCGTCGCCCACGCGCTCGGAGAGGTCCGGCAGTCCGTCCTTGGCGTCCTTGAGCTTGAGCAGCAGGTCCAGGGTGCCCAGCACGCCACCCGCGAAGATGACGTGCTTCGCGGTGAAGCGGCGCGTCTTCTTGAAGAAGCCGGTGCCCTGCTTCGCCGTCACCTCGTAGCCGTCGCCCCCCGGCAGGGGGCGCACCCACGTCACCTCCGTGTCCGCGTGGAGCGTGAGGCCGCGCTTCTCCGCGAAGTAGAGGTAGTTCTTGTCGAGCGTGTTCTTGGCGTTGTTGCGGCAGCCCAGCATGCAGCCGCCGCACGCGTTGCATCCGGTGCGGTCCGGGCCCTCGCCGTTGAAGTAGGGGTCCTTCACGGTGACGCCGGGCTCGCCGAAGTAGACGGCCACGGTGGTGGGCTGGAAGTCGGGGCGGCCCAGGTCCTGTCCCACTTCCTTGAGCACCTGGTCGGGGAAGGTGTTGAGCGGGTTGACGGTGGCGCCCAGCATGCGGCGCGCGGTCACGTAGTGCGGCGCGAGCTCCTCCTTCCACGGCGCCAGGTGGCCCCAGGAGGAGGCGTCGAAGAAGTCGTCCTTCGGGATGGGCAGCGTGTTCGCGTAGACGAGCGAGCCGCCGCCCACGCCGACGCCGGACAGCACGGTGACGTGGCGGAAGAAGGTCATCTTGAAGAGGCCGCGCCACCCCAGCCGCGGCATCCACAGCCAGCGCTTCAGGTTCCAGTTGGACTTGGGGAAGTCCTGGCCCTGGAGGCGCCGGCCCTTCTCCAGCATCACCACGCGATAGCCCTTCTCGACGAGCCGCAACGCGCTGACGCTGCCGCCAAACCCCGAGCCGATGATGAGCCAGTCGCAGTCCATGAAGTCCTCCCCGTCTCCGGGGGCGTGTGCGCTCCCGGGTTCAGGAGGTCCACACTCTATGCCACGAGCGCGGGCCGTCCTCGCGGGAGCTGTCGCACGCTTCCGGAACGGAGGGCCTGGAAGCGCGGGCTAGCGCTTCGAGGCCTGCTTCCTCGCCCGGCGTGCGGCGGGCGTGTTGGCGACGAACTGACGTCCCTCCCGGGAGCCTGCCCGCTTGCGGCGCTCGGTGGCCCTCTTCTGAGCGGGGCTCAGGTGGGCCCAGGCCTCCTTGGGAAGATAGCGCGCGGTGGTCCGGCCATGCCGGGCGCGGGTGCCGCCCTCCTGGGTGCCCCACTCCTCCTTCGTCCAGGCGGACAGGTGGCGCTGCGCGGTGCCGCGGGAACCCCGGTAGCAGCCACCGGCCTTCTTGTACTCCGTGGCGAGGAGCTGGGCCTTGCGCGCGCTCCACTGGCCCGCGCGGCCGCCCTTGTCGCTCTGGAGGATGCGCTGCTTGAGGCGCTCGCGCAGGGTGGGGTTCGTATACCGGCCGCTGCCACTGGCGGACGCGTGGCTCTTGCGGGCCGCGCGCTTCGCGGGTGTGGCGGCGGCGTGCCTGCGCCGGGGAGCAGCGGGGGTCTTCCGTCGGGTGGCCATGAAGGCTCCTTTGCGTGAGGCAAAGGTACGGATGCCTTTCGGGGAATGGCTTTCCTGCCCCGCTGCCTGCTCGCCTTTGGACCCGGGTGGGGGCTACGCGGGCGCGGCGCCGGGCTCAAGGGGACGGAACAGGGAGCACGCGCGCACGGGCTGGGGCGCGTACTTCTGGGGCAGGAGCGGACACATGATGAAGGTGGAGGTCCGCGTCTGGACGTAGCGCGGCGGCGCGGCGCAGCGGTGGCAGAGGCTGTCCGGGAATGGCAGCGGATCAGGGGGCGGCGTCATGGCGGTGGACAGCATCGCACGGGCCCGGAAGGAAAGGCGGGTGCGGGCCGCGCGCGCTCCCTAGATTGCGAGGCATGCACGTCGCTGACGCCCACGTCGAACCCTACCGGCTGCGCCTGTCCGGCCGGCATGCCGTCCTGGAGGTGTCGTGTCCGCTGCCCGGAGTGCTTCGGCTGCGGCACGCGCCGGTGTCGTCGGAGATCGGCTTCCTCCATCCCGAGCTGCCCGGCAAGCGTTCCTGGTCCGTCGTCGCGGAAGGAGGCCACGCATTGACGGTGGAGCGCGAGGGCAACCTCGTGCGCGTGACGGCGGAGGGCGTGTCCCTGGAGGTGGACGCGGAGTCGGGGACCTGGCGCTTCCGGGACGCGCAGGGGCGGGAGCTGGCGCGCTGCGTGGACGTGTCCGGAGAGGTGCAGGCCGCGTATCCGATGAGCCGTCACCGGGCGCGGCTGGCGCTGCGGGCACAGCCGGGGGAGCGCTACCTGGGGTTCGGCGAGAAGGTGGGGCCGCTGGACAAGCGCGGCATGCACTTCACGTTCTGGAACACGGACGTGGTGCCGCACCACCCGGACACGGATCCGCTCTACCAATCCATCCCGTTCTTCGTGGGCCTGCGCGAGGGCGTGGCGTGGGGGTTCTTCCTGGACGAGTCCTGGCGCTCGGAGGTGGACGTGGCGCTCGCGGACGCGTCGCGGGTGACGTGGGAGTCGTGGGGGCCGGAGCTGGACTGCTACCTGTTCGCGGGGCCGGGACCGGCGGACGTGGTGCGACGGTACGCGGCGTTGACGGGGCGGCCGCCCCTGCCCCCGCTGTGGAGCCTGGGCGCGCAGCAGAGCCGCTGGGGCTACGAGAACGCGGAGGACATCCGGGGCGTCATCCAGGGTTACCGGCAGCGGGGCCTGCCTCTGGACTGCGTGTATTTGGATATTGATTACATGGATGGGTACAAGGTCTGGACCTGGGACGGGGCGCGCTACCCGGATCCGGCGGGCCTGGTGCGCGAGGCGGCGGCGCAGGGTGTGCGGCTGGTGCCCATCATCGACCCGGCCTTGAAGCTGGAGGCGGGCTGGAGCGTGTACGAGGAGGCGAAGGCGCGCGACTACCTGGTGCGCTACGACCGGGGCGGCGTGCTGGTGGGCGAGGTGTGGCCCCGGCCCGCGGTGTTCCCGGACCTGACGCGGCCGGAGGTGCAGCGCTGGTGGGGAGGCCTGCACCGCGACTTCGTGGCGTTGGGCATGGCGGGGTTCTGGAATGACATGAACGAGCCGTCATGCTTCGCGGTGCAGCCGGACGTGGGCATCCTCACGCTGTCGAGCGAGCGTTCGGAGGGCGTGGGCAGGGTGGAGGGCAACACGCTGCCCTACGACGCGCGCCACGGAGACAAGCGGCACCTGGAGGTGCACAACGTCTACGCGCTGGGCATGGCGAAGGGCGCGTTCGAGTCCCTGCGCGAGCTGCGCCCGGAGGCCCGGCCGTTCCTGCTGACGCGGGCGGGGTTCGCGGGCATCCAGCGGTACTCGGCGGTGTGGACGGGGGACAACTCCAGCCACTGGACGCAATTGGAGACATCGCTGCCCATGTTGATGGGATTGGGCCTGGCGGCGGTGGCATTCACGGGGGTGGACATCCCGGGCTTCATTGGCCGGGCGAATGGGGAGCTGCTGGTGCGCTGGATGCAGACGGGCACGTTCTACCCGCTGATGCGCAACCACGCGGGCAAGGGCACGGCGCCGCAGGAGCCGTGGAGGTATGGGGAGCCGTACCTGACGCTGGCGCGCGCGGCGCTGGAGCGGCGGTACCGGCTCCTGCCCACGTTGTACACGCTGATGCACGAGGCGTCGGAGACGGGGCTCGCGCCGCTCAGGCCCCTGGTGATGGAGGCGCCTGGGGATTCGGAGGCGGTGGGTGCGTTCGATCAGTTCCTGTTCGGGAGGGACTTGCTGGTGGCGCCGGTGGTGCGGCCCGGACAGACGAAACGTCTGGCGTATCTGCCGGCGGGTTCGTGGATGGAGTGGCCCGGGCTGGAGCGAACGGGAGCCGTGAGCGAGGGTGGGCAGCACGTCATCGCGGAAGGGCCGCTGGACACGGTGCCGGTGTGGCTGCGCGCGGGAGGCGCGGTGGCGCTGACACAGCCCGCGATGCACACCACGGACGCGAACTGGCAGCACCTGGAGTGGCACGTGCACGCGGCGACGGAGGTGCACGGCCGGCTCTACGAGGACGCGGGCGACGGCTACGGCGAGTCACGGCTCACGGTGCTGCGTGGCGGGGTGACAGATGGAGTGCTGCGATTGGAGCGGAGCGAGACGGGAACGCTCTCTCGGGTCCGGACAGAGGAGACGATCCGCGTGTATGGATTGAAAGCGGTGCGACAGGTGACGGGAGTCCGTGCACACCGTTTCGAGAACGGCGTGCTGGAGCTCCAGGTCGCCGCGGATTGGACGCGGCTGGACGTGAGGCCGTAGGTCAGAGGACGGGGATTTCCTTGAACACGACGCCTTCGAACTCGAAGCGGTTCACGGCGTCCACGAAGCGCTCCGTGGCGATAATGATGGTCGTGTAGTCCGTCAGCCGGAACAGGTTCTGGTCCTTGGGCAAGGTACGGCTGTCCAGGATGGGCGCGTCCGGAAAGCTGCCTCCCTGACGTCCACACCGTTCGCAGGGGCGTTCCCGTCCGCCAGGGAAACAACTGTCGTGGACGCGGCCCCGGGGATGCACCTCGATCTCCAGCAACTCCACTTCCGTCCGGCCCAGGAACCGCAAGTCCATCTTGCTGGCACGAAGCGCGATGCCCGCTCCACGCATGCACTCCAGCGCGTCACGCTGCATCACCAGGGTCCAGGGTTCTGGAAGATGCATCGCTCCCCACTTGCCGGAAGCCTTCCCGGTGAGGGGCCCGAACTCGGCACCTGGGAATAAGGGGGCGTCAAAGGGAACCTGGGACCGGACCTGATCACGCAATCGCTCATACTCTTCGAGCGGTACTTGTCTGGCCTCCACAAGTTCCTGCCGATGCGCCCAGCCTGAGAGATCCACGGAGGGATACGCCTCTCCCAACCCGCCCGGACTGGCATGACAGACGGGACAGAGGCCCCCCGGCAGACCCCATCTGTGCACGCCGTTGATGTAGCCAGTGAAACGCGGGCCTTCCGCAGGATTCACTTCAAAGAACCTCACGGATCCTCCCGACGCCTAGCGAAGTTGGTAGTACGGAACAATGGGACCCATGATGTTGAAGTCAACGATCATCCGAGCCAGCTGGTCCTGGATTTCCTTTGGGGTGGCCCTGGTGTTGTTGCGAGCGAAGTCGCGCCACGCCTGATTCCAGCGGCCGCCCCGTCCTCCCACGCCATGCAGCCGCACGTGCTCCGCGCGGGGGATGATCATCGTGAAGTCATGCACGTTGATACCTCCTTGCCGCCTGAAGAAGATCGCGAGGTTCGGATCCTGCGGGTAGAGGTGATGACGAACCCATCCAGAGCCTGAAGGCTTCCTACCATCGGGTGGCGGAGCTGGCGCGGGATGGTTGTACCAGCGGATGACGAAGATGGCGTCGCGGTCACCCGGCAGGGACTGGGCACTGCCCCAGTTGCGCCGGGGACCTGAACCGGGCGCCGCCGACGACACGGGAGGCCGGATGCCTCCCCGGGCCAGCAACACACCGGTGTCCTCGCAGCGATAGAGCCCGCAGAGGTCATCCGCGCAGACCAGCGCCACGCACCGGTCGTCACCCTTGCAGGCGTCGTCCTCCGCCGCGCCCCAGTCCTCCAGCGCGGGCAAGGGGGCGGATGCGCACCCACCGAGGAGTGCCGATAACAGCAGGAAGGCGCGCGCTCGCATCGCACGCCTTCATATCAACGCCCCGTCAGAACACGCCCGGAGGAAACGGCATCACCCGCGCGTAGCCACCGGGCTCCATCGGGCCCAGGTGCTCAAGCACCCCGGCGTAGCGGGGATTATCTGGCTTGAGGATGAACAGCGCCTCTCCCGCGATGGCCCCGGGACCGCGCGCGGACATCCGGAGCTCCAGCGTGCCGTCCGGCTTCATGTGCGCCGACCCCACCGGTTCGACCTCCGGAACCTCCGGCGGGGGCGGCATTCCGGGCGGACGCGGCGGCGGCCCCAGGGGTCTGCTCATCTCAGGCCGACATTTCCCAGGCCACCATCGTCGCGACCCTCATCGTCGGGTCCGTCATCATCGTCTTGATCTCCTCCAACTGCTCCGTCTGGAAGGTCACCACGAAGGCCTTCGTGTCCTTGATGCCATTTTCGACGGTGAAGCTCCGGGTGCTGCCCACGATGGTCACAAACCGGGCCAGCTTGTTGTCCAACACCGTGTACTTCACGTTCTCGGCCAACCGCTCGTTGCCCATTTCGATCTGAACGAAGTGCATTCACTCATCGTACGAATCGCCCTCACAAAGACAAGCAAGACATCTTGATTTCATCCAACACACCGCGCCAACGCCTTGCGACACATGACCTCTTTTGCATCGCGCCAACCAGGTTCTTGGATTCTCATTCTTGAATCCCAGCCATCCAGGAACCCTTCGCTCACCACAAGGGCGCCATGTTCTCCACGTACTTGAAGCCCGTACCGGTGTTGAACACGACCACCGTCTCCTCCGGCTTCACGTCCCCGGCGGCGTGCAGCTTCTTGAGCGCCGCCACGCACGCGCCGCCCTCCGGCGCCACGAACAGGCCCTCCGCCGCGGCGATGTCCTTCGTGCCCTGGACGATCTCCTCCTCCGTCACCGACACCGCCGTGCCGTGGCTGTCCTTCACCGCGCGCAGGATGAGGAAGTCCCCCAGCGCCTTGGGCACCCGCAGACCGTGCGCGTGCGTCGTCGCGCCCTGCCACATGGGCGCGTCCGGCTTGCCCTCCGCGTGCGCCTTCACGATGGGCGCGCAGCCCTCCGCCTGCACCGCCACCATGCGCGGCCGCTTCGCGCCGATGAGCCCCATCGCCTCCATCTCCTCGAAGGCCTTCCACATCCCGATGAGCCCCGTGCCCCCGCCCGTCGGGTAGAGGATGACGTCCGGCAGCGTCCACCCGAGCTGCTCCGCCAGCTCGTAGCCCATCGTCTTCTTGCCCTCGACGCGGTAGGGCTCCTTCAGCGTGGCGCACTCGTACCAGCCGTGCTCCTTCGCCAGCCCCGCGCACACCCGGCCCGCGTCGGAGATGAGCCCCTCCACCGTCTCCACGTGCGCGCCGTACGCCCGCGTCTCCATCAGGAACAGCGCCGCGATGTCCTTCGGCACGAAGACGTGCGCCTCCAGCCCGCCCCGCGCCGCGTACGCCGCCAGCGCGCTGCCCGCGTTCCCCGCGGAAGGCAGACACACCGCCTTCGCGCCCAAGGCCTTCGCCATGGACACCGCGGCGGCCAGGCCTCGCGCCTTGAAGGAGCCCGTGGGGTTGCCGCTCTCGTCCTTCACCAGGACCTGCTTCAATCCCAGCCACGAGCCCAGCCGGGGCGCGGGGAGCAGCGGCGTGAAGCCTTCACCCAACGTCAGGCGGTGCGCCGGGTCGTCCACCGGCAGCACCTCGTGGTAGCGCCACATGGAACGCTCACGGCCGGGCAGCGCTTCCTTGCGCAACGTGTGCGCCGCGCGCTCCAGGTCGTAGCACGCGAACAACGGCGCCTGACACGCCGTGCACAGGTTCCACACCCTGCCCGGCGCGAACGTCTGGTCACACTTCGTGCATTCAAGTCGGAGGACGGACATGCCTCCGACTCTACTCAGTCCTTCAACTCCAGCCACACCGGCGCGTGGTCCGACGGCTGCTGCCCCTTGCGCTCCTCGCGGTCCACGTCACACGCCGTGAGCCGGGGCACCAGCGGCGCCGTGAGGAACAGGTGGTCGATGCGCACGCCCTTGTTCTTGGGGAACATCAGCATCCGGTAGTCCCACCAGGAGAACTTCTGCACGTCCGGGTGCAGCTTGCGGAACGCGTCCGTCAGGCCAAAGGCGCACACCTGCTGGAGCGCGTCCCGCTCGCGCAGGGTGAACAGCGTCTGCCCTTCCCACTGCGCCACGTCGTACACGTCGATGGGATCCGGCGCGATGTTCCAGTCCCCGCCCATCACCACCAGGTCGTCCGGCTTGTGGCGCGTGTCCAGGTAGTTCCTCAGGCGCCGGTACCACTCCAGCTTGTAGACGTACGCGGGCGAGTCCACCTGTTGCCCGTTGGGTGCGTATGCGCTCACCACGCGGATGCCATTCACCGTCGCGGAGATGAAGCGCGCGTGCGTGTCATCCACCCCGTCCGACAGGCCGCGCACCACGTCCGTGGGCTCCGTCTTCGCCAGGATGGCCACGCCGTTGTACGTCTTCTGCCCGTGCACCGCGGCGAAGTAGCCCGCCTCCTTCACCGCGTCGAAGGGGAAGTCCGCGTCGGTGCACTTGAGCTCCTGCAGGCACAGCACGTCGGGTTGGGCGCTCTTCAGCCAGTTGACCAACCGCTGCTGCCGGGCCCTCACCGAGTTCACGTTCCAGGTCGCGATTCGCATGCGGCGCGGACCGTCGCACGCGGCCCACGCCCCTGCCACGCTTTTCCCCTCCCGCCTGTGGCCCCAGGGACACACCCCGGGCCCCTCCCCAGGGGAAGTCCCTTGGCACACCGGTCGCAATAGGAGGTCCCGGGCCGCCACCACCGCGGTCCCGGGCCGCCGCTCCCGGCGCCCGCCGCTGTCCTTGAGAGCAGCCCCGAGGGGATTGCCATGAACCCGAAGACGCGCACCCGGTCCCGCCACCCCGCCTCCTTCCGGCGCTTCACCGTGCCGCCCGCGCTTCGCAAGGCCCTCGTCCCCGCGGCGCTCGCCGCCCTCGGGCTCGCCGCCTGGGAGGACGTCCCCCTGCCCCGCCTGCTCAAGCCCTGGCTCACCCACGCCGTGGAGGCCCGCGCCGCCCCGGCCCCTGTCGCCGCCGCTCCCACCCTCCCGCTGGAGGCCCCGGGCCACGAGCTCTCGCTGATGGCCGCCCCGCGCCTCATGGACGAGGCCGCTCCGGCGGAGGCCCCTGTCCCCGGTGACGCCCTGGCGCTGCCGCACACGCACGCCCGCCGGGTGGACCATGTGGCCCGCGCGCTGGGGCTGCGCGACCTGGGTGACCTGTCCGGTGCCGTGACGGAGCTGCGGCGCGCGCTGCACGACGACCCGGGTGCCACGGACGCCCTGGCGCAGCTTGCTCGCACGGCCCGGCTGGCCGGAGACACGAAGCTCGCCATCGACGCGTACGCCCGGCTGGGCCAGGCGGAGTCCCGTGAGGCCGGGGCGCTGGTGCAGCAGGCGCGGCTCCTGGTGGCGGAGGGCCGCTTCGCGGAGGCCGTCCCCGTGGGGGAAGAGGCGCTCCTGCGCGACCCGGAGGACCCGGAGGTGTACCAGGTGCTCGGCCGCGCGCACCTGGGCGCCAATGAGCTGGCCTCCGCCATCCTGCGCTTCCAGCAGGCGGTGCACCTGGACCCCGAGCACGGCCACGCGCTCAACAACCTGGGCTTCGCCTACCTGCGCGCCAACGACAACGCCCGCGCCGTGGAGGTCCTCACCCAGGCCGCGGGCCTGCTGCCCCACGTGGCCTACGTGCAGAACAACCTGGGCGTCGCCTGCGAGCGCCTGGGCCGGCTGGAGGAGGCCCGCGCCGCCTACGCCGCCGCCACCCGGCTGTCGCCCCGCTACGTGCAGGCCCGCGTCAACGCGGAGCGGGTGGGCCGCGTGGCCCGGGCCGACCTGGCGGGTCCTGCCCTGCCAGAGCCGCTCCCGCCCGTCGCGCCGTAGGGCGGGCGGCCAGGAACCACCGCCGTTCCCGGGGGGATGGCCCGGGCGGGTTCACCCCGCCCGCCCCCCGGTCTAACCTTCAGTCCTTCTCCCCGCCTTGACGAGCGTCATGACTCCGGCC
>NZ_RAWE01000259.1 GCF_003611695.1 Corallococcus carmarthensis | reverse complement strand
CGGAAGGGCCGGGCGTGACGCTGGCGGCTGGGCTCATCGCGGGCGAGGGGCTGGTGGGGGTGGGCATCGTCCTGGCGCGAGCGCTCTGGTAGCCTTCGGGCATCCGCATGCGCTGTCCGGTCTGCCACCGCCGCCTCGCTCCCGGCGCGGCGTGTCCCGTGAATGGCGTCGCCGCCGAATCCGGCCTCCCCCTGGAGCCGCTGGCGATCCCAGACGTCCCCGGCCTGTCCGGTGCCGCCCTGTTGGGGGTGGGCGGCTTCGCCCACGTCTTCACCGCGGTGCGCGAGGCGGATGGCCGCGAGGTGGCGCTCAAGGTGGGACTGGGGCCGCACCATGCGCGCTTCGCCCACGAAGCGGAAGCGCTCCGGAGGGTCGGGCCGCCCACGGTGCCCGCGGTGTTGGAGGAGGGGCGGGTCGGGGGCAGGCCGTTCCTGGTGCAGGAGTTGTTGCGAGGGCAGACGCTCGCGGCGTGGATGGCGGCGCTGCCGGGTTCGGGTGCGGCGTCCGTGGCGCGGGTGCGGGAGCTCTTGACGGGGCTGTGTCCGGCGGTGGCGCGCGTGCATGCGGTGGGGCTCGCGCACCGGGACCTCAAGCCGGAGAACATCTTCCTGCGCGAGGGTGGCGCGCTGAGCCTCCTGGACTTCGGCCTCGCGCGGAGGATGGAGGAGGGGCCGGCGGAGGAGGCGGGGAACCGCGCGGGCACGACGGTCTACATGGCGCCGGAGCAGTGCCTGGACGCGCGCGAGGCGGGCACGGCGGCGGACCTCTACGCGCTGGGTGTCCTGCTCTTCGAACTGCTCACGGGCGCACCGCCGTTTCACGGCAGCGCGGACGAGGTGCGCGAAGGGCACGTGAGCCAGCGTCCTCCGCGCGTGTCCGAACGGGCCTCCGTCCCGGTGGCGCTGGACGCGGTGGTGGCTCGGTGTCTGGCCAAGGATCCGGCGGAGCGGTACGCGAGCGCGGAGGACGTGCTGGCCGCGTTCGAGGCCGCATGCGCTGAAGGGCCCGCGCTGCCCGGTGTCGTCGGGGCGAGGGACGCGCGGTCGGCGCAGGCGCTGGTGACGTTCGCGGGAGCGCGCCCGGTGGCGGTGCTGGGGTTGCGCACGGCCGCGTCGGTGGAAGACCTGGCGGCCACGCTGGAGCCATTCGGCGGTGTGCTGGCGCGGGTCGCGGCAGGGGGCTACCTGCTCGTCTTCTGTGAGTCGTTGTCCGCGGAAGCGAACGTGCGCGCGGGTGCGCTCGCGGCACGGCGGCTGGTGGAGTCCGGAGACGCGGCGGCGGTCCTTCATGTCGCGGTGCTGTATGTGCATCCCGGCACGACGCTGCCGCGCATCGCGGGGGCCGCGCTGGAGCGGCCGGAGGCGTGGTGGGGAAGGGCGGTCGCGCCGGGCGAAGTGCGGGTGACACCGGATGCGGCCGTGAGGCTCGAACCGGGTTGGATCGAGCCCGCCACGGGGCAGGCCGACCGCGAAGAAGCCGAGCCCGCGATCCGTGAGGGTCTCGCGCGCGAGAACCGTTGGATTGAGCCCGTCACGGGGCAGGACGACCGCGAAGCCGAGCCCGCGAGCCGTGAGCGTATCGCTCGCGAGAATCGTTGGATCGAGCCCGCCACGGGGCAGGACGACCGCGAAGCCGAGCCTGCGAGCCGTGAGCGTATCGCGCGCGCGAACCGTTGGGTCGAGCCCGCCACGGGGCAGGACGACCGCGAAGCCGAGCCTGCGAGCCGTGAGCGCATCGCGCGCGAGAACCAGGAGTCTGCTGGGAGCGCTGAGCCCGCGGCACGACAGGGGAGCGAGGAAGCCGAACGCGCACCCACGCGTTTGCCCGAGAGTCGTGAGCCCCTTGCGAGGCACTCGGCAGAGGAGGACGCACGCGCGGCGTCACTGCCGCCAGTAAACGCCACGCGCGAGCCTGGAGCGCTCTTCCGGCTGCGCCTCCATGACGAGGAGGGCGCACGCGCGGATGGGGAGCCTCCGCCCTTCGTGGGACGCGAAGCGCTGCTGGATGCACTGGTGGCGGATGCGGAGCGGAGCCTGTCGTCCTCGGTGCCGGGCCTGGGACTGCTCACCGGCGAGGTGGGGCATGGCAAGTCGCGGGTGCTCAAGGCGCTCGCGTTCCGGCTGGAGTCCGCAGGCCAGGCGCAGGTCGTGCGTTTGCGTGCGCCGCCTCCGGATGCGTCGGTAGCCAGCTCCCTCCTGGATGCACTGCGCGCCGTCGTGGGCCGTCCGTCCGCGGAACCCCGTGCCCTGGCCGATGCACTCGTTGCTCAAGCCCGTGAAACACCGCTCGTGCTGTTGCTGGACGACGCGCACCTCGCGGATCCCCTGAGCCTGGATGTGCTGGAGCGCGCCACGCTCGAAGGGCCCCGGGCACCGTTGTGGATCTGCGTCGCCGGACGCCCCTCGCTCCTGGGCTTGCGTCCCCACCTTGGCGAGCGCAGCGCCCACGCCTCCCGCCATCCGCTGCCGCCCCTTCCGCCAGAGGCGAGCCGCGCGGTGTTGGTCCACCTGCTGCGTCCCGCGGAGCACATCCCTGAACCCGTGCTCGCGCGCCTGGAGCAACTGGCCCAGGGCGTGCCCCTGTCCCTCGTCGAACTGGCCCGTGCGCTCCGAGCCGCCGGGGCCCTGCGCTCGGCTCCGGGCGGCGGGTGGTACGTCGCCCCAGACGCGCTGCTGGACGTGTCCGTCACGCCGCTGTTCGAACGGCTCGCCCCACGCGTGCTCGCGGGCCTTCCGGAAGTGCACCGCGTGCTCGCGCGGCTGTGCGCGGTGCTCGGCACGGAGGTGGACGTGGCTCGGGTGGACGCGGCGCTGCGCCACCTGGCCGCCGGGCCGGAGCTGTCGCGCGCCGCCACCCTGGACGCGGGTGCTGGTCTGCAACGGCTGACGCGCGCGGGCCTCCTGCGCCCCTCGGGGCCGGGCCGCTTCGCCTTCCGGCACCCGCTGCTGCGCGAAGCCCTGGAGGCCCTGCTGCCTCCCGCTCCTCGCCGCGCGCTGCACGCCGCCGCGCTCAACGCCAGCGTGGGCGACGACGTGGCCGAACGCCGCCGCCGTGCCCATCACGCGGCCGTCTGCGGCGCCCACCTGGAAGCCGCGCGGGACTACCTGGCGCTGGCGGAGGAGGCCCGCGCCGGACACCTGTCCGTGGAAGCGGAGCAGCACTACACGCGCGCGCTCGCGCTCCTTCCGGAGTCCGACGACGCGCGCCGGGCCCAGGCACTCACGGGACGGGGAAAGGTGCGCCACCGCCTCCAGCGCTTCCGTGAAAGCCTCGCGGACCTGTCCACCGCACGCGCCCTGGCCCGCGCCCGGGGCGACGCGGCGCTCGAGGTGGACCTGCTGCTGGAAGAGGCCACCGCGCGCGACTGGATGGAGGACTCGGACGGCTCCGCCACGTGCACGCGTGAAGCGCTCGACGCCATCGAGCCCCTGGACGCGCCGCGCCTGTCCCTGCGGTGCGGCCTCGCCCGGGGGCGCCTGCACGTGCGTCAGGGCGAGTGGGCCGCCGCGGCCCGCGTGCTCACCTCCACCTCCGAGGGCGCGGAGAGCGCCCGGGACCACGAGACCCTGGTCGTGTCGCTGGCCCTGCTGGGCGCGGCGCTCACGTTCCTGGACCGTGCTCCGGAAGCCGCCGCGCGCTTCGACGAAGCCCTGGAGCGCTGCGAGGCCGCGGGCGACGGGCTGCACAAGGCCGCCGTGCTGAGCAACCGCGTCCTCCTGTGGCTCCGTCAGGGCGACGTGCCCCGCATGGAAGCGGACCTGCGCAGGGCCATGGCGCTGGGCCGCGAGCTGGCCCATGCGCAGATGGAGCGCTGGTCCACCTTCAACCTGGCGGAGGTCCTCTACATGCAGGGCCGCCTGGACGAAGCGCTCCCCCTCGCGCAGCGCGCGTACGAACTGGGCGTGCGCTTCTTCCGCGAACATCCCGTGCCCGTGGACGCGCTGCTCCTCGCCCGCATCCAGGCCGCGGCGGGAGACGAGGCGGCGGCGGCCCGTCAGCTCGCCTGGATCTCCCAGCGCTGTCCGCCGGAATCGCTGCCGCCCACCGCCATCATGCGGCGCCTCGTGGAGCTCCAGGTCCATCAACAGAGCACCGGCGCCTTCCGTGCAACGGATTGGGAAGCGCTCCACACGGAAGCGGACGCGCTGGCCTCGCCGGACGAGAAGGCGGAGATCCTCCTGCGGGCCACCGGCATCGCACGCCGCACGGGCGCCCTGGATGAGGCCCGCGCGTGGCTCGAACGCGCCGCGCCCGCCGTGGCGGAAGCCCCTCTGTGGGCTACGTGTTTCCACGCACTGCGTGCCGCGCTCGCACCCGCAGCACTGTAACGGGAAGCGCTACTCGGCCCGGTGGCCGTAACCTTTCGCGCTACAGGGAGACAAGAAGGCCGCGCCTGGGGTTTCCTTCCCATCCCATTTCCGAATCCTGCCCAAGGAGTGTTCGCGATGGCCTCCTCCGTCCTCCGAGTCCCCTGGTGTTTCCTGTTGCTGGCACTTTCCGGCTGCGAGCCCGCGCTCCCGGACAGCACCGACGTCAGCCCCGGTGCCGATGTGGCGCTCGGCACGAGCGAGTCGGACATCCGCATCGCCAACTCGCTCAGGACGCAGGAGCTGGTGGTCAACGCCATCGCCGCGAACCACGACGCCAACGAGGCCCTGTCCACGAACTCGCTGGAGTCCCTCTTCGACCCCGACGAGATCATCGCCGGTCCGCAGAGCGACCTCATCCGCAACCAGCTCCGTGACCCGTACGCGCAGCGCTTCATGGCGTACCTTGTCGGCTGCGCGCTGGGCGAAGGGGAGACCCTCGAATGGCTCAATCCCTTGCAACCCGGCAGTTCGCAGCGCAGTGAATGGGCGGGCTCCGCGGGCCTCTGCCCGTGGTGGCGCACGGAAGCGCCGGGCGACGCGTGCCTCAAGCGCGTGACGGCCTGCCTCCTGGCGCGCAACAACGGACTGGGCTACCGGGTGGAGCTGTCCATGCGCGGAGAGCTCCACGAGCCCGCCCTCTCCATCGCGGAGCCGTTCGCGTTGGATGCGTGGACGACGCCCATCGATCAGCTGCCGACCGCGCCCGCGCCGTTGAGCAGCGCGGTGCCGTGCGACACCCGGACGGTGGGCGCGGGGCGGGACTGCGGTTGGACGATGCACTCGGTGGGCTGGTGCCCCGCGGGTCAGACCATCGCCGTGGGAGCGGGCGGCCCGCAGAGCTGCCCGTCCGGGACGCCGCTGGGCTCCAGCTCGGGCGCGCGCATGGCGCTGCGCGTGTGTCACGGCATCGCCGGCTGTGACAGCACCGACGACGTGCGGCACGTGGCCTCCAGCCAGGGCTGCTCGCCCGGCTCCACGAACCCGCTGCCCTCCGCCTCGACGGACCCCTCCGTGCGCTTCACCTGCCCGGCGACGGGCGGATACTTCACGGTGATGACGGCGCCCTGGGACAGCTCCGCGGAGGGCACCGCGAACGTGGGCGTCACGACCGGCGTGCAGGCTCCACTCTCCGAGCGCGCCGTGTACCGGATCCGCGAGGGCGCCTTCTACGGCAACCTCTTCGGCAGGGACGCGCTCCGCGACGACATCAACGTGACGGTGACGTTGGTTTCGAAGAATCCGGATCGCTACGCCATCAAGCGGCCGCGGTCCCCCCAGGTGAAGCCCATCTTCAAGGACCTCTACGCCTGCTACGACCCGGGTTGGGTGTACGGCATGGCCTACGCGACCTACCGCGTGTGCGCGCTGCCGGGCACGAATGAAGACTGCGCGGCCCAGGTGACGGGGCCCTGCTGGGACAGCAATCCGCTGGCCGCGCACCGGTGCGAGCAGCAGGACGGACCGCTCCTGGGTGGCGACGGCGACTTCGAGCGCTGCCGCGACTTGTCCAACACCCTCTGGACGGAGCCTGTCACCGTCTACCTCAACGGCGCATGCGACCTGGTGGATGAGCAGCACCGCGACCTGTGCAAGCGCTGGACGGAGCCCCCGCCTCCCCAGGACGTCTCCCGGGGCACGGGCAAGAAATAGCCCATGGCGGGCAACGGCGAGGAGGCCCTCTATGGCGAGGAGCTGCGGCCCGGCGCGCTCGTGGGCGAGTGGGTGGTGGACCGCGTCCAGGTCCAGGGCCCCGTGTCCGCGTTGTACCGGGCGCGGCACGCGCGAACCGGCGTGCCCGCGGCGCTGAAGGTGCTGCACCCGCAGGTGGCCGCGGCGGCGGTGGCGCTGCGGCGCTTCCGGCGCGAGGCGGCCACGCTGCAGCGGCTCCAGCATCCGCACATCGTCACGGTGTTGGGGTACGGCGAGCTGTCGGACGGCCGGCCCTTCATCGCCATGGAGTGGCTGGAGGGCCAGGACCTGGCGGCGGAGCTGGCCACGCGCGGGCCGCTGTCCCCGCGCGAGGTGCTGGCGGTGATGGAGCAGGTGGGGGCGGCGCTGCGGGTGGCGCACGCGGCGGGCGTGGTGCACCGCGACCTGAAGGCGCAGAACGTGGTGCGGCTCGGGCCCGGCCGGGGTGGCCCTTCCGTGAAGCTGGTGGACTTCGGCGTGGCGAAGGGACTGGTGCCGGGCGCTCCGGGCAGCTCGTCGCTCACGCACACCGGCGTGGTGCTGGGCACGCCGCTGTCCATGGCGCCAGAGCAGATTCGAGGCGAGGTGCCGGACGCGCGCACGGACCTGTACGCCGTGGGCGTGCTGCTCTTCCAACTGCTCACGGGCATGCCGCCCTTCCAGGGCACCACGCGCCACGAGGTGGAGCAGCTGCACCTGCACGCGCCGCCGCCGCGCCCGGGAGAGCACGCGCCGGTGTCCGCCGCGCTGGATGCCGTCGTGCTGCGGTGTCTGCGCAAGGCGCGCGAGGAGCGCTACCCGGACGTGGACGCGCTGCTCGAGGACCTGAGGGGCGCGGTGCTGGGCGGCGCGGCGCCGGTGGAGGTGCCGCGCGCGGTGGGGCTGTATGTGGAGGCGCGGCTGCCGGGCGAGCCGGGCCCCGCCGCGATGGAGGACCTGGACGCGGGCCTGGAGCGCGCGAGCATCCTGGCGCGCGAGGCCGGCCTGGAGGTGCGGGTGATGGGCGGCGCGTGCCTGCTCGCCGTGGCCAGCCTGCCGGACGACGTGCGCCGCGAGCGGGAGCTGCGCGCGCGGGTGCTGGACGTGGGGCTCGCGCTGATGGGCGGGCCCGCCTCCACCGCGCGCCTTCACGTCACCGTGCACGTGGACCGGCTGACGGCGCGGGAGGAATCCCACGGCTGGGCGGACGGCGCGGCCTCCGCGTGGGATGCGGAGGGGGGAGAAGGGGGCCTGCTCCACCTGCCCGGCTGGGTGCGCGACGACGGTGACGAAGCCACGCCCGTCGTCACCGGCCCGGCGCTGCGGGGACTGGAGACGGACTTCGTCGCCAGCCCGGTGCCGGATGTGCCCGAGCGCTGGCGGCTCTCCGCCCGGCGCTAGGCCCCCGGAGCTCCAAGGGGCGCACCGGCGCCGTTCTCAGCCCTGGGGACCGGCTTCTGGCCCGAGGGACTGGCGGCTGCTCAGGGCTTGATGCCGTGCCTGCGCAGCAGCCGGTAGAAGTGCACGCGGTCCATGCCGGCGGTGACGGCGGCCTGGGCCACCTTGCCCTGGTGCTTCTCCAGCAGCGCCCGCAGGTAGCGCCGCTCGAAGTCGTCCACCACGCGCCGGCGCTGCTCCGCGTACGGCCGCGACAGGTCCACCTCCAGCGGGCTGCCCTCCGGACGCGAGTCCTCCTCCGCCAGCGGCAGCGCGTCCTCGAACACCAGGCAGCGCTCCAGGTGGTTGCGCAGCTCCCGCACGTTGCCCGGCCACGCCGCGTGCCTCAGTCGCGACAGGAACTCCGGCGTGCGCAGCGCGCCCGTGCGCTCCGGGTCCGCGCCCAGCGACTCCAGGATGCCCGACACCAGCATGGGCAGGTCCTCCGGCCGCTGGCGCAGGGACGGCATCGCGATCCTCAGCACCGCGAGCCGGAAGAACAGGTCGGAGCGGAAGCGGCCCGCGTTCACCTCCGCGCGCAGGTCGCGGTGCGTGGCCGCGATGAGCCGCACGTCCACCGGCTGGTACGTGTTGCTGCCCACCCGGCGGATCTCCCGGTTCTCCAGCACGCGCAACAGCTTGGGCTGAAGCTCCGGGGGCAGCTCGCCAATCTCGTCCAGGAAGACGGTGCCGCCGTCGGCCTCCTCGAAGACGCCCGCGCGCCGGCTCACCGCGCCGGTGAAGGAACCCTTCTCGTGGCCGAACAGCTCACTCTCCAGGATGTGCGCGGGGATGGCGCCGCAGTCCACCACCAGGAACGCCGCGTCCCTGCGCCGGCCGGCCTGGTGGATGGCGAGCGCCGCCTGGCTCTTGCCCGTGCCCGTCTCCCCCTCCAGCAGCACCGTGACGTCGCGCGCGGAGGCCCGCTCCATCATCGCGAAGCAGCCGCGCATGGCCACGGACGTGCCCACCAGCGTGCCGAAGCGCGTCATCTCCGACAGGGGCAGCCGGTTGCTCTCCGCGCTGAAGTCGAAGCGCAGCACCACGCGGCCCAGCCGCAAGAGGCTGCCGCTGCGCAGGATGCCCTCCACCACCTGCACGCCGTCCACGATGACGCCGTTGAGGCTGTCCAGGTCCTTCACCTGCGGGCCCTTGGGCCCGATGCGCACCTCGCAGTGGAAGCGCGACACGGTGGAGTCCTCCACCGCGAAGTCGTTGAGCGGGTGCGAGCCCACCGAACAGGTGTCCGCCGTGGACTCCCAGACCGCGCCCGCGCCCGGGCCCTCCACCACGGACAGGCGGAAGCGGCGCACCGTGGGCAGGTCCCCCGGACGGCGGGCCTGCTCGTACGGCAGCGTCACATGGAGCGCGGCTTCCACGCCCTCTTCGTCCGGGCGGGTGCCCTTGTCCTTCGACTCCCCGGGGGCCCCGTCGACGCGGGTTCGATCCGACACAGACATGCACTTCAAACTACCACGTCCGGGCCACCCGGGGCGGGGCAGCCGGATGTCCGCCAGGACACAAACGCGGTACGCGCACGCAAAGCGTCAGCTCAGCGTCACGTCCAGGAACATCATCAGCACGAAGCCCACCATCAGCCCGGCGGTGGCCTCCTTCGCGTACTCCTGGCGGTGGCTTTCGGGGATCATCTCGTCGCTGACGACGTACAGCATGGACCCGCCCGCGAACGCGAGCGCCCACGGCAGCACGCCGGACGCGAACGACGTGGCGAAGAAGCCCACCAGCGCGGCCACCCCCTCCACCAGCCCCGTGTAGAGCGCCACCAGCACCGCCTGCTTGCGGCTGTACGCCACGCCCATCAGCGCCAGCGCGACGACGAAGCCCTCCGGGATGTCCTGCAACCCGATGCCCACGAGGATGGGCGCGGCGATGGTCATGGAGCGGCTGCCCACGCCGGTGCCCACCGCCAGCCCCTCCGGGAAGTTGTGCAGCGCGATGGCCAGCACGAACAGCCAGATGCGCTTCAGGTTCACCGCCTCCGCGTTGCCCTCCTGGCCCTTGATGAAGTGCTCATGCGGGATGAAGCGGTTGCACAGGTGCAGGAACAGGCCGCCCACCAGCATGCTGCCGCCCACCACCAGCGCGGGGACGAAGCGCGACGTGGAGCGCGCCTCCGCCAGGTGGATGGCGGGCACGACGAGCGAGAAGGCCGTGGCCGCGAGCATCACGCCCGCGCTGAAGCCCATCAGCACGTCCTTGGACCGCTGGGAGATGCTGCGCGCGGCCAGGGCGGGCAGTGCGCCCAGGCTGGTGGACAGGATGGTGACGCCGCTGCCAACGAGCGCCAGGGCGAGGGTGGACGAGCCGAAACCGCTGTCGGACATGGCCTTCCCAACCTGTCGCACTCCCCGCCGTCCGGCCACCTTTTCGGCGAAGTCCGGACGCGGGGGTGCCCGCCATGGAACAGCGACGCCCCGGGAGGACGCACTCAGGGCGACAGGCGCTGCTTCTCCCTCAGGAGCAGGTGCCACTCCTGGAGGTTCAGCTTGAGCGCGGACAGCCACGCGTCGATCTCCGGATCCAGGCGCGGATCCACGCCGCGCAGGGACTCCAGGAGCGGCCGGGCACCGGACTGGCCCAGCCGCGCGAGCCCCTCCAGCGCCGACTTGCGCACCGCGAGGTCGCTGTCGCCGCGATACAGCGACGTGAGTGAGCGGCGCGCGCCCGCGGACTCGGAGCCCGGCACGCCGCCCAGCGCCTTCGCCGCCGCCGCGCGCAGGCCCGCGTCCTCCGAGCGCAGCTGCTGGGTGAGCTTGCGCACCGCCTCCGGGCTCGCGGCCTCCATGGAGACCTCGCCCAACAGGCGCCGGGCCACCGCCGGGTCGCCCGAGGCCGCGGCGACCTTCACCGCCGCTTCCGCCAGCTCCGGGTTGTGGCCGAAGTAGATGCCGGCGCTCTCCGTCACCAGGTTCTCCACCACCGCCTGGCGCACCTCCGGCGCGCTGTCGCGCACGAGTTGCTCATAGGTGACCACGCCGCCGTTCTTCGCCATGAACTCCACCGACGGGGAACCCTGGAGCGCGCGCACGGCCGCGGCGCGCAGGCCCGGGTCCACGTCCTGGCTCGCGCGGGAGAGCAGCGGCTGGAGCAGCTCCGGCTTCTGTGCGTTGCTCGCCTTGGTGGCCAGCGCCGCGCCCACGGCCTCCAGCACGGCGGGGTCGCGCTCCTGGCTCACCGCCCGGCCCAGCGCCTCCGGCGGCAGGGCGATGGCGGCCTCCTTCAGGCGCAGCCGCGCGTACTTCCGGTACGCGGGCGAGCCCGTCTTCATGGCCACGCGAACCTCGTCCAGCATGCCCTCCACCGTGCAGGCCGTCTGCGTGGGGACGGCGACGGGCGCTCCCTGCCCCAGGGCGAGCCCCGGCAGGAGCGACAGCCAGAGGATGTGGCAGCGCATGGGGGCCTTCATCGTTCGCGAACCCATCAGTGCGGCGCTCCTTCCTCGACCACGCAGTCGTGGTGTTCCTTCTTGCCCAGCCAGATGCGCGCGAAGTCCGTCGTGCCGGTGGCGTACAGCGCCTTGAAGTCCAGGGCGTCCTGGCGCAGGCGCGGGTCCTTGCGCGCGAACTCCTCCACCAGGGGCAGGGCGTCCGCGCCGGCCGCGCGCACCGCGAAGCGCAGGAAGGCCCATCTCACGCACAGGTCGTGCTCCCCGTCGAAGGCGGCGCGGTACGCCTCCAGGGCCTTCTTCGGATCCTCGGTGACGGCGAGCCGGAAGGCGGCCATCTCGCGCACGTCGCGCTCCTTGTCGGTGCGCATCACCTTCGCCAGCGCGTCGATGGAGTCCGAGTCGAGCAGCGGGTCGGAGTACGACGGCATCTCCAGCGCGAGCAGCCGCACGGCCGTGTCATCCGACGTGGTTCCGATATCCAGCAGGTCCTTCCAGTACGGCGCATACGTGCCGGTGCGCTCGTAGTCCTCCTTCATCACCCGGCCCAGCGTGCGCGTGGCCACCCACGCGGCGGAGTCCGCTGAGTCATCCATCGCGATGGCCTTGAGCCGGCCCCGCGTCTCCGGGGTGAAGCGATGCTGCGTCTCCAAGGCATCCAGCGCGGAGGCGCGGTCGGGCGTGGCCAGCGACTTGTCCTCGGCCACGGACACCAGCTTCTCCGTGACGCGCGGATGGCGCACGGCGGGCGCGGCCTTGAGGGCCTCCAGGTAGATGGCCGGCTCCGGTGGCGCGGCCTTCACCGCCCAATCCACCAGCTGCAACGCGCGATCAGGGTCCTGGCCCACGAGCTCCGTCAGGCGCTCCTGGAGATAGGCCACCAGCGCGGTGTCGCGCGCCTGGATGGCGGCGGCCACGGCGGCGTGCAGGGACTCCATCGTCGCGGAGCGGTCCAGGGCGGCCAGCCCGTCCCAGCATCCGGGCATGGGAATCTCCTCGCGCGGTCCGGTGCTCGCGGAGGGCGGAGGCTCCACGGCAGAGGCATTTCCGGCGCCAGCCGAAGGCGCGGAGGGCATCACGGCGACGTGCATCGGAGGACCGGCGTCATCGGTCCCGGCCGCGCCCCGCCACCACACGACGCCCAGGGCGACGAGGAGGACGAGGCCGGCGAGCGCGACCTTGAAGTGGGGACGGGAGGTCATGTGTCGAAGGGGCTCACGTGGGGAGGGAAGGACGGGCGCAAGAGCGCCAGACGCCGGGGACGTGAAGCCGGGCAGGGGACGTGCGGCCCCTGCCCGGAAGGCACACGCACGCCTGGGCTACAGCGTGGGAACACCCAGCCGGTTGTTGCAGTAGGCGTTGGTGCCGCACGTGGTGCCGACGCTGGTGTACCAGGCCGACTTGCGCGTGCCGTACTGCCGGTTGTCCGAGTGCGAGTGCGGACCGGTGGCGCTGCCCGTACCGCCCACCAGCCCCAGCGCGCAGCGATCACACGTCTTCGTGCCGGAGCTGACGTTGGCGTAGAAGTGCAGCTGGCGGAAGTCCCAGCCGTTCGCGCCGGACACCACGTAGTAGTTGCCCGCGCCGCCGTTGCACGTGGAGCCGTTGCAGGCCGCCGCGCAGCCGCCGTAGTAGTAATAGTAGTAGTTGCCCACCAGCATGCCGCGGTGGTTCCACTCGCCGCAGGAGCTGTTGCCCACGTCGAGCGCCGTGTGGCTGCTCCCGGTGCAGTTGTAATAGGTGGTCGAGTTCACGTAGGCCGCCGTGTCGCAGATGGGGCCGTTCGCCGTGGCCGCCACTCCCGGACCCGCCCACGCCGCGGCGGCCAGCGCCACCCCGGCGGACAGCAACGTCTTCAGCTTCATGCGGTGCTCCCTCCCGTC
>NZ_RAWE01000258.1 GCF_003611695.1 Corallococcus carmarthensis | reverse complement strand
GCGGGGAGGCCGTTCACCCCACCACCGGGAGCCGGAAGCCCTCGGTGCCGCCCTGCCCTGCCCCGGCCGCGGGGGTGATGCCGGCGGCCTCGTTGAGGCGGCCGGAGCGGAAGGGCTCCAGATCCAGGGCCACGAACTTGAAGCCCAGGGACTTGAAGGCGCCGTTGATCCGCTCGCGGATGCTGGCCTCGAAGAAGCGCGGGTACTCCTCGCTGGCCAGCTCGATGCGCGCCACGTCCTGGTGGTAGCGCACGCGGAACTGCTTGAAGTCCAGGGCGCGCAGCTCCGACTCCGCGGCGGCAATCTGAAGGAGCCGGTCGCGCGTCACGGAGGTGCCGTAGGGGATGCGCGACGCCAGGCACGCCATCTGCGGCTTGTCCCAGGTGGGCAGCCCCAGCTTGCGGCTCCACGCGCGGATCTCATCCTTGGTGAGCCCGGCCTGCGCCAGGGGGGACGACACCTGGTGTTCCTTCGCGGCCTTGTGGCCGGGGCGGTGATCCTTGAAGTCGTCCGCGTTGAAGCCGTCCAGCACCACGCCCAGCCCCAGCTCCGCGCGCTTCGCCTCGCAGAGGTCGTATAGCTCCGTCTTGCAGAAGTAGCAGCGGTTCGTGGGGTTGGCGGCGTAGTTGGGGTTCGCCAGCTCGTTGCTGGAGACGACGACGTGCCGGGCGCCCAGGCGGGCTGCCAGCTCGCGCGCCTCGCGCTCCTCCTCCGGGGCGACGGAGGCCGACAGCGCGGTGAGCGCCAGGGCGCGCTCGCCCAGCACCTCCACCGCGACCTGGAGGACGAAGGTGGAGTCCACGCCGCCGGAGAACGCCACCAGCGCGCTGCCGTGGGTGCGCAGGGCTGCGCGCATCGCCTCCAGCTTGGGGCGGGACGCTTCACAGAGGGCTTCAATCCGCTCGGGGCTCAGCATGGGGGACTCCTAAAACGGAAGGGCCCCGGATTGCACGCGCATCGCGCGAGCAACCTGGAGCCCTTCGACAGTCAGGACGACGGTGGGGCCCTAGCGGGCCTTGCTCTTCGCGGCCTTCTTCTTCGCGGCGGGGGCCGGCTTGCCCACGCGGGCGGCGCGGGTGGCCGGACGCGCCTTGGCGCCCTTGGAACCCTTGTCCGCCTTGGGGGCCTTGACGGCCTTCGCGGCGGCGACCCGGACCGGCGGGTCCTCTTCGTCGCGGCGGGCCTTCTTCGGCGGCAGCGGGTTGGCCTTCATCTTCTTGCCGGTGATGGTCTTCAGCTCGTCCGTGGACATCAGGCCCAGGTCCAGCAGCGCCTGGAAGATCTTCGTCCCGCCGTCCTCCACCGACTCCGTGTCGGAGTAGATGGTCACCTCAGGCGAGGTGGGCGGCTCGTACGGCTCCGTGATGCCGATGAAGTTCGGGATCTCGCCGTTGAGCGCCTTCTTGTAGCGGCCGGTGGTGTCGCGCTCGATGAGCTTCTCCGTGGGGCAGTCGACGTAGACCTCCACGTACTTGCCCACCGCGCGGCGCACTTCCTCGCGGCTCGACTTGTAGGGGCTCACGCAGGGGACGAGCACGGCCGTGCCGTTGCGGGCCAGGAGGCCGGCGACGAAGCCCAGGCGGCGCACCACCATGTTGCGCTCGTCCTTCGTGTCGCCGATGCCAGCCCACAGGTCGTTCTGGAGTTCGCCCTCATCGAGCACCTCCACGTTGCGTCCGACCTGGCGGAGCCGGGCCGCGATGTAGGCGGCCGTCGTGGTCTTCCCGGTACCGGACATGCCGGTCAGCCAGAGGGTGAATCCAGTGTTGGTGGCCATAAGGGTTCTAACTCCCTGCGTCCGGAGCGCTTCTTGCACGCGGCGTGGGACGCGGCAGATCCAATAGACCGCCGCTTTATAGACGAAAACCCGGTCACTTGACAATTCGGACCCACCTTTCCGCAGTGGGGCTGGTTGCCGGGCAAGTTCCCGCCCTTACACGGGTTTTTCAAACCTGAAATCCGCCAATGGAAGCGGAACAGTCTGAAAATCACCCGCGCTCCAAACTGTCCGCGAGGCGGAGGCTGCTCGGCCTCCGTGTATGGCCACTACAACATATGACACTTGGGGCAGAAGTGCGATTCCCGAGGGAGCGGCCTGGCGGCGATCTTCGGAAGAGAACACTGCGGGCGCCTCCACGTGCGAGTGGAAGACGCAGGCCACCGCCTCCTGTCGCGCGTCCGCTTCCAGGCAGACCTGGAGCCACGCCTCGGGCGCGAAGGCGTAGGCGACGCGCGGCGTGGGGGAGACGTTGGGCAGGGGGACGACCCGCCAGGAGCCACCCTCCCCCGCCCCGCTCCGGAGGATCACACCGCAGCCTTCATGGGGCCACGCGGCCTCCAGATGGCGGATCATCCGGGCGAGCGTTTCCGGTGGGGGTTCGTGGATCAGGACTTCGCTTCCGCCGCCGCGCAGCGCGAGCACCGGCGCGGCTCCAGGTCCGTCATCGCGCCCGGGGCGCTCAACCACCTGCCCCCCAGCGAAGGCCCCATGCCCAGCCGCAGCCGCTGGAACACCAATGCGCCCAGGGCGCCCAGGGCCACGCCCATCGCTCCGTCCGGCGGCGTACCCAGGTGGCGCACCGTTTCTCCGAAGCACCAGACGCAGCCGTCCGCGCCCCGGAACACCACCGCCCCGCGCGCGCCGTCACCGCCGAGCGCGACCCAGGGGGCTTCCCCGCTCCAGGCCGCCGGCAGCTCCGCGAGCAGCCCGCCGCCGGGCGTGCCCACCGCGTCCGGGTTCACCTCCGGCACCACGCGCGCCAGCACCTCCGACACGGGCTGGCCCACGTCGTGCGCGGACGCGAGGAACCCTGGCGACCAGGGCCCCATGGTCAGTGAGCCCACGCCCGTCACCGGAGTGCCGCCGCCCGCCAGGTACGCCGTGGCGGTGAGGCCGGACGCGCCCAACCCGTCCACGCGCGCGCCGCCCGACAGCAGGGCCTCCTGCCCGCGCCCGCCCACGTCCCGCAGGAGGATCTGCCGGGAGTAGCGGAGAATCTGATCCTCGCGCAGCGCCATGACGCCCTCTTCAGCCTCCCGCCATGGCGGGGATGAGGGTGATCCGGTCCGCGTCCTTCACCGGCGTGTCCAGGGCCTTGAGCGCGCGCACGTCCTCGTCGTTGAGGAAGACGTTCACGTACCGGCGCACGGCGCCCTTGTCGTCGAAGAGGCGCGCGCCCATGCCGGGGAAGCGCGCTTCCAGGTCGCGCAGCACTTCGCCCACGGTGGCGCCGGTGGCCTGGACCTCGGACTGGTTGCGCGTGAGCGTGCGCATGGGCGTGGGAATGCGAATCGTGGCCATGGTTCATTTCCCCCGCTTTCGGATGATCAACCGGTGCGTGCCGTCCCCGCGCGGATCCAGGGACACCACGTCGTGGCCCTCGTCCTTCGCGCTGCGGGGCACGTTCTTCAGGGGCTCGTCGCCCTTGAGCAGCACCTCCAGCAGCGTGTCCGGGGGCAGAGACTCCAGCTTCAGCTTGGTGCGCACGTAGGTCATCGGACACACCTCGCGGGTGATGTCCAACGTCGCCGTCACGTCGGGCATGCGGTGTCCTCCTGGGAGGAAGGGAATGGGGGCAGCGATTGGATGGCGCACCCCGGGCAGTCGGGCGCGCGCGTCACCTTCACCGTGCGCCCCTCCAGCGTCTCGCCGTCGAGCACGTGCAGCGTGGCCTGCCCCCGCGGCCCTGTCGCCGCGCCCGCCAGCAGCTCCAGCGCGAGCAGCGCCTGCACCGCGCCGATGAGCCCCGCCATCGCGCCCAGCACGCCTGCCTGCGCGCAGGTGGGCACCGCGTCCGGGGGCGGCACGTCCTCGTAGAGGCAGCGCAGGCACGGGCCGCCGGGGTCGATGCGCAGGGCCTGTCCGTGCATGCGCAGCACGCCGCCGTAGACCAGCGGCACTCCGGTGAGCACCGCCACGTCCGACAGGAAGAACTTGGTGGCCACGCCGTCCGTGGCGTCCACCACCAGGTCGTGCTCGCGGAAGAGCGCCTCCGCGTTGCCCGCGTCCAGGCGCTCCGGGAGGGCCTCCACGCTCAGGCCGGGGAAGGCACGCAGGAGGCCGGCGGCGGCGGACTCCGCCTTGAAGCGGCCCACGTCCTGGGTGCGGTGCCAGAGCTGCCGGGGCAGGTTCGTCACGTCCACCCGGTCCGGATCCACCAACGTCAGGTGGCCTACACCGCCCTGCGCCAGCGCGAGCGACGCCGGACAGCCCAGGCCGCCTGCTCCCACCACCAGCACCCGCGCGCGCTCGATGCGGGTGGCGTGGGGAATGCGCGCGTGATGGTCGGTATCCGGGGAACCATGCATGGGGCTGGTGCTCCGCGAGGAACGAAACGAATATGGTGCGGCGATTCCACGTCCGGATTCCAGAAGGACCCCAGGACGTTCCCGAAGCCTTCCCAACCGCTGTCGCCACCGCCGCCGTCACAAGCGGCCCTCACCAGCCAGGACATATGAAAAACCTGACCGGCGCGCTCGTGTTTTCCTCCCTGCTGTCCCTGGCTGTCGGCTGCCACAAGAACACCGGCGAGAGCCCCGACGCGGCCACGCAGACCGGCACCGTCAAGGAGGAGCTCCAGTCGGACCGCGACGCCGCGCCCCCCACGGCCACCGCCGAGGCCGGCACGAAGGACGCGAGCGCCGTGACCTACGACTCGGGCGCCAGCGACCGCCTGGCCCTGGAGGCCTGCGTGGACGGCTGGCTCAAGTCCCACAACCTGGACAAGTACGGCAGCCAGAAGGGCACCATGTACGCGGGCGGCACGCCCCTGTTCGACGAGCGCACGGGGCAGACCACGGACCGCCTGGACTTCGTCCTCTCCCGCCAGCCCGAGGCGAAGAAGGCGTGCGTGGACGAAGGCGCCCCCAAGTAGCGCCCTGGCCCTCCGCACCCGCCAGGATGCCGACCTGGCGGCTTGCCTGGAATTCCGCTCCCGGGGAAGGTCCCGTAAGCTGCCGCTCGAATGGACAGCGACCCTCGACCCGGCGACGACCACCCGGCCCATGACCTGAAGGCCCGCGTCCGCGCCGTGCTGGAGCGCCGCAACCTCACGGACAACGTGTCCGCGGAGCAGGCGGCGGCCTCCTGGGAGCAGGACCGCTTCGTCGCCCGGGCCCGCGCGCTGTTCTACGCGCGGATGATGTTCCTCACGTTGGGCCTGCTCATCCTCGCGGTGCCCGCGTGGAGCGGCTACTTCGGCTTCAACGGGCCCATCTCCTTCCTGGGCTACTTCGCGATGCTGATCTACAGCGTCGCGAACCTGCTCGTCATCGACCACCCGAAGGCGGGCCGGTGGGTGACGTACCTGTCGCTCTGCATGGACCTGCTGATCACCGTGGTGCTCATCGCCCGGCCGCAGGTGGGCGGCGGCCTTCAGAGCCCGCTCCTGGCGACACAGCTGTTGTTCACCACGCTCTTCGCCATCCTCTTCCCCAAGCCGCTGGCCATCCTGCCGCCGCTCTTGGCGTTGCCCATCACCACGCGCCTGGATCTGCTCCTCAACCGCTCCGTGACGGCGGTGGAGCTGCTCACGCTGCTCTGGTACCTGGGCCTCAACTTCATCATCGTCTACGTGCTCGTGTACCTGAACGAGCGCGAGGCCACCGCGCACCGCGAGGTGGTGTCCCTGCAGGGCGACCTGAAGGAGCTGGCGGTGGTGGAGGAGCGCAACCGGCTGGCGCGCGAAATCCATGACGGCCTGGGCGCGTCCCTGTCGTCGATGATCATCCAGGCGGAGTACATCCTGAACCTCGCGCGCGAGGACGGGCTGCGCACGGAGATCCGCGAGATGAAGGCCACCGCGGAGGAGTCCATCGAAGAGCTGCGCCGCAACCTGCGGATGATGCGCGACGACTTCGAGCTGGCGCAGGGCCTGGAGGACTACGTCAAGACGTTCCGCGACCGCACGGGGCAGGCCATCCGCTTCGAGCGCACGGGCCTGACGCGCAAGCTGCCCCCGGACGCGCAGCTGGCGCTGTTCCGCATCCTCCAGGAGTGTCTGTCCAACGCCGCGAAGCACGCCGAAGCGAAGGAGGTCCAGGTGCGCCTGGACTTCAGCGCGGAGGGCGTGCACCTGGTGGTCCGCGACAACGGCAAGGGTTTCGACCCGGGCCGCACGCCGCGCGGCCACTACGGCCTGCTCAACATGCGTGAGCGGGCCATGAAGCTCGGGGGTTCCATCGTGGTGGACTCGGCGCCCGGCGCCGGGGCCCAGGTGGCCTTCTCCCTTCCCTGCCTTTCCGCCTGACACGCACCGGAGATCCGCCCCGTGGACCCGACTTCCAGCGCCGCCCCCCTCCCCATCCGCGTGTTCGTCGTGGAGGACCAGACCAAGATCTTGAAGAACCAGCTGCGCCTCTTCGAAGGCCACCCGGACATCGACATCGTGGGCACCGCGCTGTCGGGCGAGGCCGCGCTGGATGAGGTGGAGCGCGCGAACCCGGACGTGCTGCTGCTGGACCTGGGGCTGCCGCGCATGAGCGGCATCGACGTCACGCGCGAGGTGAAGGCGCGCTTCCCGAAGATGGAGATCCTGATCTTCACCATCTTCGACGAGGAGGACAAGGTCCTGGAGGCGGTGAAGGCGGGCGCGTCCGGCTACCTGCTCAAGGGCGCCACGGTGGACAAGATCGTGGAGGCCATCAAGGAGGTGCGCGCGGGCGGCACGGTCATCCAGCCGAACCTGGCGCGGCGCCTCTTGCGCCACTTCCGCGTGGAGCCGGACACCGCGCCCGTGCCCACGGAGCCCCTGTCCGTGGCGCCGTCCGCGTCGGAGCCCGCGGCTCCCGTGGCCACTGCCGCGGATGCGTCCGCGCATGAGCCGCTGCTCAAGCCGCTGTCGGATCGCGAGCGGGAGATCCTCCAGCTCATCGCCAAGGGCGTATCCAACAGCGAGGCGGCCCGGCTGCTGTCGCTGTCCAAGGCGACCATCCGCACGCACCTGGAGCACATCTACCGGAAACTCGAAGTGACGAACCGGGTGGAGGCCGTCACCGAGGGCATCCGCAAGGGGCTCATCTCCGTGTAGCGGTGGACCGAACGCGCGCGGCCCCTTCGTTTTTCGGGGCCGACGCGGTGCGTGGCTTCTACAGTGGGGTGTCTTCGTTCCCCTCTGACTGGAGCCCCACCATGGACGTCCGCGCCGCCGTCGCCTTCGAGGCCGGCAAGCCCCTGAGCATCGAAACCGTGCACCTGGAGGGCCCCAAGGCGGGCGAGGTGCTGATCGAGCTGAAGGCCACCGGCCTGTGCCACACCGACGAGTTCACCCGCTCCGGCGCGGACCCGGAGGGCCTGTTCCCCGCCATCTTCGGCCACGAGGGCGCGGGCATCGTCGTGGACGTGGGCGCGGGCGTCACCAGCGTGAAGAAGGGCGACCACGTCATCCCGCTCTACACGCCGGAGTGCCGCGGCTGTAAGTCGTGCCTGTCGCGCAAGACGAACCTGTGTACGGCCATCCGCGCCACCCAGGGCAAGGGCCTGATGCCGGATGGCACCAGCCGCTTCCGCCTGGGCAAGCAGATGATCCACCACTACATGGGCTGCTCCACGTTCGCGAACTACACGGTGCTGCCGGAGATCGCCGTGGCGAAGATCCGCGAGGACGCCCCCTTCGACAAGGTCTGCTACATCGGCTGCGGCGTCACCACGGGCGTGGGCGCCGTCGTCTACACCGCGAAGGTGGAGGCCGGCGCGAAGGTGGTGGTGTTCGGCCTGGGCGGCATCGGCCTGAACGTCGTGCAGGCCGCGCGCATGGTGGGCGCGGACATGATCGTCGGCGTGGACCTGAACCCCGCTCGCAAGGAGATCGCGGAGAAGTTCGGGATGACGCACTTCGTGAACCCGAAGGAAGTGGAAGGCGACCTCGTCCCCTACCTGGTGAACCTCACCGGCGGCGGCGCGGACTACAGCTTCGAGTGCATCGGCAACGTGAAGACGATGCGCCAGGCCCTGGAGTGCTGCCACCGCGGCTGGGGCGAGAGCATCGTCATCGGCGTGGCGGGCGCGGGGCAGGAGATCAGCACCCGGCCGTTCCAGCTCGTGACGGGGCGCGTGTGGAAGGGCAGCGCGTTCGGAGGGGCTCGCGGCCGCACGGACGTGCCGAAGATCGTGGACTGGTACATGGACGGGAAGATCCAGGTGGACCCGCTGATCACCCACACGCTGAAGCTGGAGGAGATCAACCACGGCTTCGACCTGATGCACGAGGGCAAGTCCATCCGCAGCGTGGTGAAGTACGCATGAGCGCGGTGACTCCCACGCTCGTCAGTGAGCACGCGTGCTTCGGGGGGACGCAGTCCTTCTGGAAGCACCCGTCCGAGGCGTGCGGCGGTGAGATGCGCTTCAGCGTCTACACCCCACCCCAGGCGAAGCACGGCAAGGTGCCCGTGCTGTACTACCTGGCCGGCCTCACCTGCACGGAGGAGACCTTCCCCACCAAGGGCGGCGCGCAGCGCGTGGCGGCGGAGCTGGGGCTGATGCTCGTGGCGCCGGACACCAGTCCTCGCGGCGCGGGCATTCCGGGCGAGGACGCGGACTGGGACTTCGGGACCGGCGCGGGCTTCTACCTGGATGCCACCCAGGAGCCGTGGAAGGCGCGCTACCGGATGGGCACGTACATCACGAAGGAGCTGCCCGGCATCCTCGGCGCGCACTTCCCCGCGCGCATGGACCGCGAGGGCATCTTCGGGCACTCCATGGGCGGGCACGGCGCGCTGGTGACGGCGCTGCGCGACCCGGGCCGGTACAAGTCGGTGTCCGCGTTCGCGCCCATCGGGGCTCCCATCCGCAGCCCCTGGGGCAAGAAGGCCTTTGGCGGCTACCTGGGGCCGGATGAGCAGACGTGGCGTGAGTACGACGCCACGGAGCTCTTGAAGGCGGGGCGGCGCGTGCCGGCGCTGCTCGTGGACCAGGGGACGAAGGACAAGTTCCTGCCGGATCAGCTCCACCCGCACTTCCTCAAGGAAGCCTGCGAGGCGGCGGGCCAGCCCCTCACCCTGCGCATGCAGGAGGGGTACGACCACGGCTACTACTTCGTCTCCACGTTCATGGAAGACCACCTGCGCCACCACGGCGCGGCGCTGAACGCGGGCTGAAAAGCGGCCCTTCCGTGCCCCGGGCTTCCACGGCCCGGGGCGCCCCTGCCCCTCAATCCCCTTCCCTCTCCGGCCCGGACGTGGGAGGCGTGGGGCCTATGAGTGCTTCCTTCAAGTCCCTGGGCCTGTCCCCCGAAACGCTGGGCGCCGTGAAGCGTGCCCGCTTCGGTGCTCCCACGCCCATCCAGGCGCAGGCCATCCCGCCCGCGTTGTCCGGCCGCGACGTCATCGGCTGCGCGGCCACCGGCACCGGCAAGACGGCCGCCTACCTGCTCCCCATGATCGAGCGCTTCTCGGGCGAGCGCGGCACGCTGGGCCTCATCCTCACCCCCACGCGTGAGCTGGCGCAGCAGGTGACCGAGCAGGCCCGCTTCTTCGGCGAGCCCCTCCGCGTCCTGCCCACGCTCATCGTCGGCGGCGAGGACATGAACGCGCAGGTGGATGCGCTGCGCGAGCGCCCCACCCTCATCGTCGCCACGCCGGGCCGGCTCGTGGACCTGCTGGGCGTGAAGGCCGTGAACCTGTCCCGCATCCAGACGCTGGTGCTGGACGAGGCGGACCGGATGCTCGACATGGGGTTCCTGCCGCAGATCAACCAGATCCTCCACGCCCTGCCGCGCGACCGCCAGACGCTGCTGTTCTCCGCCACCCTGGGCGCGGACGTGGCGCGCTTCGGACAGCGCGCCCTGCACAAGCCCGTGCGCGTGGAGGTGACCCCCAGCGGGACGCCCGCGCCGCGCGCCGACCAGCACCTCTACATCGTGAAGCCCGAGGAGAAGTGGCCCCTGCTGCTCACGCTCCTCGCGCAGGATGAGGCCAGCGCGCTCGTGTTCGTGCGCACCCAGCAGCGCGCGGACAAGATGAAGGAATTGCTCGCCGCCGCGGGCCACAAGTCCGCCGCCCTGCACGCGGGCCGCACGCAGGCCCAGCGGCGTCAGGCATTGGAGGGCTTCCGCCGCGGGCAGTACCGCTGCCTCGTGGCCACCGACCTCGCGGCGCGCGGGTTGGATGTGGATGACATCGGCCACGTCATCAGCCTGGACGTGCCGCACGGGCCGGAGGACTACGTGCACCGCATCGGCCGCACCGCTCGCGCGGCGGCCAGTGGACGGGCGTCACTCTTCGCGCTGGAAGTGGAGCGCCGCACGCTCCAGGACATCGAGCGCATCATCCGCCAGGAGCTTCCCCGCACGGAGGTGCCGCGCACGGATCCCATCTTCAAGCGGGAGATGCTGGCGTTCCTGGCGAAGCAGCGCGACCCGGGGCCTCGCCAGGCAGACCATGGAAACTCCAAGCGGCCCGAAGGCGCGGCGCCCGGGCGGCATGCCCGGACGCACGGCAAGGGCCGGCCGAAGAGCCCCAGCGGTCAGTGATCGTGGTCGTCGTCGGGGCCGTGCGCGTGGCCGTGCTCGAGTTCCTCGGGCGTCGCGGCGCGCACTTCCTTGATGGCGACCTCGAAGTGCAGCTCCTTGCCGGCGAACGGGTGGTTGAAGTCCACCAGCACCGTGTCCTTGCGCACTTCCTTGACCAGGAAGTCGACCTCGTCGCCCTCCGGATCCGTGGCGCTCAGGATGCCGCCGGCCTTGATCTCCAGGTCCTCGGGGAACTCCGTCCGGGGAACTTCCTCGACGCCTTCCGGATCGTAGTCGCCGTAGCCGTCCGCCGCGGAGACGACGGTCTTCAGGGACTCGCCCGCGGACTTGCCCTCCAGCGCCTTCTCCAGGCCGGGGACGATCTCCTCGTAGCCGTGCAGGTAGACGAGCGGCTCGCCTGCCTCGCTCTCGTCCACGATCTTCCCGTCACCGAGGTGCAGCTTGTAATCAATGGCGACAACGCTGTCCTTGCCGATTTTCATGGGGCCCTCATAGCGCATTCAGTCATGTCGCGGTGGAAGGATGATGATCACCGTTACCGCGTGCACACGGACGTCCTACCAACGCATGCGCAGCTCGAAACGGCCGTGTCCGTCGTCGGACTCCAGCACCGCGCTGGGGTTCGCCGCTCCGGCCTGGCGCAGCGCCTCTTCACAACAGCCCGCCGCGGCCTCCGCCGGGAAGGGATAGCCCTGGAACGTCACCCGCCAGTCCTTCGGGGCCAGCTCCTGCGAGGTGATCTCCACCGGCTCCATCACGGAACGGAAGCTCAGCGCCACCCGCTTCATGGCGCGATCCGGGCCCGCGATCTTCAGGGCCACGTTCACCACCTTGCCCACCAGCGTCTCGAAGTAGCCGCGCACCAGGTCCCGGCCCATCTGCCGCAGGGCCTCCTGCTGGGGCCGGCCCGCGTAGGCCGCCTGCAGCACCAGGTTCTGGCACCGGAGGAACACCGACGCCGGATAGCTGGCCCGGGGCCGGTCCGGGTCGTAGCCCGCCGCCGCCATGCGCTCGCGCAATGGCGTGTCCAATCGCACGCAGCGCAGGAGCGATTCGAACAGCGTGGACTGGATGACGACCTCGGCCGGGGACATGGGCGCTCGAATTGGGGAAACGCGTTGAAACCGGGAAGGCTGGCGACACTACCCTTTCGGGTCCTGGAAGCGAGCCCCCTTGGCATGTCACGTCCAGCGCTTGTCGTTTCAAGGCCTTGGAGCCGCCAGGAGGGCAATCGTCCGCCCCTGGAAACGAATTCCGAGCAGGGCCGTCCGTGAGCCAGACGATGGAAGGCGTCACGGACGAAGCGCTCATGGACCAGTTCTGTCAGGGAGACCAGCCGGCGTTCGAGGCGCTGTTCGCCCGGCACGCCGGGCGTGTGCACGGCTTCCTCGCCCGCATGGTGAGGGACGGGCCGCTGGCGGAGGACCTCATGCAGACGACCTTCCTCTCCGTCATCCGAGCCCGGGGCCGCTACGAGCGGGGCACGCGCTTCACCCCCTGGCTGCTCACCATCGCGGCGAACGCGGCCCGGGACGCACTGCGGCATCAGCAGCACGTGGACGCGCATGCGCACGCGCCGCCGGACGGGCCGACGGCGGTGCCCGCGCCGGACGGCGACCCGGCCATGCGCCGGCGCATCGAGGACGCCCTCCAGCAATTGCCTGTCGAGCAGCGCGAGGCGGTGGTGCTGAGCAAGCTGGAGGGCTGGTCCTTCGAGGAGATCGCCGAGATGCGGGGCATCCGCGCGGGCGCGGCCCGGCTCCGGGCGCACCGGGGTTACGAAAAGCTGCGCGAGCTGCTGGGCGGACTGGAGGAGGCGTCATGAGCCCTCCCTCCGACCCCTGGCGGTCCGCCCCGCCCCGCCTGGACCCGAGGGCGATGGAGCGTGCGTTGGCGGCGTCGCGCGCGGAGCTGGCCATGAAGCGGCCGGTGCGTCGCTGGCGTTCGCAGGCGGTGGGGCTGTTCGCGGCGTCCGCGGGCCTGGCGCTCGCGGTGATGGGCGTGCTGCTGGCCTTGGGGCGCACCACGGGGTCGATGCTGACGGGCCGTGCGCCCATGCTGGCGATGCTGCTGTCCACGGGCGCGGTGTGTTCGTGGGGGGCGCTGTCCCCGCGCGGGCGCCGGTTGCGCTGGGTGGGCGTGGGCATGGCGCTGGCGAGCTCCGCGCTGCTGGTGCTGACGCGGGCTGCCCCGCGGGGCCCTTCCAACCTCCCCGAGTGGGTGTGCACGGTGAGCCATGTGGCCTTGGCGCTGGTGCCCCTGGTGGTGGCGTTGGTGGCGTTGCGGTCGGCGGCGTTCGACCCGCTGCGTGCGGCGGTGGCGGGGCTGTCGGTGGGGACGG
>NZ_RAWE01000257.1 GCF_003611695.1 Corallococcus carmarthensis | reverse complement strand
CCGCAGGCTTGTCCGCTGACCCGGCCGCCAGGCCCGTTGCCGCTCCGGCCGCCCGGGTGCCGGCGACCCCCGCGCCCATCGGCGGTGGCGGGTTGCCCACGACCACGCCTCCGTCCCCGGCGGCCGCGGCGCGCAGCCCCGGCAAGGGAGACCCCTTCGCGGAGCCCGCCGAGCCCCGGCTGCCCATGGGCGGTTCTCCGGAAGACAAGCTGGAGTTCTTCCGGGGCATCCTGAAGCAGAAGACGGAGACCCTGGCCCGGGCGCGCGCGCTGTACTCCGAGCGCGAGGGCGAGGTCACCCAGCTCAAGGCCGCGCTGGAGAAGGCGCGCAAGGAGGGGGGCGGCGCGGCCGCTCCGGCGCGGTCGCCGCAGGATGAACAGCGCCTGCAACTGGCCCACGCGAAGGTCGCCGCGCTGGAGGCGGAGCTCGCCGCGTCGGAGGCGGACCGCAAGGACCTCTCGCGCGCGCTGGCGGAGGTGGAGTCGGAGATCCCCCGGCTGACGGAGGAGCTCCAGGCGGAGCGCGAGTCGCGCGGGTCCATGGCGGAGGAGCTGGTCGGCGCGAAGGAGGCGCTGGGGCTCGCGCAGGACCGCGTGGCGGAGCTGGCCTCCGGCAAGTCCGAGGCGCAGGGCGCGCTGGAGGCGGTCCAGGAGCAGTACCAGTCGGTGCTCGCGGACGTGGAGCGGCTGACCTCCGAGCGCGACGCGCAGGCCCTGCGCATCAGCCAGTTGGAGACGGGGCTCGCGGAGGCGCAGGGCGCGATGGGCGCCCTGGAGAGCGAGAGCGACTGGTCGCGCAGCTCGCTGGAGGAAGCGCACGCCCACGCGAAGGTGATGGAAGGCGAGCGGGATTCCGCGCGCCGGCAGATGGCGGTGGTGGAGGACGGGCTCAAGACGCTCCAGACGCAGGTGACGGAGCTGGAGCGCTCGCTCGCGCTGAAGGACGCGGACGCGGTGGGCCTGCGCGCCGCGCTCACCGCGCGCACTGCGGAGGCCGCGGAGCTTCCCTCGCTGCGAAGCGCGTTGGAGGGCCGCGCCGCGGAGGCCGCCCGGGTCCAGGCGCGCGTGCGCGAGCTGGAGGCGGAGGTCGCCCAGGCGCGCGAAGCCGCGCGCGCCGAGGTCGAAGCCGCGGAAGTCCGCGCGCGCATGGCCGAGTCGGAGCTGGCCTCGCTGCGCGAGGTGCTGGAGGCCGCGGAGGTCGAACAGGTCTCGCTGCGCGACCGGATGGAGTCGGACGCGGCGGCGCTCGGCGAGGCGGTGCACGAGGCCGAGGTCCGCGTGCACGCGGCCGAGGCGAAGGCGACGGCGCTGGAGACCCAGCTGGCGGAGCTCACCGCCCAGGTCACGGCCGCCGGGGCCGAGCGAGAGGCGCACCAGCAGCAGCTCGCCGCCGTGGAACGCAAGCTCGCCACCACGCAGGCGGAGCGCGTGGGCTACTCCGCGCGCGCGTCCATGCTGGAGACGGCCGCGGGTCAGCGCGAGGCGGAGTTGCAGCGCCAGCAGGCCCTGGTCGCCAAGGCCCAGGAGGAGCTGACGCTGGAGCGCGCCCGGCGCGAAGCGATTGAAGCCGAGATCGCGGACGCCCGGGTGCAGGCCGCCGAGGCCGAGGGCCGTGTCGAGGCGCTGAGCGCGGGACATGACGGCCAGCGCGAGGAGCTGGTCGCCCTCAACGAGCAGTTGGAAGCCGCCCGCGCGGAAGCGGACAAGGTGGACCGGCTCCAGCAGCGCGTGAAGATGGTGGAGGGCGCGCTGGAGGCCTCCGAGTCCAAGCGGCGCATCGCCGAAGCGCAGGCGGCCCGCGTGAAGGACCTGGACGCCGCCAAGGCCGCGCTCGAAGCGAAGCTCGCGCAGTCCGGCGCCACGCTCCAGTCGGAGCAGGGCGCCAAGGCGTTGCTGGAGGCGAAGCTCGCGCAGTCCGACGTCACGCTCCTGGAGGAGCAGGGCGTGAAGGCGGCGCTGGAGTCGCAGCTCGAGGAGCTTCGCGCCGCGCTCGAAGCGGAACAGGTGGAACGGGCCGCGCTGGAGGCGAAGCTCGGCGAGGCCGGCGCCCAGGCCCAGGTTGGCGACGCACAGCAGGCGGAGAAGGCCGCGCTGGAGGCACGGCTCGCCCAGGTCAGCGCCTCGCTCAAGGCCGAGCAGGCGGCCCGTCAGGCGCTGGAAGTGAAGCTCGCGGCGGCGCCCGCTGCCGGCGCGAACGTGTCCTCGGACGTGGCCGCCGAACGCGACCAGCTCAAGGCGGACGTCGCCTCCATGAAGCGCAAGCTGATGGCGGCCGAGGCGGCGCTTGAAGCGGCTGCCAGCACCAAGGCGAAGGTGGCGCGGCTGGAAGCGCAATTGAAGGCCATGAAGTAGAGGTTGGACCTCCATGTCCTTCGCCGCGCCCACGGACCCATTGACGGGCATGCAGGCGGCCCGCTTCGGGCTCTACCTGCACTTCCCGTACTGCCTGGCCAAGTGCCCCTACTGCGACTTCGCGGTGGCGGTCGCGCGCCAGGTGCCAGAGGAGCGCTACGCCAACGCGGTGCTGGCGGAGCTGGACGCGCGCCTGGCCGCGGACCCCTCGCTGCGCGCAAAGCCGCTGGAGTCCCTCTTCCTGGGCGGAGGCACGCCGTCCCTCTGGCACCCCCGCTACGTGGCGCGCGTGCTGGAGGGCATCGCCGCGCGCCTGTCGCTCGCCCCCGGGCTGGAGGTCTCTCTGGAGGGCAACCCGGAGCGCGCGGACGCGGAGCGCTTCGCCGGCTACCGCGCCGCCGGCATCAACCGCCTGTCCCTGGGCGTGCAGTCCTTCCAGCCGGAGACGCTGAAGGCGCTGGGCCGCGCGCACGACGCGGCCATGGTGGAGGGCGCGGTGGCGGCGGCGCGCCAGGCGGGCTTCCCCGTGGTGGCGCTGGACTTCATCTACGGCGTGCACGGCCAGACGCTCGCGCAGGTGGAGGCGGACGCGCGCCGCGCGGTGACGCTCTCGCCCGAGCACCTGTCCACCTACGCGCTGACGGTGGAGCGCGAGGTGCTGGCGGAGTCCACGCCGCTGTCCAAGCAACTGGACCGCGGCGAGCTCTCCCTGCCAGAGGACGACGTGGTGGTGGCCATGGCCCGCACGGTGCGCGACGTGTACGGCGCCCACGGCCTCGCCCGTTACGAGGTGTCCAACCACGCGCGCCCCGGCTTCAGCTCCCGCCACAACGCGCTGTACTGGACCGGCGGCGAATACCTGGCGCTGGGCGTGGGCGCCACCGGCATGCTGCTGTCCCCCACGGCCCACCGCTACGTGAACCTCCGGAGCCCGGAGGCCTACCTGCGCACGGTGGAGGAGGGGAGGCTTCCGGAGGCCAGCCGCGAGGACCTGGGCCCCGAGGAGCTCTTCGCCGAGCGGCTGAGCATGGGCTTGCGCCTGGTGTCGGGGGTGGACTGGGAGGCCGTCTGTGAGCGATACGGCCAGCCCGTGGAGCCCCGGCGCGCGGAAGTCGAGCGGCTGGTGGCCCATGGCTTCGCCACACGTCACGGCCGCAGACTGGCCCTGACGGAGCGGGGGGCGGACGTGCACAGCGCCATCTGCGCGCGGCTGCTGTAGGCGGCTCCAGGAAGGACGATTCGACCGTGCTGACCAAGTGGTTCTTGTGGATGGGCCTCACGATGCTGACGGGCAGCCCGCTGCTGTCCCTGGCGATCCTGGCCGGGGTGCTGTTCGCGGCGGACCGCTTCACGCTCCAGGTGCTGCCCAGCCCCATGCGTGTCTTCAAGCGGTGGCAGCGCGCGGGCGAGCTCGCGGGCACCATCCTCACCAACACCCACGACCGCCGCGCCCGCGCGGAGCTGGCCGACATCCGCCTGGGCCAGAAGCGCTACCAGGAGGCGGTGGACCTCTTGCGCCCCAACCTGGACGCGGGCGACGACGACGTGGACACCCTCTACCTGCTGGGCGTGTCCTACCTGGGCGCGGGCGACGCGCCCCGGGGCGAGCTGCTGCTCACCGAGGCCGAGCGCCTGGACGCCGACTACAAGCAGGGCGCCATCGACCTGGAGCGCGGCCGCTTCCGCCTCCAGCGCGGTGACTTCAAGGGCGCGCAGGAGGCCCTGGAGCGCTTCCTCCAGGTGCGCCAGGGCTCCGTGGAGGGCCGCGTGCTCCTGTCTCGCGTGCTGGACAAGCAGGGGCTGGACGTGGAGGCGAAGGACGCCCGCGACGCCGCCTGGCGCGAGTACGCCGTCGCCCCCCGCTTCCAGAAGCGCCGCGACCGCTGGTGGGCGTACCGCGCGCGCCCGTCCCGCCCGCTGACGTACGCCGCCGTGGCCCTGCTGATGATGGGCGTGGGGGCGTACCTGACCCGCTACCTGCCCACGCACGGCGCGGCCCCGGGCCCCTACGGCTCCTACTATGATGACCCCTACGCCGCGGACGACGTGGGCGGCGACGACGCGGAGTAGCCCGCGCGAAGCCCGCCCCTGACGCTCCCGCGGGCGAGAAGGGTCCCAGGCTTCGCGCATGTTCCCCCCGTCGTCCCAGGTGCTGCGCCAGCGCGAGGGCATGCTGGCGGACACGCCCTTCCCGCTGCTCCTGCACGCGCTGATGGTGGAGGAGCGCACCTGCACGCTGGAGCTCAAGGTGCGCCAGCGCGAGAAGCGCATCACCTTCGAGGACGGCGCGCCGGTGGCGTGCAACTCCAACCTCCTGCACGAGACGCTGGGCAAGTACCTGGTGGAGAAGGGCCGCCTGACGGAAGGCGACTACCAGAAGGCCCTGGCGGAGAGCGTGTCCTCGGGCCTGCAGCTGGGCGCGCTGCTCGTGCAGAAGGGGCTCATCAGCCCGTTCGACCTCTACAAGCAGCTCCAGGCGAACCTGGCGCACAAGCTGCTGGACTGCTTCCGCTGGACGGACGCGAAGTACCGCCTCATCGCGGACGTGGAGAACCTGGACGCCACGGTGCGCGCCAACACCGCGCAGCTCATCCTCACCGGCGTCTCCACGCAGCTGCCCTTCGACACCGTCGCCACGCACTTCACCTTCACCGACGACCGCCGCTTCGGACAGATGCCCGGCGTGGAGTCCGCCCCCAAGCTGTCCTCCAAGGACGCGCGCCTGTTCCAGGCCCTGCGCCAGCGGCCCACCTTCAACGAGCTGCTGGAGCGCACCGGCTTCGACATGGAGGTCGTGCTGCGCCGGCTCTACGCGCTGTGCCTGCTGGGCGTGGCGGGCTTCGTGGAGGACGTGGACGCGCGGGCCCAGGCGCTGGCCCAGAAGGCCCCGGCCGTCCCGGAGCCCGTCTTCATCGCCGCTCCGGAGCCCGTCGCCACGCCGGTGCCCGTGCCGTCCCAGGCGCCGTCGGGCACGCCCTTCGCGGACGAGGACGAGGCCGCGCGCAACGCCCTGGTGGGCGCGTTCCTCAACCACCGCAGCCTGGATCCGTTCGCGCTCCTGGATGTTCAGGAGGACGTGCAGCCCGTGGCGCTGCGCAAGGCGTTCCTCGCCGCCGCGGACCGCTTCGCCCCGCTGCGCTTCCAGACCGCGGAGCTGAAGGAGAAGGCGGAAGGGATGCTCGCCGCGTACGCGCGGGCCTACGGCGCGCTGTCGGAGCCGGAGCAGAACGCGCTGTGGAAGAAGCGCCGGCAGGCCCAGCGGGAGAAGGCGCGCAGCAACACCGGCCGGCCCTCCACCGCCGAGCAGTTCCGCATCCGCACGGACCTCCTGGACGCCACCACCCAGTTCGACGAGGGCAAGCGGCGCCTGGAGGCACGCAACTTCGCGGGCGCCTTCGAGTACTTCGAATACGCCTGCGACATCGACCCCCGGCCGCTGCACCAGGTCCACCGCGCCTGGGCGCGCTACCTGATGAAGCCGGAGGCGCACGGCCGGCTCGTGCTCCAGGAGCTCCAGGAACTGACGCGCCAGGAGCCCGGGCAGGAGGAGGGCTGGGCCTTCCTGGGCGACGTGGCCCGGGGCGAGGGCCAGTGGGCGCTCGCGGAGGACGCCCTGCGCAAGGCCTTCAAGTTGAACCCCCAGCAGCGCCGCTACGTGGCGCTCATCCAGGAGATCGCCCGGCGGCGGTGAACGCCCACCGCCGGACGGCTCCGGGCGCTACAGCGCCTCGATTTGGGAGCGGATGTTCGAAGGCAGGGCATTGCCATCCGACAGCTCCGTCATCGCCTGCTGGACGATGGCGAAGTTCGAGCTCGTCACCGTCTTGGTCTCCAGCAGGCGGAACAGATCCTGGAAGTCCTGGTACTGGGTGACGGGACCCATGTCGAAGCTCTCATCCGGGTTGGACGGATCCCGCTCGCTGTTGACGCAGTAGAGGAACAGGGGCTGGAAGTACCGCGCGCCCGCCGGCACCTCGATGGCCACCCGCTGCGCCAGCATGCCGTTCTGCACGGCGCGGTTGCGGGACACGAAGATGAGCCCCGGCGGCAGCTGCAGGGTGATGGGCCCGTTGGTGGTGTTGCGGAAGATGAGGCACAGCCGCACGAGCTCGCCCTGGCCCTTCGCCTCGTCCTCGTACTTGTCGTCACAGTCCGTGGGGTCGGGGTCGTTGTAGCCCTTGATGGGCTGCTCCAGCTCGATGCCCTTCGGCAGCGTGAAGGCCGTCCCTTGCGGCGCGGACTCGTCGCGGCCCAGGCCCGGACGGTCCTCACCCGTGGGGGTTTCATCCTCGCCGTCGTTCCCGCTGTCCCCGCCGCACGAGCACGACGCCAGAGCCACCGCCGTCGCGACCAACGCCCCGCGCCATGCCAATCGCCAGTTCATTGCCACTCCTCTGATTGCTTTGCCCGGCCCGATTGATTCAACTCCGGCCCTGTTCGAGACCATGCGCGGAGCGTCGCGTCAAGCGCCGTGACTCGGGCCCTCCCGCTACCCGACAGCACGCCAGGTGGCCCTGCACCCACACCGTCCAGTTGACGGATGGTGTCGCGCGACAGGGTTGGGGGATAAGGTGGGAGAAATTTGGGGTCGGGAAGACGCTTACCTCATGTGACTCCCGGGGACGGTCATGCGGGCCAGATACGAATCAGGGCAGGTGGCGGTCGAGACAGCCATCGTCCTTCCCCTGTTTGTCTTCTTGTTGCTGGGCATCCTCCAGCTGGGCCTGATGCACCAGGCACGCCTGCTGACGAAGTACGCGGCCTACAAGGCCGTGCGGGCCGGCTCCCTGCACAACGGCAACGTGGAGATGATGGAGCGCGCGGCGCTCGCCGTGCTGCTGCCCATGGTCAGCCAGGCCGGTGGCGGTGGCGCGGAGAAGATCACCCCCGTCAACGGCGCCTCTGAGTTCAACCAGAAGTGGAACGCCGTCTCCAGGAACAAGATGCCGGAGGTCGACCTCAAGTACGCGGAGGTGCAGATCTGCGGCCCCTCCAAGAACCTGATCACCTCCGACACCCACGACAACAAGGAGGCGGACTTCGATGATCCGAGGATTGCCTCCGGCGGCGACGGTGACTGGGGCAAGAGCCTTCGCACCAAGCTGAGCATCCAGGTGACGTTCAACTACCGGCTGCCCATCCCCTTCGCGGATGTCGTCATCTACAACATCGCGCGGGGTCAGAAGACGCTTCCCTGGGTGCTCCGGCTGGGCAAGCAGGACTCCCAGACGAATGTGAAGTACGTGCAGTACCAAATCGATCAGAACGACAGGGCCGCGGAGCAGAAGATCTACATCCTGCCCATCCGCGCCACGTACATCATGCGGATGCATTCCAATCTGTACCTGACGCAGACCGACCTGCCGGACTCGTATCTCACGAACAAGTGCACCTTCACGTTCGACTCCCTGGGGTGACCGAATGAAGACCCGTCATGCCCGTAGACGACGGAGCCGGGGCCAGTCGCTGGTGCTCGCCTGTCTGTCGTTCCTGCTGCTCGCGCTGATGACGACGCTCAGCTTCAACCTGAGCCACGCCCTGCGGGAGAAGATGAGCCTGCAGCAGCACAGCGACACGATGGCGTACTCCATGGCGGTGCTGGAGGCGCGCTCGCTCAACTACTACGCCGCCACCAACCGGGCCATCGCCGCCTCCTACGCGGCCATGACCAGCGTGCACGGCTACATGGTGGCCGCCAGCGTCACCGGCGACATGATGACCGCCGGAGCCTGGAACTTCGGCATCATCGCCGTCGAGGAGCTGGCGCAGTGCTACCCGGTCCTGTCGCACTGCGCGCACGCCATCGAGGCGGGCATCATCGCGGGCAAGTACAGCCAGAAGGCGAACACCTACAACAACAAGGTGAAGAACCTTGAGCGGCCGTTCAACAACGTCATCAAGGACCTCAACGGCATGGCGGACGCCCTGCACGGCTCCCAGTCCGCCGTGCACACGGCCACGCGCAACGCCCTGCGCGGCTCCGGCTTGAGCGACCTGACGGATTACAACGTGCCCGGAGCCAGCAACGTGAGCGCCGCGGTGGGGGGCCTCAACATCCAGGAGTTCGACTGCGTGGTGGACGGCATGAACTGCCAGAAGGCGGCCAGCACCAACGTGAAGGCGCGCGCCCGCTCCATGACGGAGGTCGCCAACGCAACGCGCCCGGGCTGGGCGTCGGACCGGAGCATCCCGGTGCTGATGAACGGCATCCCCACCTACCTCAACAACACCTTCCAGAAGTCCCTGCTCAAGGACATCCCCAGCCGGGGCACGCACGTCGGCGTGGACCACTCGGGCACGGCGAAGGTCATCGAGTCCATGAGCGGCGTCCACGCCAACGGCCAGACCTCGGGCAACACCGGCAAGATGGTGGGCGCGGACGAGCACGGAATCCTGATCCAGCAGTGGCGCGACGGCATCTCCGGCTTCCCCTACAAGGCCACCCTCAGCAGCGCGGAGAGCGGCAGCGAGCACAAGCCGAACGGGGGCCACAGCGGACAGCACAACGAGTTCAAGGGCGTCAACACCAAGGAACTGTCCTCGTGCGCTTCCACGGGGAACTGCTTCATGAAGTTCCGCGGCATTGACGACCCGGACCAGGACTGGGGCCAGCCGCACGTCTACAGCTACGTCACCAAGCAGTTCTTCATCGGCGGCGGGACCAAGGCGCCCTGGGAGCTCAACAGCTCCGGCACCATGCGCTTCAGCCACGGGGCGCAGGGCGAGGGTGACCTCCGGCTGGCGCCGGGAGAAGGCGCCGCCGTGTCCAAGGCGTTGGTCTACTACCACCGGCTGGGCAAGGGCGGCTGGAAGGAGGCGCCCAGCCTCTTCAACCCCTACTGGCGCGCCAAGCTCCACCCCTTCACGGCCCAGGAGGCGACCCGGGTGCTCGGCGCCGCGGGCAATTCGGACGCCGGACAGATCGCGTCGGGCGCGCAGGATTTGACCCTATGAGCCCCCGACTTCGCCGTGGCCCCCGTGGCGCCGCCTCCGTGGAGATGGCGCTGTCGATGATCGTCCTGATCCCCATCTTCCTCTACGCCATCTTCCTGGACGACCTGCTGCGCTACTCCCTGGACGCCCAGGAGGCGGCGCTGTCCACCGTCTGGGACTACACCACGCAGGACTACACCCAGGCCCTGAAGTCGAACAACTCGGGCAGTGGTGGCACGCAGGTCCAGTACTTCTCCCGGCTGACCTTCTGCGACCACGAGTCCGGCATCGACCGCACGGACAAGACCGGCTCGGACGGCTCGTACCTGGACTGCAGTGATCCGGATCACCACAAGGCGGTGGTGGCCCACGTCTGCTGGATGAACAGCGCCGCCAAGCAGGTGACGTGCGAGGCGCCCGACACGGGCGCGGGCAGCCTGCTGGAGCCCCGCCACCGCCTGTACCAGAACCAGTTCACCAACGGCGGCCTGGTGAAGTGCTCGGCCCGTGCGGTGGTGGAGAACTACATGCTGCCGGAGACGTTCCTGCCCCAGTTCGGCAAGGAGCCGAAGCTCGTGAAGAAGAACTGGAGGGGGGAAGGCGACGTCCACAGCAACGCCGAGGCGGGCCAGGGCGGCGAGGATGGCAACGCCTACTTCCTCAAGGAGCAGAAGCTGGCCATCATCACCGACACCTGGGCGCTCACGAAGGAAGCCGACGAGGAGCCGGGGGACAAGAGCGGGGAGATGTATGACCGCGTCAACTTCGCCTACAACCGCAGCCTGAAGTACGCGAGCATGGCATCGAGCTACGCGCAGTTCAGCCAGAAGATCACCCAGGACCTGCTCTCGCCGCTGGCCCTGGTGATCGGCGACAGCCCGCTCACGCCGAACGTGGCCATCAAGCCCCACGACGGCCGCACGCCCACGCCCTCCATTGCGCTTGACCAGGAGGGCCGTGGTGGCCGGGGCGCCAACTACTTCACCACCGAGTGGAAGGACTGGGACACCAACAAGAGCGAGGCCATCTACAAGCACGGGCAGCGCGGCGACTGGTACCTGGGCTGTAAGGATGCGGAGAAGTGCTGAAGGATCTGGCCCATCACCCCGCCTTCCGCACGGGGGCGCTGCTGTTCTCGGTGTCCGTGGTGGGCGTGCTGCTGGGCGTGGCCTGGGAGGACGCCACCTATGGAAAGGTGGAGTCCGAACTGGAGCGCATGGAGAACCAGGTCGATGCGGCGGAGGCGAAGCAGGAGGGCGTGCGGCGCTCGAAGCGGGATGAGGCCATCCTGGCGCGCTCGCTGACGTACTTCCCGCCGTACCCGAACGCGGGGCGTCCGGAGGCGCTGGCGGCGGACTACCTGGGGCCGGACGTGCCCATCGCCGTCGCCTTCTTCACCACGAAGGACTCGTCGGACCAGGTCCTCCAGCACTACCGCAAGGTCATCCTGGACCAGGGCCTGCCCGTCATCGGGGTGCGCTTCAGTGAGAACTCCGGCTACGTGGGGTATTGGGAGCCGGACACGGAGGAGATCCGCCTGGTCTCCACGCTGGCGCAGGGCGGTGAGACGATGGCCTTCGTCTCCGCCGGGCAGATGGGCAACATGCTGCAGCGCCGCGCCGCCCAGATACCGGACTGGGTTCCGGTGCCGCCGAACCTGCGGCAGGCCTCCACCATGACGTTGAACATGGAGGGCCTCCAGAACACCACGGTGACGGGCCGGGTGGCGGCGGAGAGCGTGGATGACGCGGAGCGGGATTACCGCTCCACGCTGCGCCTCCAGGGCTGGAAGGCGGAGGCTGGCAGTTCACCAGGCTTCCAGCAGCGGGAGCTCGTGGTGAGCAACACAGGCATGCGCGGACAGGTCATCCTGAAGAAGGCGGCGGGCAGCGGCGAGGTGGAGTTCCACCTGTCGCTGATGCAGAAGCCGGAGGCCCTGCCGTGAGCATTGCGACAAAGGGGCGCGAGGACATGAAGAAGCAATGGGGTTGGGGACTGGCTGTCGGCGCGGCGCTGTTCGTCGCCCCCGCGGCCTGGGCCAAGGACTGCGCCCAGGTGTGCGTGGACGATCTGGCGCGCAACACCAAGCTCTGCAAGGAGCGCTCGAAGCGGCAGGTCGAGTGCGTGCAGATGTTCACGAAGATCAAGGACACCTGCCTGAAGGAGTGCAAGAACCCCTCGAAGGAGGATTCGCCCCCTCCGGAGGACGCGGAATGAAGACGCCCAAGGCTCTTTCGCGGCGCCAGCGCGGCCAGGCCATGGCGGAGTACGGCGTCATCACGGCGGCCTTCTTCGGCTTCTCCGTGCTCAGCTGGCCGTTCCTCATCCAGCTGATCCGCGCCCTCAACACCTACTTCCAGTCCATCTACTACGTCATCCAGTCGCCCATCCCCTGAGGCGCCCCTCCCGTCCGGGAGGAAGGGCGCCCGCGGGTCCGCTGCCGGGCGCTACGGCTTCACGGTGGTGACGAACACCGCCTTGCCGCCCTCCACCTTCATCACCACCGCCTGCTTCACCGCGTCGCGGTTGGCGTCCAGGTTGATGGTGCCCGCCACGCCCGGGAAGTCCTTCGTGGCCGCGATGGCGTCCCGCAGCGCGGGGCCTGAGGTGTCCGGCGCGCGCTTCATCGCATCCACCAGCAGGCGCGCGGCGTCGTACGCCAGCACCGCCACGCTGTCCGGCACCGCGCCGTAGGCGGACTTGTACTTCTTCAGGAAGTTCTGCACGACGGGGTCCGGGTTGTCCGGCGAGTAGTGGTTGGAGAAGTAGCTGCCCTCCAGCGCGGAGCCGCCCAGCTCGTACAGCTTGTCGGAGTCCCAGCCGTCACCACCCAGCAGCGGCACGCGCAGGCCCACCTCGCGCGCCTGCCGCGCGATGATGCCCACGTCCGTGTAGTAGCCCGGGACGAACACCGCCTCCGGCTTCAGGTTCTTGATGGACGTGAGCTGCGCGCGGAAGTCCGTGTCGCCCTTGGAGTAGCTCTCGTTGCCGACGATGGTGCCGCCGAACTCCTTGAACTTCTGGTTGAAGACCTCCGCCAGCCCCACGGAGAAGGCGCTCTTGTTGTCGGTGAGCACCGCCACCTTGTTGAGCTTCAGGTTCTCCCGCGCGAACTTCGCCATCACCAGGCCCTGGAACGGGTCGATGAAGCAGACGCGGAAGATGTAGTCGCCCTTCTTCGTCACCTCCGGGCTGGTGGAGGTGGGGGTAATCATGGGCACCTTCCCCGCCTGCGCCTTGTCCGCCATGGCCATGGACACGGAGGACGCGGCCTCACCCAGCAGCGCCACCACCTTGTCCTGCGCGATGAGCCGCGTGGCGGCCTGGGCGCCTTCCTCCGGCCGGCCCTGGCTGTCGTAGACGCGCACCACCAGCTTCTGGCCCCGCACGCCGCCCGCCGCGTTGGCCTCCTGGAGCGCCAGGTCGATGCCGTTGCGCGCGGAGATGCCGAAGGTGGCCTCGGAGCCGGTGAGGCTGCCCACCTCGCCAATGAGGATGCTGCCCTCCGGCGGAGGCCCCGGCGGGGCGGCGGTGGCGCTGCCTCCCTGCGTGGCGGG
>NZ_RAWE01000256.1 GCF_003611695.1 Corallococcus carmarthensis | reverse complement strand
TGTCTATACCCATAGACACGCGGGGATGCACGGTTTCCTTCCCGCACCGGGGGTGGTGGGGGGCCTGCCCGCCAGGGGGCTGCCTGCTTCCGGACACGACAAAGCCCCGGGCTCCTTGGAGGGAACCCGGGGCTTCGGGACGGCGGGACGTCAGGTGGGGAGGATTACTCCGCCCACCAGGTCTCGGTCATCACGCTGAAGCCGGTCACGGTGTCCACGTAGATGTGGACGGTGTTGCGGCTCCAGGGGTCGTTCTCGTAGGTGATGATGCAGCCCTTGAAGGAGCGGCCCTGGGTCAGCGCGTCCAGGTTCGCGAAGCCCGCGGTGCGGACCGCGGCGGGGATGAGGGTGTTGCCGTTGACGTAGGCGACGGCGTTCTGGACCGCGGTGCGCACCTCGGCGGCGTCCGCCAGGTTCGGGCGGATGGCGGCGCCGGACGGGACGCTGCTCGGCTCCAGGCCGAAGCAGGTCTTGTCGTCACGGTAGTAGTGGCCGGCGGACGCGATGTTCCACCAGTCGAAGTGGCGCTTGGTGACGGCGCCATAGGAGCCGTTGCTGGGGATGGCGTTCACCGCGGCGAAGAGCGCCTCCAGGGGGCGGCTCAGGGTGGCGGAGTTGCGGATGTTGCGGAAGCTCACGTCACCGATGCCCGCCGTGTCGGCGATCTGCTGCGCGGTGGTGAAGGGGCGGGTGTTGAGCAGGTTCACGGCGCCGTTCCACGCGTCCGGCAGGACGTCGTGCAGCTCCGAGTCGTCGATGCTGTTCACCAGCGCCACGATGGCGGTCTGGTCGTCACGGGAGATGGCGATGCCGTCCAGGATGCCGACGCAGTCCGCGTCGATGTAGTCCAGGGTCCGGGCGCCGCCTTCAATCTGCTTGAGCCGGGCCGGGCCGACGAGCGGCACGGAGCCCAGGTCCGCCAGGGACGTGAACGGCGCGGTGGCGCGGCGGTTCACGATGTTGGTGACCACGTTGCTGGGCAGGTAGCGGTCGAGAATCGCGTACGACGCCGTGTTCGCGAACTCGAGGATGCCGGAGCACTCGATGGCCACGTCGACGTTCGTCTGCGTGAGGATGGGCGCCTGCTGCTGCTCGACGGACGGGGTGGAGGTAACGGACTCGGGGGTGGTTTCGGTTTCGAGACCACCACCGCAACCGGCGAGCATGCTCACGGCGAGAAGGGCTGAGCCAAGACGCATCAGGGACTCCTGAATGGGGGGAGGTGCTGCGATGAGACGCGGCTCAATACACCAAATCCGTCTGACACACCCCGCTCGTTCCGTGACCTGGCGCATGTCACATTTCAGTCACCGCCGACTGATTCCGCTGGGAGCATTCCGCGCGGGTCCCGGGGTGAGACTTCCTGACGTGAGAGCACATGATCCCGGGTTTCCGTCCGGCGTCCGTGCCAGGTGACCTTCCAGGTTGAGTGGACTTCATGCGACGCTGGGAGTCCATGGGTCTGGAAGGGTCACAGGTGTTCCCGGCGGCGCTCCAGCCCGGCGCGGTGGTGGGGCGCTGGCGCGTGCTGGGGACGCTGGGGGTAGGCGGGTACGGCGCCGTCTACAGGGTGGAGCCGCTGGACGCGCCGGGGCGGAGCTTCGCGCTCAAGCTGTCGCTGCATCCGGATCCAGCCCGGGCGCTGCGGGAGATGGCGCTGCTCCTGGACCGGGCGTGGCACCCGAACGTCGTGCGGGTGCATGCCACGGGGCGGTGGCCGGACCCGGTGGAAGGGCTGCCGTACTTCGTCATGGACTGCGTGGAGGGGATGGCGCTCCACACCTGGGCGGAGACGGTCAACCCGACGTTCCGGCAGGTGGCCATGGTGGGGGGCTCGGTGGCGATGACGCTGGGGGTGTTGCACGCACGGGGAGTGCTGCACCGGGACCTCAAGCCGGAGCACCTGTTGATCCGCACGCGGGGGCAGGTGCCGGTGTTGATCGACTTCGGGGCCGGGGACCAGACGGGGGCCACGACGCTCACGACCACCACCCTGCCCCCGGGCACGCTGCATCTGCGCAGTCCGGAGGCCATCCGCTTCCAGCAGCGCCACTGGAGGCAGCCGGAGCTGCGCTATCCGTACAGCGAAGCGGATGACCTGTATGCCCTGGGCGTGTGCCTGTACCGGGCAGTGACGGGGCACTACCCGTTCCCGCCCGGGCAGGAGCCGGAGCTGCTGTCGGTGGCCATCACGGAGCGGCTGCCGCCGTCGCCTCGGGGCATCAACCCGCAGGTGCCGGAGACCCTGTCGCGGGCCATCCTGCGGCTGCTGGAGAAGGAGCCGGAGCAGCGGCCCCGCACAGGCGATGCGGCGCACTCGGAGCTGATGCGGGGGCTGCTGTCCGGTGAGGCGGCGGAGTTCGAGGCGCACCTCTTTGATGAGATTCCGGGCACACCGAATCAGATCCGGCGTCCGGTGTGGCCGGATCAGCCGTACCTGACGCCCGCGCCCCGGCCTGCTCCCGCGGTGGTGGTGCCGCGCCGGTTCCCGACCTGGGTCTGGGTGGCGGTGGCGGTGTGCCTGGGATTGCTACTGGCGGGACCTGGGACCTGGGAGGTCCTCTTTCGGGGCTGGACTCGTCATACAACCCCAGAGGTCCTGGAGACTGTTTCCGCCCCAGTTGGTCATAAACTGGCGAGCGCGCCGGACCGCCCGCACAGTGTTCCTGTCGCCGCGTTGGCGACCGCCGCCTCCGTGGTGGCGCCGAAAAAAGAGGAACCCTCTCCCGTGACGACAAAGCCTTCTGTCCCGCCGTCTCCGAAGATTGGCCGCACCCTCAAGACTGCGGCGATTGCGTCCTGCATGGCGGGAATGGCGTGTGCCAGCGCGCCCCTGGTGGATCGGCCCACGCCTCCCGCGGAAGACTGTCCGGAGGATGTGCGGGCAGTGATGAAGAAGCTGAAGATCAGCGGAAGACAGTGGTCCGGCGTGTTCGATCCGAGCACGAGCGACGCTGGATTCGTCACGGTCCGCGAGGGACGTGCCGCTGTGTACACGCAAGGCGGCGAGGGACGTGTGCAGTGGGGTTCCATGCTGACCGGTACGATTTATGTCGGCTCCAAGCGGGTCTACGGTCGGTTCACCCAACTGCGTCAGAAGAAGACAGGTGAAACATTTCCCGTCTGTATCGAGCTCTGGTTCCTCGACGACAGCACGCGGGGCGTTCCTCGCAGTGAAGGGGGAGACGAGAACACCGCGATCGTGCCCAACCTGATGTCCGTGCGGAGTGTGTGGCGATACGACGAATAGGAGGACACGTGCTCCTGTTCTTGCTTCCGTTTCTGGCCGCCGCGGATGGAGGGATGTCCGCCGATGCAGCCACTCCGCTTCCCGAGCAGGTCTGTCCCGATGTGGGACTGGCGGCGCTGCTCTCCGAGAAGATCCTGGATCAAAGGGGAGTCAAGCCATTGGCATTGAAGGGGCTCTTGGGCGCGGAGTTCCAGGTCAGGGGCTTCCGCTCCGCGAGCCGGGTCGCGGTGCAGTTGGAGTTCTCCGGGCCGACGCCACTGTCCGGCAAGATCGCCAGGGCGAGCCTCAGCAGTCCGAATCATCAGACCTTGAGGGTCGTGGAAGTGGCGGAGGTGGCTCCCGATACCGAAGGCGGAACCTCCCAGATCATCGTGGAAGCCGAAGCAGAGCCCCAGGAAGCTCGTGGTGTCTATACGCTGGAACTCCAGGACGCGGAGGGAACGCGACTGCTCGTCCTGCCAGGGGTGCGGTTTCCTTCGATTTGATCAACCCACGCGGGTCAGGGCATGACAGGCCGCATGAGGCCGGCCTTGGCCAGCAGCGCTCCGATACGGTGGCCCTGCTCGACGTGCTCGGGGTTCCTCGCGGAGATGCGCTCTGGCGCGAGGATGATGAGTGCACCCTTGTCCTCAACCGGCTCGATGCGGACCGGAGCGGGAAGCGGTGGCACCGTCCCACGGCGTCGCGACTGATACGTGACCCAGCCGACGAACGCTCCTGCGGTTGAGTCCGCGTTCATCAATTTGCGGTATTCGTCGGATCCGGCAACAGCCCAATCCGGGTCGAATGCGAGCGCCATGCTTCGAAGCACGCCGCTCAACACGGGCACTGACAACAGCCGCTCCCTAGGAGCCCCTTTGCTCGGAAAGGACATGAGACAGAGATTGGTGTTGACCCCGCTATAACCTCCACAAACGGTGTTCAGGTGCACACTGTCAGTCCCCAGGCCGCCATTCCCAGACAGGAAGCGGAAGCCGAGATCCTCGAAGACTGGCCCTCCCTTCTCGCGATTCACACCACGCCGAAACAACTCGGCGAGCGTGGCGACGTCAGGTGGCATCAGTGGGTGTTTGCGTACGTCCTTGAGAGACCGGGTGGGCTTGTACCATGTCGTCAAGAGCGGGTCGTATGGGGAGAGCAGGTTGAGGAAGTCCGCAGCGCGCCGGGCGCACTCCTCAGGAGATTCCTTGCGCGGTCCCCAATAGGCGCCTGCGTAATATGTCTCAGGCCAGGCTGTGGCCTCGGAGCTTACGGTCACGCGGTTCTCCTCATCGTGCAGGGGTGGGGACGACCTTGATGCCGCTGATATTTTCGCGCTTCAGCAGAAACTCAATGGCACGGGCTGCCTCGGCCTCCGCCACGTGCCACTCAATCAAGATGCCCATGCCTTGAACCCTTTTACTCTGGCGCCTTGCTTGATCAGCAAGGTCAACCGCTCCTGAGTTCTTGAACCACTCTTTGGGCTCCAGACCGTCGAAGAACTTCGCGTAGCCGGGCCCCTTGGCCTCCAGTAGCACGCCGTCCTTGAAACCGTCGAACTTCACGCCTCCCGCTTGCGTGCTGGTGCCACCCACCCAGTACGCCTCATCCGCGGAGTGCCCCGTGATCTGCTCCTGGTAGCGCCGGGCACGAGGCTTCATGGACTCCTTCACGGGCCCCCACTGGCCTGGGCCCTTGGAGGGTGCTCCCCCCTGCGTCGCCGTGGATGCACGCTGGAGGACGATGGCCGCCCCCGGCCCTCCCCCCAGGACGGAGGCCGCGCGGCCTGCGGGGACCGCGACACGCTCGAAGGCGAGCGCTCCTTGCGCGGACAGCGATAGGACGGGCACCGTTGCCTCGGCGCCCGTCAGGGCTCCTGTCACCGTGCGCGTCGCGGCTGTCGCGGAGCCTGTCGTCAGGAGCAGGTTCGTGGCCAGCTCGGCCACGGTGCGCATCTGCTCGCCTCGGGACATGAACCGGAAGCGCTCGAAGTACTCGGGCGATGACGCGAGGAGCGCGGCCACTCCCGCTGGCAGGTCCTTCAACGCGGCGACGCTGTCCAGCGGGTACGTGAAGAACTTCCCCAACGCGAGCGCCAGCTTCACGACCGCGGCTTCCGCTCCGTCCAGGGTCCGGCCGAGGATGTCCGCGTCGTCGTACACCTCGACGAACACCGGGCCGTTCACTGGCGCCATCTGCTCGTCCGCGAGTTGGAAGACGAAGCCGTTGCTCGCGTAGAAGCGGCCCAGTTCGAACGGGCCTGCCCGGAACGCGCCGTCCTTCCACTCCACCGTCCCCGCCTTCTGCTGCGTGCGGCCATTCCATACCCAGGCCAGGTAGCCATCTGGCCGCAGCACCGCGACCCGCCTGAAGCGCTCCACCCTGCGTGACAGGTCGTCACGCGACACCGCACCTTCCGCCAGCACCTCGCGCAACACGTGGCCCACGGCCATGCGCGCGGGGAAGGTTCCGAGCGTCACTGGCTTGCGCAGCAACAGCGTCAGGAGCCGCGCCGCCTGCATGGAAGTGAGCGGCCCTCCTGGCAGGGGGCGTTCGTCTCCCTCTTCCAGGCCTGCGTCCGTCAGCAACTTCTCCCAGACATCCTCCCGGGGTACCGGACTCGCGGCCACGGCCACACGGCCTGGACTCGCGCCCGATCCCTCTTGGCGGAGGGCCTTGCGACGGTGCAGCCGCTGCACCTCGTCAGCGGGCTCGACGACGGCTGCGCGCGAGGATGCTTCAGGGGATGCTTCAACCGCGACCGTGCGTGTCGTGTAGCTCAGGCTCCTGCCAGACACGGGCCGCAGCGGTGTGCATCCGGTGACGAGCACGGCCAGGCACACCCACAGAGCCTCAGCGCGCACTGTCCACCCCCAGGCCCGCCGAAACGAAGGCCCCAGGCCGGAGCGTTCCGTCCCCTTCCGGGAACAGCAGCGTGCCACCCGTGCCCATCACGTAGAGCTTTCCCGCGAAGACCCGCCAGCGCGCTTCCGCCGCTCCCAGGTAGCGGGCTCCGGGCTGCCCCAGGCCCATCCCCAAGCCCTTCAGCGCCACTTCCAGGTCGCGTCCCAGCAATTGCACCGCCACCCGGCCGTCCACGTCCACGCGGCCCCAGGAGAAGGCCTCCACGCTCAGCGACAAGGCCAGGTGCCGTTGCAGCCCGCCGTAGCTCACGGCATCCCAACCTGCCCGCGCCTCGCCCTGGAGGGAGTAGCCGTCCGGGAAGGAAGCCGTCGCCAGTGGCGCGCCGACCGGCCCCGCCGCTTGGAAGCGGGCCAGTTCGTAGTCCGGTCCGAAGAAGCCCTGCCGGAAGCCTCCGTGCTGCCTGCGCACCTCCAGCCGCAGCGACAGGTCCAGCGTGGGTGTCACCGCGTCCGCGCCAGCCCCTACCACCGCGCCCCATGCACCTCCTTCACCTGGCCGCCCTCCCCATCCCATCAGCAGGTGCGCTTCAAGGCCCGGACGCGTCAGCACCACGGCCGTTCCGTCCACGTGTGCCAGCGTCACCCCGGGCGCACGTCCTCCGGCACGTCCCCAGTCATGCACGGCGGAGACGGCGAGCGTGTAGCGCCCGGCTTCGCGGCCCCGGCCGAAGAGGAGGTGCTGCACATCCAGCGCGAGCTCCGCGCCCATCAACCGCGCGCCCAGCACATCCGAGACGAAGGCTTCTGTGTAGAGCGGGCCCAGGGTGCCCGTGAGGAAGCCTCCCGCCGGGTGGTAGTCGGGGTTCGTCCGGTTGGAGTAGCGACGCACCAGATGCGCCGACAGCAGGCTGTAGTCCCCCAGGGCTCCCAACCAGACACCGACGGGCGACTGGTCCGAGCCCAGCTTGAGGGCACGCACGAGTTGGCCCCAGTCGGAGAGACTGTCCCAGTCCTCGCGCCGGAAACGGCCTGCGCCTTTTTCGCCGCCCCACAGTCGCAACCGCACGGGAGCGCCCAGGCTGACGCCTAGCTCCGGGCCACCGTCGAGGATGAGCGTGGGCTCGACCTGGGCGAAGCCCTCATCCGCGCCTGCCCACGTACGTGGCAGCAGCGTGAGGGTCGTCACCTCCAGCCGCATCAGCGAGTACACCGAGCGTTCAGCGCCCGGTGAGTCCTCCGAGCCAGGAGATGGGGCGGCCCCTCCCAGTGCGGGAAGGAGCCCCAGCCACAGCACCACCCACCGGCGGCATTCCATCGCTCGCGACTCCTGGCTGCGTCCCCGAGTGGGGAGCAGCCCCGGTCATAGTCGGCGAGTCCGACAGAACTATCGACCTAGAACCCCGTCGACAGCGCGATCTGCTCCGTGCGGTTCACGTCCTCCAACACCTGCGCGAGCTTCTCGCGGATGGCTCCGGGAGCGTCCGGTCCCAGGAACAGCCGCAGCGTCGGGGCCCCCGCGGCCACGGCGGCCACGATGGCCTTCGCGGCCTTCACGGGGTCCCCGGGCTGTGTGCCGGCGGACTGCACCACGTAGGCGCGCATCGGGCCCACCGTCTCAGCGTAGGCCGCCAGCTCCGGCATCGGCCGGAACGACGGGCCCAGCAGGCTCGTGCGGAACATGCCCGGCTCCACGAGGAGCACCTTCACGCCGAACGGCGCGACCTCCTTCGCGAGCGCTTCGGACAAGCCCTCCAGCGCGTGCTTGGCCGCGCTGTACGCACCCACGCCCGGGTACGTGACCAGCCCGGCGACGCTCGTGAGCTGAACGAGGATGCCCGTCCGCCGCTCCCTCATGTGCGGCAGCACCGCCCGCGTCATCGCCACCGCGCCGAAGAACAGCGGCTCGAACGCCGCTCGCAGCTCCGCGTCGCTCGTCTCCTCCACCGCCCCCAACAACGAGTAGCCCGCGTTGTTCACCAGCACGTCGATGGCACCAAAGCGCTTCAGCGCCGCCGCGATGGACTCCTGGACCTGCTCCTCCTTCGTCACGTCCAACCGGACCGCGAGCACCCGGTCCGGTGCCCGGGCCACCAGGTCCTCCAGCGTGCGCGGATCCCTCGCCGTCGCGACCACGCGTTCCCCTCTCGCGATGACCTCTTCCACGATGCTCCGGCCGAACCCCGACGACGAACCCGTGACGAACCAGACCTTGCCCTGTGCGCTCATGACTGCCTCCGTGGCCCATGAAGTACGCCCGCGGCCTCCGGTCCGAAACGCGTCGTCACTGGATGCACTTTGTAGCTACGCTAAGGAATGCGCGACGACCTCTCCGGCCTCATGGCGTTCCTCGCGGTGGCTCGCCGGAAGAGCTTCACCGCCGCCGCCGCGGAGCTCCAGGTCACTCCCTCCGCGGTGAGCCAGAGCCTCCGGGCCCTCGAGGAACGCGTCGGCGTACGGCTCCTTCAACGCACCACCCGCAGCGTGGGACTCACCGAAGCCGGCTCGCATTTCCTCGAGCGGCTCGGGCCCGCGATGCACGGCGTGCAGGACGCCTTCGAGTCCATCGGCGAGCTTCGCGACCGGCCCTCCGGACTCCTTCGCCTGACCCTGCCTCGCTACGGCTACCAGGAGGTGCTCGGTCCCCGGCTCGCGGAGTTCCTCACCACCCATCCCGACATCCGCGTGGACATCCACCTGGACGACGCGTTCATCGACATCGTGCAGCAGGGCTTCGACGCGGGCTTCCGCGTCGGCGAACACGTGGAGCGCGAGATGATCGCCATCCCCGTGAGCGGAGACATCGTCATGCACGTGGTGGGCTCGCCGTCGTACTTCTCGAACCGCGGCAAGCCGAAGCACCCTCGCGACCTGCGCGACCATGACTGCATCAACTACCGCAGCCGGACCACCGGCGGCCTCCTCCGCTGGGGCCTCACCGACGGCGGAAAGCGCATCGAGGTCGCGGTCGAGGGCCGCGTGGTGTTCGATGACGCGGAGCTGGTGCTGGAGGCCGCTGTCGCCGGGCTGGGGCTCGCCTACGTCCCGGAGAGCCGCGTCCGGAAGCTGCTCGCGGAGAAGCGGCTCGTGCGCGTGCTCGAACCGTACTCCGCCACCCTCCCCGGCTTCTTCCTCTACTACCCGAGCCGGACCCAGTTGGCGCCCAAGCTCAAGGCGCTCATCGACTTCTTCAAGTTGAAGCGGCGGCGCTGATCACGCCCCCCACCGCCATGGCTGGCGGCGACAGCCACGGGGCCGCCAGCGCTTCGGCCTCCTCCAGCAGGCGCAGACGCCGGGCATCTTCGGGGAACGGAGCCACCGAGCTCCGGGGAAGCGCGTCGTACGTGCGCCCATCCAGCACCCGCCCCGCCGCCGCCTTGCGCTTGCCTCCCCACTGCTTGAAGAAGAAGGCCACGCCCGCCGCGTCACACTGCTCGCGCACTGAACGCACCCACTCGGGGTCCAGCGGCCTCGCCTTCGCGCCGCTCTCGCCTCCCACAATCACGCCGTCCACGCCCGTGAAGTCCACCGGGCCCAGGTCCTCCAGCAGCGGTTCAATGGACAGGAACCGCACCCGCGCGGGCGTGGCCTGCAGGTGCTTCACTCGCGGCAGGCCGTAGCGCCGGTCCTCCACGCTCACGCCCCACCACACGTTCGGCAGCCTCGCCGCGAACGCCAGCCGCGTGGACAACAGCCGCTGCATCCGCTCCGCGCGCTTCGTCAGCACCTGGAACGTGTGCCAGTCCGCCAGCGCCACCACCCGCGCCACCGCCTCGATGTACGCCTCCGGGACGTCGTCCAGGAACAGGTCGCTCATCGAGTTCACGAACACGCGCTTGGCCACCTTCCAGCGCAGCGGCTCGGCGAGCTTCCCCGGAATCAGCTTCAGGTCGAAGCCCTGCTCGTACGGGTGGCCCGGCACGCCCCGGAACCGCTCCGCGAAGGTCTCCGCGTAGCAGTGCTTGCACCCGGGGCTCAGCTTCACGCAGCCGCGCACGGGGTTCCACGTCGCGTCCGTCCACTCAATCTTGGAGTTGTCAGCCATGGCGTCCGGAGGGAACACCCGGCCCGCCTGCCTCCATCCCCTACTTCGCGGGAGGCGGCTCCACGGTCATCGTCTTCGCCCGCTTCTCCACCGCGCGCAGCGTGTCCACCACCGCGTCATTCTGCCCCACGCTGGCCAGGAACCCCGGGACGGAACCCCCGGGATCCACCGTGAACTTGTAGACGACCCAGGACGTCCCCTCGTCCTTCGGCGCCACCTTCCAGCTGCCCTCGTTCAGCCGCAGGCGCACCACGTCACGCCGGGCCGGGAACGCGTCCGGCTCCGCCTTCCAGCGCTGCTGGTACACGCCCGTCCCGTCCGGCGCGACCTTCGACTCCGTCACCACGTGGCAGATGTAGTCGCGCGAGGACACCACCGGCAGGTCCAGCCGCGTGTACGTGAGCCGCCCGCCGTCGTCCGTGGGCCGCACCACCCGCGACTCCTTCACGTACGGCATGAAGAGCCGGTACGACTCCTGGTCCTCCAGCGCCGTCTGCACCTGCGCCGCGCTCGCCTTGAGCTCGCCTTCCGCCCAGATGTCCTTCGCCTTCGTCCCCGGACGGGGCCGCACCTTGATGAGAAAGGGCGTCGTGGCCACCGTCTCCCATTCCTCCGCCCCCGCCACGCCCGCCGCCAGCACCACCACCGCCGCCAGGGCCGCACCGCACCGCCGCGTCATTCCCGACATGTCTTCCGCTCTCTGGTCCCGCCCGCGGCCGGCCGCTTCGCGTGCGTCACCTGTATCCCATCTTTCCGACACCTGGACGACCCCGGGCCTGCCCACGAAACGACTCGGGCACACGGGCCACTCGACTTTGAGCGTCAGCCTTGGCAAGCCTTGCTCCCATGCGTCCTCAATTCTCCGGTCCCCCGCCCGAACGCGGCCTGTTCTGCAACCGCACGCTCAACATGCGTGCCATCAAGGCCGTGGGCTACGACATGGACTACACGCTCATCCACTACCGCGTGGAGGCGTGGGAACGCCGCGCGTACGAATACATTCGCGACCGCCTGGTGGAGCAGGGCTGGCCCGTCGCTGACCTGACGTTCGACCCGATGCTCGCCATCCGCGGCCTCATCATCGACACCGCCAAGGGCAACCTCCTCAAGGCCAACCGCTTCGGCTTCGTGAAGAAGGCCCTCCACGGCAGCCTCCCCATGGGCTTCGAGTCCCAACGCGAGGCCTACAACCGCACCGTCATCGACCTGGCGGACCGGCGCTGGGTGTTCCTCAACACGCTCTTCTCCCTCTCCGAGGCCTGCATCTACGCGCAGCTCGTGGACCGCCTGGACGCAGGCCAGCTCCCCGGCCCCATGGGCTACGCGGACCTCTACGAGCACGTGCGCAAGAACCTGGACGCCACGCACATGCAGGGGCGCCTCAAGGCGGAGATCATCGCGGACCCCGAGCGCTACGTCATCGACGACCCGGAGACGCCGCTCGCGCTGCTGGACCAGAAGAACGCCGGCAAGAAGCTGCTGCTCATCACCAACAGCGAGTGGGCCTACACGGAGCCCATGATGCACTTCGCCTTCGACCGGCACCTGCCCGAAGGCATGACCTGGCGCCAGCTCTTCGACGTCGTCATCGTCAGCGCGCGCAAGCCCGAGTTCTTCACCACCCGCTCCACCCTCTTCGAGGTGGTGGAGGCCAATGGCGAGGCGCTGCTGCGGCCGCACTCTGGACCGCTGGACAAGAACAAGCCGTACTTCGGCGGCAGCGCGCTGGAGCTGGAGCGGCACCTGGGCCTGTCCGGCGACGAAATCCTCTACGTGGGCGACCACATGTTCGGCGACGTGCACGTCACCAAGAACGTGCTGCGCTGGCGCACCGCGCTCATCCTGCGCGAGCTGGAGGACGAGGTGCGCGCCATCGCCGCCTTCCGCGCCACCGAGGTGCGCATTGGCGAGCGCATGCTCAAGAAGGAGCACCTGGAGGCGGAGAGCTGCCAGGTCCGCCTGGAGCTCCAGCGGCGGCGCCATCAGTACGGGCCGCGCACGGACGTCACGGAAGGCGAGCTGGTCACCCGCCTCACCGAGCTGCGCACGGAGCTGGAGGCGCTGGACGCGGAGCTGGGCCCCATGGCCCGCGCGGCCGGTGAGCTGTCCAACCCGCACTGGGGCCTGCTCACCCGCGCTGGCAACGACAAGAGCCACCTGGCGCGGCAGGTGGAGCGCTACGCGGACATCTACACGTCGCGCGTGAGCAACTTCCTCTTCGCCACACCGTTCGTCTACCTGCGCAGCCCGCGCGGCAGCCTCCCGCACGACCCCAGCCTCCCCGGCGGCACCCCGGTGTTCACCACCGGGGACGGCGCGGGCAGCGGCCCCGCGGAGTAGCGCTCCAAGAGAGGAGTCATGGCCCTGCTGGCGCCTACTGCGTGAGGCGCCAGAGGGCCTGCAGGTCCGAGGGGAGGTTGCTGGCGACCTTGTCCGCCTCGCCTTCGGTGATCTGGTCCTGGAAGGCGCGCAGCACCGCGCGGACCACCAGCTCCGACTGGTCCATGGGCATCTGGAGATCCTCCGCCACGGACGCGATGAACTCCTCGCGGCCGAAGCGGTGGGGGCGCGGGGGGCGCTCCTCCGGAGGCGGCAGGAACTCCACCAGCAGGCGCGGCAGCTGGGCCTCCAGGTTGCGCGCCCCGTTGGGCATGAGCCGGCGCTCCAGCGCGCTCAGCACCGACACGGCGGCGGACTCCGCGAGCGCGGAGGGCAGGGCGCTCAATTCGCACAGGTGGCGGATGAACGCCGCGTAGGTGGCGCGGACGTGGGCTTCGTGGCGCCGCGCCTGGCGCTCCTGCTTCTCGGTTTCGGTTTCGTGGGCCTGGGACATGGGCGCACCTCGGGCGAAGGGGGACGGGACCTTCCGGAAGGTGGGCACCGGGACGCCGGTCAGCGGCGGGCAGGCAGGCGGGCCCCACCCCCAGACGCCC
>NZ_RAWE01000255.1 GCF_003611695.1 Corallococcus carmarthensis | reverse complement strand
CCCGAGCCCAAGCCGAAGAAGGAGAAGCGCCGCCGCGCGGGGTGAGGCTCGCGGAAAGGCCCCCGGCATCCCGTTTCCGGGGAAGACCCGGTAGGCTGGCGGACGCCATGCAGGCGTGCCCCTTTTGCCAGACGACGATGCGCAACACCTACGCCCGGGGGCTGGTGCGCGACGAGTGCGGTGCCTGCGGCGCCGCCTGGTTCGAGGAGGAGATGCTGGCGAGGGTCGTCGGCGGGCCCACGCTGACGGCGGTGTTCGAGCAGGCGAAGGGCAAGCCCGGACGGTGCAAGGGCTGCGAGGCCTCGCTCCAGTACGTCCCGGGGTGTCCCTCCTGCGGGCGTCAGGCGCCCACCTGCCCCACGTGCGCAAGCGCGCCGCTACCGGCGGTGGACCTGCGGGACGTGACGGTGGACGTCTGCGTGAAGTGCCGGGGCGTGGCCCTGGACGCGGAGGAGCTGGCGCGGCTCCAGAAGGCAGCGGAGCCCGCCCCCCGCCATGAGCCGCAGCCCATCGCCGCCGACTTCGAGCACGAGTACGACACCCGGAAGAGCCTGAGCCTGTTGCCCAAGGTGCGCCTGGGGGACGAGCCGGCCTGCGTGACGTGTGGCCGGAGGCTGGATGCGCGCTACGGCTTCGTCTGGGAGGAGCGGCTGTTCTGCGGAAGCTGCGCGCCAGAAGGCTCCGCGCCCTACACGGATGAGCTGACCAAGGCCCAGCCCAGCGAGACCTACGGCCGCCGGGCCCGGCACCTGAACAACAGCGCCGCCGAGTCCGCCGTGGTGTGGCTGCTGTCGAAGATCTTCAAGTAGCCACGTGTCACGAAAGTGTTTGTAGCGGTTCTGGTTACAAACCGGCGCTCCGAGTAGCGCGATTGTCACATTGATCATTTCACCCAGGGTATTGCACCCTGCCAGGGCAACACACCCAGCCAGGGGCAGACGGATGAAATTGACATGTCTTATCGTGGCCGCGCTCGTCTCAATCCCATTCCACGTGAGTGCCAAGGAGGCCATCGAAATCCAGCTCACGTCCGAGGCGACGCGGTTTCCGGCGGACGCGCCCGTGGACCTCAAGGTCACGTTCACGAACGTGTCCACGAGCCCGGTCCGGATCCTCGGCTACCACACGCCGGTCGTCGAGGGGATCGAAGCGGACATCCTTTCCGTCTCACTCGCGCGGGAGCCGGTGGAGTACATCGGCCGGATCTACAAGCGCGCGGCCCCCAAGGACCGTGACTACCTGACGCTGAAGCCGGGGGAGAGCATCTCGGGCGTCGCCTCGCTCTGGGACAACTACGACCTCTCCGTCTCCGGGACCTATGCGGTCCAGTATAGGACCGAGGTCCTGAGCGCGGGGTCGGACCAGGCGGTCGCCTTCTCCAACGTCATCTTCCTGGACATCGAAGGCCGGAAGCCTCCGGTCGATCCGGACGACGTGGAGGAGGACGGACCGGTCACCAAGATCGTCAATGGCAGCAACGAGAAGTTCAAGTCCTGCAGCGCTTCGGAGAAGAGCTCGCTGGAGACCGCGCGGGAGCACGCCCTGAACTACGCGGATGATGCCTATGACTACCTGGTGGCCGGGAGCAACACGTCCCGCTACACCACCTGGTTCGGAGCCTATGATGGCTCCCGCTACAGCACCGTCCGGGAGCACTTCCGGAAGATCCGGAACGCGATCGACAACGAGACGTTCAAGATCTACTGCAACTGCAACAAGAACGCGTATGCCTTCGTGAGGCCGCGGCAGGAGTACAAGATCCACCTCTGTTCCCTCTTCTGGCCCGCGCCGATGACGGGCACGGACTCCAAGGCCGGGACCCTGGTTCACGAAGTCAGCCATTTCCGGGTGGTCGCCGACACGGATGACATCCAGTACGGGCAATCCGGCGCCATGCAGCTCGCCAACTCGAACCCTGGCAACGCCATCAAGAACGCGGACTCCCACGAGTACTTCGCCGAGGCCACGCCGTACAGCCCCTACAATCCCTGTGCGCCGACCGTGACGTCCCATACGGGCGCGCCCATCACCGCGAACTGGGATGGGGCGAACTGCCACGTGATGAATATCCCCGCCGGCTTGTCGCCGTTCATCTACAACAACAGCTACTACGTCAACGCGGGCTCCAGCACGTCGTGTACGGCGCCTTCCATGTGGGACGGGGCGAACTGCTACATCCTTCCCTACCCCGCCTGGAGCACCAGCTCCTTCGTCTGGTCCGGGAATCTCTACCTGACGCCTGGACCCGGCAATGCATGCCCCGCGCCGTCGACCTTCGACGGGGCCAATTGCTTCGTCATGCCGCTGCCCTGGGGCTCGACGTCCTTCACGTACGCGAACAACCTCTACATCACGCCGCTCCCCTCGTGCGCCATTGGAGGTTTCGATGGTGCGCACTGCTATGTCGGCGCGGCTCCCGCCAGCCGCACGGCGTCCGTCTGGGGCTCGTCCTTCTATTACAGCCACTGAACGCGGGCCCGGACACCGTGTCATGACGGGTTGTCATTCCTGGGACCCCGCTCCATGACACGGGGTCCACCGCCAGGGTGAGCGCGAACAGTGCTCACTCTGGGGCAGCCGCTGGCCCTTGTCTTGCTCAAGGCCTCCCTGTTCCAAACAAGGAGGCCTTCCCGTGATTCGAGAAATGCAGCGGCCCATTCAGGGCTTGTTCGTCCTGCTTGTCTTTTCGTGCGCCCTGACGGTCGCGCTGATCGTGAACCAGCTGTTCACGACCCTCGTGATGCCCGGCATCCGGGACACGTGGGCTGGGGCGCCGGTGCCGCCGAACGGCCCTCCCGTGACGGCGCTGGATGGGACCCGGTTGGCTCAATTGACGGGGCTCTCGTCCGTCACCCGCGTGGCGGCGGCGCCAGAGCCGCCACCGGACCTCCGCCGGAGCATGCTGGGCATCCGGCTACTGGGCACCCTGGTGGCGCAGGATCCCCGGTGGTCCATGGCCTCCATCCATGAGCTTCCGGCCGGCAGCGCGCACAGCCTGATGGTCAGTGACACCATCCAGGGGGCGCGGGTCTTCGCCATCGAGCGGGAGCGCATCCTGCTGCTGGTGGACGGGCGGCTCGAGTACGTCGACGGTTCCGCGAGCGTGGCGCCCGTCGCCGTGAACGTCCATCCGGGGGCGGCGCAGCCAGGAGGCTCCGGCCTGGGCCGTGGCATCCGGGAGACAGGCCCAGGCACCTACGCCGTGCCCCGCGAGGACATGGCCGAAGCCCTCACGCACCTGCCCGAGCTGTCGATGCAGGCCCGGGTGGTCCCCGCCTTCAAGGACGGCCGTCCCGTGGGCTTCAAGCTGTTCTCCATCCGCGAGGACTCGTTCTACTCACGGCTGGGGCTGCGCAATGGAGACGTGCTCCAGCGCATCAACGGCCTGGACCTGGACAGCCCCGACAAGGCGCTGGAGGCCTTCACGAAGCTGCGCGATGCCCCGCGCATCGAGCTTCAGATCGAACGCGGCGGCGCCCCGGTCCGGAAGACCTTCGACGTCCGGTAGGCCCCTACGCCTGCGCCGCCGCCAGCTTCTCCTGCGCGACTTCCCACCGGGCATAGAGGTCCTCCAGCTCCTCCTTGCCCACCCGGTGCGCGTCCATCAGCGGCTTCGCCCGGGCGAAGTCGTTGTAGAGCACCGGGTCCGCCAGCTGCCCCTCGCGCTCCTTCTGCTCGGCCTCCACCTTCGCGATGCGCTCCTCCAGCTTCGCGATCTCCTTCTTGATGGGGCCCTCCACCACGGAGCGCCGCTGGCGCGCCTCCGCCTCCAGGCGCTTGCGCTCCTTCTCCGACACCGGGCCTGAACCCGCCGTGCCGCCCTTCCCGCTCGACGCCCCCGTATCCGCGCCCTCCGCCGCCTGGCGCTGCTGCTCCTGGTGGTAGAGGTACTCGTCCAGGTTGCCCGGGTGTGACGTGAGCTTGCCGTCCGCCACCTCCCAGACGTGCGTGCACAGGTTGTTGATGAAGCTGCGGTTGTGGCTCACGAACAAGAGCGTGCCGCCGTACAGCTTCAGCGCTTCAATCAGCATCTCCGACGAGTCCAGGTCCAGGTGGTTCGTCGGCTCGTCCATCAGGAGGAAGTTGGACGGAATCAGCAGCAGCTTCGCCAGCGCCACGCGCGCGCGCTCGCCACCGCTCAGCACGCCAATGGGCTTCTCCACGTCGTCGCCGCTGAAGAGGAACGCGCCCAGCACGCCGCGCACGTAGCTCTCCGGCTTGTCCGCCGCCAGGGGCCGCACCTCTTCGATGATGGTGTTGTCGCGGTTCAGCTTGTCCGCGTGGTGCTGCGCGTAATAGCCCACCACCACGTTGTGCCCCAGGGACACCTTGCCCGTGTCCGGCGCCAGCTCCCCCGCCACCATCTTGAGCAGCGTCGTCTTGCCCGCGCCGTTCGCGCCCACGACGGCGATGCGCTGGCCCCGCTCCAGCCGCGCGTCCAGCCCGTCGTACACGGAGAGCGCGCCGTAGCGCTTGGTGATGCCCTCCATCAACACCACGTCCCGGCCGCTGCGCTCCACTTCCGGGAAGCGGAACTTCATCGTCTGGCGCTCTTCCAGGACCTGGACCTTCTCCAGCTTGGCCAGCATCTTCGCGCGGCTCTGTGCCTGCTTCGCCTTGGTGGCCTTCGCGCCGAACCGGTCGATGAAGCCCTGCAGCTCCGCGCGGCGCTGCTCCACCTTCTCCGCCCGGGCCTGGAGGAGCACCATCTCCTCCGCGCGCTGGCGCTTGTAGTCCTCGTAGTTGCCGGCGTACTCGCGCACGCCCTCCATCTCCAGCGACACCACCCGGTTGATCTGCCGGTTGAGGAAGTCGCGGTCGTGGGAGATGAGCACCATCGCCTTGTTGGAGCGGCGCAGGAACCCGTCGAACCACGCGAGCGTGGGCACGTCCAGGTGGTTCGTGGGCTCGTCCAGCAGCAGCAGGTCCGGGTCCTGGAGCAGCAGGCCCGCCAGCGCCGCGCGCATGCGCCAGCCTCCGGACAGCGCCTGGGTGGGCTTGGACAGGTCCGCGTCCTTGAAGCCCAGGCCCTTGAGGATGCGCTCGGCGTGGTGGCGGCCGTAGCGGTTCTCGAAGTCGTCCAGCTCCGCGTGGAGGTCCGCCAGCGTCTGGGCCAGCTCCAGCTGCTCCTCCTCGTCCGTGGCCTGGGCGAGCGCTCCTTCCGTGTCCTTCAGGCGCGACTCCATCGAGTCCCGGCCGGGGACCGTGCTCATCACCGCCTCCACGACGGTGCCCTCCGGCAGGCCGGCGATCTCCTGGGGGAGGTAGCCCGCCCGGGCCCGGCGGCTGTACTGGACGGTGCCCCCGTCCGGCTGGCTCGCGTGGGCGATGATCTTCATCAGGGACGACTTTCCCGTCCCGTTGGCCCCCACCAGGCCCACCCGGTCCCTGGGACCAAGGGTGAAATTGTCCTCGTCGAAGAGGACCTTCTTTCCGTAGGCGAGGCTGATGTCCTGGGCGATGACGAGGCTCATGGCGGAGGGGGGAGATAACAGCCGGGAAGCCCCACGGGAACGGTTCTGATGCCTGCCTGACTGCCCAGGGAGCACATCTCCCCGGTTGGGCGGAAGGCGGGGCTTGCCTATACTCCCGGCACCCATGGCCGCCCCCTGCCCCCACTGCGGAAGTACCGAAGGTCAAGATCACCTGTGCGCGGCGCAGAGTCTCCAGCTCCTGGGCCAGGTCCTGGACGGCCGCTACAAGATTGAAAGCGTCCTGGGTCAGGGCGGCATGGGCATGGTGTTCCGCGCCACCCAGACGTCCGTGCAGCGCCCGGTGGCCGTGAAGACGCTCAACCCGTCGCTCGCCGCGGCGCCCCAGTTCTTCGAGCGCTTCCGCCGCGAGGCGGAGATCGCCAGCCGCCTGCGCCACCCGAACGTCATCACCATCTTCGACTTCGGCCGGGCCGCGGACGGCACCTGCTACTACGTGATGGAGCTCCTCAAGGGCGAAAGCCTCAAGGAGCTGGTGAAGCGCGAAGGGCCCATGACCCTGCGCCGCGCGGTGAACCTGCTGGAGCAGGCCACGCTGGGGCTGGCGCACGCGCACGAGGAGGGTTGCGTCCACCGCGACCTGAAGCCGCACAACATCATGGTCCAGGCGCTCGACGGGAAGGACTTCGTCAAGGTGCTGGACTTCGGTCTGGTGAAGGCGCTGGAGCAGGACGAGGAGGAGCAGCTCACCTCCACCGGCCAGGTGCTGGGCACCCCGCAGTACATGCCGCCCGAGCAGGCCGGCGGCGAGTCCGTGGACCAGCGCTCCGACCTCTACTCGATGGCGGGCGTGCTCTACTTCTGCCTCACGGGCAGCTCGCCCTACGGCGCGAACACGGTGCGCAAGGCGCTGACGGCGTCGCTGACGCAGCCCGTGCCCCCGGTGAGCAGCAAGCGCCAGGGCGCGCCGGTGCCGCCGGAGCTGGATGCCTTCTTCGCCAAGGCGCTCGCGCCGGAGAAGGAGGACCGGTACCAGAACGCGCAGGAGTTCATCGACGCGCTGCTGGACGCGGTGGAAGGCCTGTCCGCCGACGAGCTGGACGCCCACCCCACGGGCGGCACGCCGGGTGCGGAGCGAGGGACGGGCAGCCGCAGCCGCGCGGGCTCTGGCAGCCGCGCGGGTTCGGGCAGCCGGTTGGGTTCAGGCAGCCGCGCGGGCCGTGCGCCGGCCCCGGGCAAGACGGGTTCGCGCGTGGGTCTGGCTCCGCCCCGGGGGACCACGCCAGCGGGAGCGCCTCAGGGCGCCGCGCCCCGGGCCACGACCAGCGCGGCCAACCCGCCGCTGTCGCCCGCCAACCGTGCGCGTCCGCCCGCGCCCCGGCAGGCCGAGCCCGAGGCCCCACCCCCGCCCCAGGGCATGTCCGGGGGCGTGAAGGCCGCGATCATCGGCGTGCCGCTGCTGCTCATTGGCGCGGGCGTGGCGTTCGTGATGACGAAGGACCGTGGAAATGACCCGCCGCCGGTAGTCCCCGTGGCGGTGACGCAGCCGAGGACGCAGCCCGTGGAGGCTCCGCCGACGCGCGCGCCGGATCCGCTCCCGACGACGCCTCCTCCGGCGGCGCTGCCGCAGGACGTGACGGTGGAGGTCATCTCCACGCCCGCGGGCGCGGCCATCTTCGACGGGGATGTGCAGATCGGCACCACGCCCACCAAGTTGATGCTGCCGCGCTCCCGGGTCACCGAGCTGCGCTTCAAGCTCGCCGGCTATCAGGAGGTCATGCGGCCGCTCGACTTCAGCCGGAACGCGGACGCGACCGTCGCTCCGGTGGCCGTGCGGCTTGAGCCGGTCCGCGCCGCGCCGCCGACCCGGCCCACGAAGCCGTCGAAGCCCTCCGGCGGCAACGACCCGGGCATCGGCGTGTTCGAGTAGGCCCGAAGGGGGCGATTCCCACCGCTTCCGGAAGGCTGTCGCCCGCCCCCAGGAGCAACCGCCCCCAGGGGCCTCTCGGTCCGGATGCGAACGCGGCGACTACGGGCTGAGGGAGAAGCTCCCCGACCAGGCGCCGTAGGAGTACGTGGTGATGCCGTTGCGCGTGGTGCCCGTGTAACTGGCCTGCCCTGGACGGATGGTGACGGACACGTTCCCACCCGAAGCCGGAATCACCCCCGCGTGCACCGCGGACGCGCAGGCGTCCGAGTCATCGGTGTAGAGGTCCGTCCCCCACACCGTGCCGCCGCTCACCGGACCGCAGCTACACCGGATGCTCGTCCCGTTCTGGCCGCGGTAGGACGTGAAGTCGTAGCTGGAGCAGGCGCTCGGAGGAGGCGTCAGGCCGCTGACCGAGAAGCTCCCCGCCCAGGCGCCGTAGGAGTACGTGGTGACGCCATTGCGAGTGGTGCCCGCGTAGCTGGCCTGCCCCGGCAGGATGGTGACGACCACCGTCCCGCCCGCCGTGGAGATCGCGCCGGCATGCACCGCGGCCACGCAGACGTTCGAGTCGTCGGTGTAGAGGTCCGTCCCCCACACGGTGCCCGAGCCCACCGCGCCGCAGCCGCAGCGGATCTGCGTCCCGTTCTGCCCGCGATAGGACGTGATGCTGTAGCTCGAGCAGCTCACGACCCCACCGCCCGTGGAATAGAGGGCCGACAGCGCGGTGATGTCCGAACCGGTCCACTCGCCCGTCTCGGTCGACCGGAAGCACGAGTTCATGATGGAGCCGCCCACCGTGGCCGTGGTGGGCGTCCCGGGGATGAGGATGGCCCCCACGCCGGCATCGCCCTCGTCGCCACCGGCGCCGCAGCTGATGCTGCGGTTGTAGTAGTCCGAGTGCCGGAAGCCGATGGCATGGCCCAGCTCGTGGGTGATGACGTGCTCGTTCACGTCGGCGCTGTAGCTGTCCAAACCCGTGCCGATATAGAAGACCCCATAGGGCATCCCGTTCGACGGGAAGCCCGCCTGTCCGCCGGTACCGGACGTGGTCTCCGCGGTGATGTTCGCCGTACAGCCGGTGGTCGGTCCGCGAGCGAAGGTGAGCCGCAGCCCCTGCTCGTTGTAGTTGGCGATGGCCAGGTCGAGGCCCTGGCTCAGGTTGGGATAGCTGTTGAACGTGGCGGTGGGGTTGACGCAAATCTTCGTCACGCCCATGCCGACCTGGTTCGTCGTGCGGTACTGCTCGGCGCTCCCCTCCAGGGGCTGGAGCATCTCGCGGGACGCCTCGAGGGTCACGTGAGCGTCGCGCCCCACGTACACGGCTCCGTCGAAGACCTGGATGTCATTGGCTGGAAAGCCGGCCTCGATCAGGTTGGAGATGATCTCCTGGTTCTCCACTGCCGGGTCGCCTCCGCAACCGGTGAGGGAGACACCAACCAGCAACGCCATGGTGAGTCTACGCATGCGAACCTCTTGTTCGAGGAAAGGACAGCGCGCGACCGCGCATCCCCATCCATGCATGCGCCAAACCCAGCCAAAAACATGGAAAACCAGCAAAAGTTAAATACCAGAAAATTTTGATTTGCTCCTGCTTCAGCCAGATCGTCGAGCCTGGCGAAGGCAATCCGCTGCCGTCACCAGGAGCTGAAGGAGCGGGCGTGCCAGCCGCCCGCCGGCCCCCCGTGGGCGGTCATGCCGGACCTCGACGCACGGTCCACCAGGGCCTCGTGACGCGGCAGGATGCAACCTGTTGCATCCCAAGCCCGACGAGGCAATGGCATCCCGCCAGGTCCCGTGCGGGGCTCCGGCCCACTCTTCGCCGCGGTGCATCGGCAGTGGATGACGCGCGCGTGGTCCCAAAAGACAGCGCTCCTTGAGACATGAACTCACTTGCAACCTGAGTGAAGGGAGCCATACCATGTGTCCGATCCCGGACAACGCCATCGCATCACGGACGCCCAAGCGGTCCGACGTCATTCCCATTCCTTCATCGAAGAGGATGTTCGCATGCCGGATGCATCCACGGTGCTCTCGACGGTCGACAACACCGCCATCAAGATCGAGCAGGCGCTGTACAAGCTCTACACGGGGGTCACCAGCCAGGGATTCAAGGACGTGCTCAAGCAGCTCCCCACGGTCATCCTGGACGCCGTGCAGACCACGCTGAGCAAGGTGCTCGACTCGGTGGCGAGCATCGTGAAGCAGCTGACCGACCCGAAGGTGCTCAACGGCATCAAGGACGTCATCACCGCGGGCCGGGACGTGGTCGCCTCCACGCTGGACCTGCTGCCTTCGAGCGCCCAGGGCTTCGCGGAGACGGCGAAGCGCTTCCTCAACGTCATCGCCGACTTCGTCAGCGCGGGGGTGGAGCACATCGGCGCCATCGTCGACCTGCTGATGAAGGTCATCGGCGCGCTCGCGGGCAAGGTCGAGGCCCTGGCGGCCGAGACCGTCGCCGCCCTGAAGAAGTCGGGGCTGGCGCTCCCCGCCTGAGCACGCGGCTCACTCCGGGGAGCACCCGCCTCGCGACGCGCGGGGACTCCCCTTCCTTCCACCAACACGTGAAGAGGGCCGCGCGGGGGAAGAGGTGCACGGAGCACCGTCCGCGTGCGCGGCCCGGGGTCCCTGCCCCCTGAGCAGGGCATCCACCTCCCTCGTTCCCGAGGGTACGGAGCGCGTATGGCCAGTGGCCTCATCATTCCGGGTGTCCAGGTAACGGTGGTCAAGGAAGTGCTGCCCCAGCAGCTCGCGCCGTCCGGGGTCCTGGGGCTCATCGGCTTCACCGAACGCATCGAACAGACCGACCAGGACCAGACCCAGGTCACGCGCGCCGGAAGCTGGCCGCGCTACGTGGAGGTCCTGGGACGCGCCAGCGCCTACAGCCTGCCCGAGGCGAGGCAGGCCCTGGACAATGGCGTCTCCGAGCTGGTCATCTCCCCGCTGCCCGCGAACGCGGGCGCCACCGCGCGCGTGGCCCTCACCGGTGACGAGGCGAAGGCCAAGGCCTTCCGGGCCCTGCTGGACAAGGGGGTCCGCGACGCCACCGCAGCAGCGGACGATGCCAAACGGCAGTGGGACGCGCTCAAGGCGAACGCGTCCTCCGACCCCGTGGCGGTCAAGCAGGCGGAGGCCCGCTCCGTGGAGGCCAAGGCGCGCCTGGATGACGCCACCGCCGCCCAGAAGGCGGGCTCGGACGTCTCGAACGACAAGGCGGGCCTCACGCTCACCGCGCGCGCGCCGGGGCCGTGGGCCAACGGGCTCCTCGTCCAGGTGGCGTACCGGGACACGCTCGACCAGTCCGTCTCCTTCGACCTGAAGGTGCTGCGCCGGGTCGCCGGCCGCGAGGAGGTCCTGGAGATGTACCGCGGCCAGACGCTCACCGCGTTCACCGCCACGCTGCGGGGCTCGTCCTTCCTGAAGGTGGACGAGGCGAAGGCGCTCGGGTGGCCCCGCGCGGACGAGTACACGCTCACGGGCGGGCAGGACGCGAGCGCCGCCGACTACGCCGCGGCGCTGGACCGGCTGCGCGACGAGTCGGACGTGGACATGGTGCTCGCCGCCGTGCAGGACTTCTCCGACCTGACGAAGGTGGCCCGCATCTACGGCGCCGTCATCAGCCACTGCAACGCGCTGAGCGACGAGTGCCGGGGCCGCGTCGGGTTCGGGCAGGTGCCCCGGACGGGGAGCCTGGACACGCACGCGCAGCTGGCGAACAACCTGGTGAGCGACCGGTTCGTGCTGGTGGCGCCCAACGGCGCCGTGGGCGCGGTCACGGGCATGGTGGGGAGCCTGCCCTACTTCCAGTCACCCACCTTCAAGCGGCTCTCGGGGCTGGCCGACCTGCCCGCCCTCTCCACGGAGGAGCAGAAGGCCCTGCTGCGGGGCAACGTGGTGCCGGTGGTGCTGGAGCGGGGGCGCGGCACCATCGTGCTGCGGGGCCTCACCACCGACGGAGATCAGATCAACGTCCGCCGCGTGGCGGACCGCGCCGTGCGCATGTTGAAGCAGGTCGGTGACCTCTTCATCGGCCTGTTGAACAACGCGGACGGACGCACCGCCCTCAAGCAGAAGCTGGTGGAGGCGCTGGTGCAGATGGAGAAGGACGGGGCCCTGGTCCCATCCACGGACGGCAAGGACCCGGCCTTCAAAGTGGAGGTCTACTCGTCCCAGGCCGACTTCGCCCAGGGCATCGTCCGCGTGAACATGGCCGTGAGGCCCGTGCGCGCCATCGACTACATCTACGCGACCATCACGGTCCAGGTTTGATGAGGAAACACGCTGATGCCCACGGTCTTCTCCGCCAACCGTAGCAGCGTCCTCGTCGACGGAAGCCCCGTCGAAGGACTCCAGTCCCTCGTCTTCCGCGTCGTCACCGAGCGCGAGGACATCCGCGCCATCGGCTCCAACGAGCGGGTGGACGTCATCTTCGGCCTGCGCACCGTGCAGGGAGAGCTCGTCATCCGCTCGGCCCACTTCGGGCTCGACACGCTGTTGCAGGACCGCGCGAAGTTCCAGCTCGTGACCAGCCTGAAGCGCACCGAGGGCACCGACGACACGCGCACGCTGTCCTTCGACGACTGCTACGTGGAAGGCAAGACGTTCCAGGTCGACGCGCACGGCAGCGCGGCCACGACCTACGCCTTCACCGCCACGCGGGTTCGCGAGGAGTAGCGCGTGCCAGGGGAGCCCACGCCAGCGGCCTGGGAGCCCAGCGCCACCGTCCCCTCTTCCCTCGAGGTGGACGGCCGGTGCTTCCTCGTGCGCGTGGAGGTCCCCGGTGAGGCGCTGGAGGTGGACACCGCCGCGGGCGAGCGCGTGCGGCTCGGCCGCTGGGGCTTCGACGCACACCTGTGGGCGCTCGACCGCCACGCCAGCGTCGACGGGCAGGGGCTGCATTTCGATGCCACCGGCTTCGCGCGCGAGGTGATGCGCGGCCTGGCGGTCCCGGCGGCGCTCATGGAGGAACTGGCGCCGGTGGCGCTCTGGTGGGCTGCGTCGGGCGGATACGAAGCCGGCTCCGGGCTCCAGGAGGACGGGTGGCTGCGAGCGGGCGCCGTGCGCGCCCGGCTGCGCCCGTGGACCTTCGTGGAGCGCTCCAGGGCCTTGAACGAGAGCACCCTTCCCAGTGCCGGGGGTGGCCAGGAGTTCCGGCTGGAGCGGTATCTGCGCCTGATGCTCCGGGCCTCCGTCGTGGCGCTGGAGCCCGCGGGCGTGGAGCTGTCGATGCTCGACGGGGCGACGACGGTCGCGCTCCTGGATGCGGCCCTCGCGCTCAATGACATGGGGGCGCGGGACGAGGACTCGCGGCTGAAGTCCCCGGATGTGGACAACCCTCGGCTGGCGCGGGTGACGCTGCGGCTGTGCAAGGCGTTGGGATGGACGCCGTCCCAGGTCTGGGAGACTCCCGCGGCGGAGGTCGACCGGCTGCTGGCGCTGTTGGAGGTGGCGGAGCCTCCGGCACCGAGGCCCGCGCGCGTGGGTCGGGCGCCGAGCCTCGCGGATCATCCGGACGCGGTGGTCATCCAGGTGGAGGACTGACCGTGCGCGTCTCCACGACGACCCGGGAGCTCACGTCGCTCCTCGCGCGCCCGGCGCTCCGGGCGATGGAGTCCGTCGCGAAGCAACTGGGTGTCCGGCTTCCCGAGCCCCCACAGGCCTCGGATGAGCCCGCCGGCGAGTCCTTCCGGGAAGCCGCTGGCGCACCTCCCAGCGACATGCCCCCGCCC
>NZ_RAWE01000254.1 GCF_003611695.1 Corallococcus carmarthensis | reverse complement strand
GGACCGCCGCGCCTGGAACTACCTGGTCGTGGTCCCCGCCCATCCCGGCGCCCCCGCGCAAGACGCGGCCCAGGCGCTGATGGAGGCCGGCGCGCCCTACCCGGAACCACCCCTGCGCCTGGTGGACGCCACCGGCATCGAGCCCGCCGGCGCCCCGCGCATGGTCCTGGAGGTGCGCCGCCGCGTGGAGCAGGGCGAACGGGTCATCGTGGTCATCGACTCGCTCCTCACCCACCCGGCGAGCATCCCGCTGGCCGTGGCCGCGGACACCGCCCTGCTGGTCGTCACCCTGGGCGAGACGGACTTCGGCTCCGCGAAGAAGACCCTCGCGCTGGTGGGCGAGGACCGCTTCGCCGGCAGCGTCACCTTCCCGCGTCCGACGAAGAAGCAGAAGCGCGCCGACGCCGCCAAGAAGAAGAAGCCATGAGCCCTTCCGACTCCTCCGCTGTCCCGGCCCCCCGGCTCAGCGTCGTCATCGCCACGTACAACCGGCTGCCCCTCATCACCCGCCTGCTCCAGCAGCTGGCCGGCCAGACGCTGCCGCCCGAGGAGTTCGAGGTGGTGGTGGTGGACGACGGCTCCGCCTCCGACGTGAAGGGGCCGCTCCTGGCGCTGAAGCTGCCCTACACCCTGCGCGTGGAGGTGCAGCAGAACGCGGGCGCCGCCGCCGCGCGGCACCGGGGCGTGCTGGCCGCCCGGGGCGCCACGGTGCTCGTCACGGATGACGACATGCAGGTGGCCTCCGACTTCCTCGCGCGCCACCTGGCGCACCACCCGCAGGGCTCGCGCAACGTGGTGCTGGGCCGCATCCGGCCGGACCCCGAAATCGGGGAGATGCCCCTGTTCGAGCGCTGGTACGCGTACCTCAACAACCGCATGGCGGAGGAGCTGTCCGTCCCCGGCGCGAAGGCGCGCGGCAACCACCTGTACACGGGCAACGTGTCCTTCCCCCGCGCGGACTACGTGGGCGTGGGCGGCTTCGACAAGACGCTGGGCCAGTCCGAGGACGTGGAGCTGGGCGTGCGCCTGGAGAAGGCCGGCTGCGCGTTCCACTTCGCGCCGGACGCGTACGTGCTGCACGGCAGCGACCACGTCAGCTTCGAGAAGTGGATCCGCCGCGCCCACCGCTACGGCATGTTCGACACCCACGTCTCCGTGAAGCACCCGGACGTGAAGGGCGTGAACCCCTGGCGCCTCTTCTTCGAGACGAACCTGCTGTCGCGCCCGCTGCTCGCCTCCGCGGTGGTGGCGCCGGAAGCGTCGCGCAAGCTGACGGAAGCCGTGGTGAAGGCCTCCAGCGTCGCGGACAAGCTGGGCCTCACGGGCGCCGCGTTCGCGGGCACCTCCGTGGCGTACGGCATGGAGTACCTGCGCGGGGCCCGCACGGAGGCCGGCGGCTGGAGGGGCGTCGCCAAGGGCTTCGCGCGCTACCTGCAGGGCCGGGGAAATCCCCAAGGATGAAAACCATGTTCGGAGCCCTCATCTCGGACGCGTTGGAGATGGCCAAGGCAGCCACCGGTTCGTCGGACGCGAAGTCCATCGCCAAGGTGGTGCTGACCAGCGATTCGTACCGCATCACCGCGCTCAACCGCGCGCGGGAGGCGGCGCTGGCCTTCCACATCCCGCTGGTCAACCACGTGCTGCGCGTGGCCCAGACGGCGGTGATGGGCATCGAGATTGGCAAGGACGTCACGCTGGGCAGGGGCGTGTACTTCGTGCACAGCCTGGGCGTCGTCATCGGCGGGGACGCGCGCATTGGCGACCGCGTGCGCTTCTACGGCAACAACACCGTGGGCACCGCCAAGGACAACGGCTACCCCACCATCGAGGACGACGTCTGGATTGGCGCGGGCGCCCGCATCCTGGGGCCCGTGCGCATCGGAGCCCGGTCGCGGATTGGCGCGAATGCCGTGGTGCTCCAGGACGTGCCGCCGGACAGCGTCGCGGTGGGCATCCCCGCGCGCATCTTCCCGCGCAAGGACCAGGACGAGGTCCCGCTGTAACCGTCGCGCTGTGCATTGTTGATCCGCTGTGCCGGGTTCGTTCCGGGGGATGCGTTGAAGAAGGTCATGGCAGACAGGGCGAAGCACGCGCGGTGGAAGCGGACCGTCATCCTCACCTGCGCGGTGCTGGGCAGCGGCGCGGGCGTGGCGATGGCGCAGCAGCAGAGCGCCGCCGCGAAGGACACGGCAGCCCCCGCGAAGGACGCCGCGCAGCCCGCCAACACGGACGCCGTGGCCGTCTACGACGGGGGCCTCCAGGCCGGCTGGAAGGACATCGGCTGGGCGCCTCGCGAGCTGCCCAAGGGCGCGCCCGCGCGCCTGCGGATGGTCAACTACGGCGGGTGGATCCTCTACCGGCCCAAGCTCGCCGGCGCGTACGGCGCGCTGAGCTTCCGCTTCACCGCCCCGGAGTCCTACGGCGAGTTCCTGGACGTGCGCCTGGACGCACCCGGCGCCGCGACGTTCCCGCACGTGCGGATCAGCCCGGAGTTCATCGTCAAGCGGGACCGCGAGTGGGCGGAGGTCGTCGTGCCCATGGAGGTCCTCAACCCGCGCAGTGAGCCCTTCGACCGCCTGGTGATGCGCGCGTCGAAGGAGGTGGGCCGGGACTGGGTGCTCTTCGACAAGGTGGCCCTGGTGCCGCTGTCGCCGGACGTGGCCGCCGCCCGGGCCGCGGGCGGTGGGCGCATGGGCCGGGGCGACGGCCGCGAGTCGAAGATGCTCATCGACTGCTCCGCGCCGTCCAAGCCCATCAACCCGCTCATCTACGGCATCGCGCTGGACGGCAACAAGGAGACCTCGGACACGCACCAGTGGAAGCTGGGCGCCACCATCCGCCGCTGGGGCGGCAACCCCACGTCCCGCTACAACTGGAAGCTGGGGCGCGCGTGGAACACCGGCAACGACTGGTACTTCCGCAACGTGCAGCTGGGCTTCGGCGCGGATGACTTCCTGGAGTCCAACCGGAAGAACAACGTGCAGTCCGCGCTCACGCTGCCCCTGATTGGCTGGGTGGCCAAGGACACGTCGTCAGTCGGCTTCCCGGTGTCCTCGTTCGGCCCGCAGCAGGCCCAGGACGACACGGAGCCCGCGGGCGGCAACGGCGTGCGCCGCGACGGCACGCCCCTGGTTCCTGGCGCCGCCACGACGACGAGCGTGCAGGCCCCGCCGGAGTTCATCTCCGAGTGGGTGAAGTCGCTCAAGGCCGCGAAGCGCGGCGTGAACATGTACATCCTGGACAACGAGCCCGCCCTCTGGAGCTCCACGCACCGGGACGTGCACCCCGAACCGCTCACCTACGACGAGCTGCTCAAGCGCACCATCGACTACGGCACCGCCGTGCGGAAGGCGGATCCAGACGCGGTCATCGCCGGCCCCGCGGAGTGGGGCTGGACGAACTACTTCTGGTCCGCCGCGGACTTCGCCCCCGGCCGCCCGCCGTACACCGACCGCCGCGCGCACGGCGACGTGGCCCTGCTGCCCTGGTACCTGCGCGAGCTGCGCGATTACGAGAAGAAGACCGGCGTGCGCCTGCTGGACGTGGTGGACGTGCACTTCTACCCGCAGAGCAACGTGGGCCTGGGCCTGGAGGGCGCCACGGATCCGGACACCAACGCGCGGCGGATCCGCTCCACGCGCGCGCTGTGGGATCCGACGTACAAGGACGAGTCCTGGATCTCCGAGCCCATCCAGCTGATCCCCCGCGTGAAGCAGTGGATTTCGGAGAACTACCCCGGCCGGGGCATGTCCATTGGCGAGTACAACTTCGGCGCCATGAAGCACATGAGCGGGGGCCTGGCGCAGGCGGAGGCCCTGGGCCGCTTTGGCCAGCAGGGGCTCACGTCCGCGTTCTTCTGGCAGTACCCCGCGGAGAACAGCCCCACGTTCTGGGCGTTCCGCGCGTACCGCGACTTCGACGGGCGGGGCGGCCGCTTCCAGGACAACGGCCTGGCCACCACCGCGCCGGAGGGCACCAGCCTCTTCGCGTCCCGCGACGCGTCCGGCAAGAAGCTCACCGCCGTGCTGCTCAACTTCGACCCCGAGCAGCCCGCCCAGGCGCAGCTGGAGTTCAAGGGCTGCGGCTCGCTCAACACCGTGCGCGTCATGGGGTACTCGGGCGCGCCGGGCGGTTTCACCGAACAGGCCACCGGCAAGAAGGCCGAGCAGGCCCTTTCGCAGCGCCTTCCCCCCTATTCCATCACCGTGCTGGACCTCACGGTGAAGTGAAGACGACGCCTTGACCACCGCACACGCCCCCGCCTCCCCCCGCCCGCGCCTGAACATCGGCCAGCTCACCATCGACCAGCTCACGTTCCCGGAGGCCATCACGGCCATTGGCGAGCTGGTGGACGCGCACCAGGGCGGCTACGTCTTCACCGCCAACGTAGACCACGTCGTCCTGGCGGAGACGAACACGCGCTTCCGCGACGCGTACCAGAAGGCCACCATCTCCGTGGTCGACGGCATGCCCATCGTCTGGGCGTCGCGCATGCTGGACGTGCCCCTGCCGGAGCGCATCGCCGGCTCCGACCTCATCCTCCCGCTGGTGAAGCTGGGCGCCGAGCGCAAGTGGCGCATCTTCCTCTTGGGCGCGGGCCCCGGCGTCGCGGAGAAGGTGGGCAAGCAGTTCCAGGCGGAGTACCCCGGCATCGAGGTCGTGGGCTGGGATTCGCCCATGGTGAACCTGGACGCGGGCGACGCGCAGAACGACCCCATTGTCGCGCGCATCCGGGAGAAGGATCCGCACCTGCTCTTCGTCGCGCTGGGCAGCCCCAAGCAGGAGGTGTGGATTTCCCAGGTGGCCCAGAAGCTGGGGCCCACGGTGGCCATTGGCATTGGCGCCGGGTTCGACTTCATCGCGGGCACCGCCAAGCGAGCCCCGGAGTGGATCGCCAAGGCCGGCTTCGAGTGGCTCTACCGCCTCACCCACGAGCCCAAGCGCCTGTGGCGCCGGTACATCCTCAATGACTCGCAGTTCGGGGTGATTCTGCTGCGCGAGCTGTGGAAGCGCACGGGCGGGAAGCAGGACTAGCGGAGCTTTGATTGACGTTGTGCCCTTCGGGGCGGGAGGTCCGCGAGGGCCTTCCGCCCCATTGTCTTTCCGGGTGTCATTGGCCGCATGGATGCACACAGGGCCGGCGTGTGGATGTTGTTGGTCGTGCTGCTCACGGGCTGCGCCAGCGGGCCCACGGTGCGGCTGCGCACGGAGCAGGGGACTCGGACGTATGCGCCGGTGACGTGGGACCGGCGGGTGCCGGTCAGTGCTCGGGAGTTCGAGGAGGCGCTGGCGCGGCTGGTGCTGGAGGTGCCGCTGACGGTGCGCGCACCGAGGGTGGTGCGCGCGGTGGCGAAGAAGGGGGCGCAGCTGGACCTGGGGCTCGGGTTCATGCTGCGGGACGGGTACGGACGGTGGTGCCGCGCGCATGAGGCTCCGGGGGACTGTCTGTCGTTGCTGGAGGACGGCGCGGGCTTCGCTCAGATGGACCGGCTGACGCTCGCGGTGGGCATGTCTTTGGACCCCTTGCGCGCGAGTATTGGCGCGGCACTCCAGGACACGCTGAATCCGGAGTTCTTCGTATCCGTGGTGGCGGGGGCCATCACCTCGTGGGTGGTGCTGGCGGCGGCACCGGAGCCCCTGTTCACCAAGGGCGCGGCGGTGATTGCCGCCGTGTTCCTGGCGTACGTGGGCGTGCAGTCGTTCCTCACGGTGGTGAGGGCGTGCGGTGCGCTGAAGGCAGCGACGGACCGGGCGACGACGTTCCAGGAGTTGGAGGAGGCGGCGGACGTGTTCGCGCAAGCACTGGGGCCGGAGGTAGCACGCATCTTCGTGCTCGCGGTGACGGTGCTCGTGAGTCACGGCGTGACGGCGGGGTTGTCATCCGCGCTCGCGTGGATGCCGAGATTCCCGGACGCGGTGCGGCTGGGCACGACACAGGCGGGCTTCAACCCGGCACGCGTGCTGGACGTGAGCGCGGTGGCGGTGGTGGACGGCGTGGTGGAGGTGACGCTCGCGTCCACGGCGGTGGCCATGGCCACGGTGGGCCCTCCTCCTCCGAGCAGCAACACGGGAGGCCCGGGCAAGTGGGTGCAGGTGAATGAGAAGATGTCCGACCGTGCCCGCGACTATCAGGCCCAGGTAACCGGGGCTCCGAAGGGGTCCGCGTACCGTCTCAAACAGGGGGACGAGGAGGTCGACTTCGACGGCTATGACCTGGTGGAGGATCTGCTGCTGGAGGCCAAGGGCCCGGGGTATGCGAAGTTCATCCAGGACAACATGACGCTGAAGGAGTTCTACAAGGGCTTCGACAAGGTGCTTGCACAAGCGAGGCGGCAATTCAGGCTGGCACAGGGGAGGCGCATCCGCTGGATTGTGGCGGAGGAACGATTCGCCGGCTTCCTCCGGAAAGCCTTCAGTGAGCGCAGATATCCGATTGAAGTGGTGTCCATCTCCCCGAACCGATGAGGAATGCTTGAGCCATGCTTGAGACGCATTTCGCGGGTTGCTACTGGCTGGCCCGACCTGAGTCAGTGGAGGCCTGCGCCCGACGCCTGGAGTCCTTCCTGGGAATGATGGCTCCACTCGAGCCAACCTGGAACCGTTGGCATCAGTCCGCGGCAACTTTCGAAAAGGCACGCAAACGACAGGTCCAGCCGGACGCCGCGACGCTCTCGAAGCTCCTGGGTCAGAAAAGCAACCGGTTTGGCGATGACTCCAGTTTCTGGCTCTGGGCCGGGGAGTCGCCGGATGAAACCTCGGGGATCAATGGCAGCTGTGGCAGCGCCACGACACACGTGAGCTCCCTTTGCATCCTCCACTCGCTAGGCCAGAGCGAGGTCGCGAAGCGAGTCGTGACCGCGCCAGTCATGACCAGCGTGGTGCGTGCCATGGCGCTCGCATGGGAACCCGAGTTCGCCCTGGCTGCCTCCAACCAGCATCGGGAGCTCGTGGCGGTGCCCATGATCGAGAATTACATCGGCTGGGTCACCTACCTCGCCGACTTCCGCGGCCCCGTGCCCCCACTGCCCTCCCCCGTCCAGGTGGAGCACATCCCGGACCGGGGCACGCTCATCACCCTCACACAGGAGAAGTTCTCCGCCTCCACCCCCGCCCACGTCGCCCTCGCCGCCGACGTCCAGGCGCGCCTCCAGTCCGCGGGGCTGCTCACACCCCTGCGCCCCTGGGGCACCTGAGCCCGCGCCTCCAGCGCCGCCCGGGCTTCGCGCCCCCTTCGCGGCAACCCTGAGTTGATCGCGAATGACTCCCGGTTCGGGCTCGGCCTGCTGCGGGAGTTGTGGAAGCGCACGGGCGGTAAGCAGGGAGAGTGACTCCCGGCGGACTCGCGCGACTGGCCGTCTGTCCTTGAATCCTGGTTTTGACTGTCTTTGCGCCTCCCTGGACATTTACAGTCAAGCTTGAGTATTCTTGCCCCGCACGCCTTTCGCGGGGTGCTTCTTCCAGTCAGACGCGGGTTCCGCACGCCGGGGCGCTGAGGTCAGGCGCGGGTGGACGGGCCGGGGTGTGCGCTGGGGAGCCGGCTCCCCGCGTGCGGAGTGTGCCCACCCGTAGGCCCCTGGACGTTCCCTCATGTCATCAGCCGTATCCCGTTCGTCGCCCCGTTGGGCGGCGCGCCTCGTCGTGTTCGCGGCGTTGCTGCTGTCCGCCTTCAGCCTGCCGGCCGCCGCCGCCACCAACACGGAGGCCACGCAGAAGGCCATCCAGTTCCTGGCCTCGGACGTGGCCAACTGGACCACGTCGGAGAACTGCATCGCGTGCCACCGCCAGGGCGCGGCGGTGTTCGGCATGTCGAGCGCCAAGGCCAATGGCTACAACATGGCCCAGACGACGGCCAACGGGCGCACCCTCCAGCAGAACCTGGACGCCATCACCGCACGCATCAAGACGGACCAGCTTCCTTCCGGCCACTGGCTGTATCAGGGGTCCTCGTTCCCGAACTCGAAGACGGGCTGGGCGTCGTTCGGCCTGGCGGGCTTCGACCAGTACGTGTCCACGCAGTACAGCAGCGCGCTGGTGATGGCGGCCAACTGGGCGCTGGGCCTGCAACAGTCCAGCGGCCGGTGGAATGAGGACCACAACGGCACGCCGGTGAACCACGGCAACGTGCCCATCACCGCGCGCTACATCGTGGCGCTGGCGCAGGCGAAGCAGCGCGTGGACCCCGCGAAGGCGGCGCAGTACCAGACGGCCATCGACAAGGCGGCCGCGTACCTGCGGGCCAACATCAACACGGCCACCACGGGCGTCTTCGACGACGGCATGCCGTACACGTTCCAGAAGTCGTGGGCCATCGTGGGCCTGAAGGCCGCGGGGCCGGGCGCCAATGGGGTGAACACCACCACCATCCAGACGCTGGCGGACCAGCTCATCGCGATGCCCATGGTGAGCGGCAAGGGCTGGGGCCGCCTGCCGACCGGCGCGTCCGACGACTTCGCCACGGGCATCGCCGTGTACGCGCTGTGCCTGGCGGGCAAGGAGCCGGCGAGCAACGCGCGTCTGTTCAACGCGATTGAGTGGCTGAAGACGAAGCAGGCGGCGGACGGCGGCTGGGAGCCGGGCTCGGCGGCGCGGGACATCGCGACGACGTTCGCGTCGCTGGGCCTGGCGTGCTTCGGCGACTTCAGCGTGGAGGTGTCCGTGGTGGGCGAGGACACGAAGATGTTCCCCATCTACGACCCGGCCGCGCAGGAGACGACCTACACGTTCAAGGTGAAGAACCACGGCTACCAGGCGGACACGTACACGCTGAGCGCCGCGGGCGGCCTGCCGGGCTGGACCGCCACGCTGAGCCGCCCCACGGTGTTCCTGGCCTCCGGCGCGGAGTCCACGGTGACGCTCACGGTGCGCGCTCCGCCGCAGCTGCTGCCCTCGCTCTTGTCGGAGGTCACGGTGACGGCGGCCTCGGGTGGCGCGGCGGGTGTGTCCGCCTCGGCCCGCGCGCGGACGTACACGCCGCCGCCTCCTCCGGTGACGGGCGTGGCGACGACGACGGCCATCCTGACGCCCGCGGCGAACGCGAGTGTGACCATTGGCCAGGCGACGCTGCTGTCCGCGCGGGTGCGCAACGCGTCGACCAACGCCGTGGTGACGGGGCCGCTGAAGGGCGTGGTGACCTTCTTCGTGGCGGGCGTGGCGATTGGCGCGGATGACGACGCGGATGGCGACGGCGTGTTCTCCCTGCCGTGGAGCATCGCGACGGACACCTGGTCCGCCACGGGGGCGCAGGACTACCGCGCGGTGTATTCCGGTGTGACGCTCCAGCCGAACAACCCGAACCTGCTGGGCAGCACGGCGGCCCAGACGCTGGTCATCAATCCCTATCCGTACACGGCGCCGGAGGTCATCATGGGCAACCAGCCCGCGTTCCTCCGCGAGACGACGCTGAACGCGTGGGGCTTCGTGAAGCCGGCCACCAACGGCGCGGTCATCACCTACGCGGCGTTCATCGTGAACGGCGGCACGCCGGTGGTGGTGAACCCCGAGCTGAGCGGCGGTCTGGTCTACATGCCGGTGGAGCTGGTGGAAGGCCCGAACATCATCCAGCTCACCGGCCGCGACAACCTGGGCGGCATCACCACGAAGCAGATCAACCTGACGGTGGACCGCGTGCCGCCGGTCATCACCATCCAGTCGCCGGTGCAGGGCCAGGTGGTGGGCGGGCTGGTGGACGTCATCAGCCAGATCGACGAGCAGACGCCGACCCGCGTGGAGACGCAGTGGGTGAACACCACGCTGCTGGAGTTCGGCACCGGTTCGGTGACGCACCCGGTGAGCCTGCCGAACTTCGGTGAGCAGGGCATCCTGGTGCGCGCGACGGACTCCGCGGGCAACGTGACGGAGGCCGTGGTGCACGTGTTCGTGGATTCGGGCACGCCCACGGTGACGACGGACCCCGCGGACGGGGCCACGTTCGGGCCGCGCGCCAACCACTCGCTGCCGTATGTGATTCGCGTGTCGTCCGTGTCGGCGACGACGGTGAAGCTGGGCAGCCAGCAGTTCCAGCTGCCGCGCGGCGGCGGTGAAATCCAGACGTCGGTGACGCTGGCGTCGGGCGTGAACACGCTCACCATCGACGCGACGAACGAGGCGGGCCGCACGACGCGCGTGACGCGCACGGTGCGCTACGACACGCAGGCCCCCACGGCGACGCTGGTGACGCCAGCTCCGGGCAGCACGGTGGGTGGCGTGGTGACGCTGACGGCGCGGGTGACGGATGCGCTGAGCAGCATCAAGAACGTGGCGTTCACGCGGGACGGGTCGGGCATCCGCGCCGGCACGCTCCAGTCGAACGGCACGTGGACCGCGGAGCTGGACACCCGCGAGCTGCTGGATGGCACGCACACGGTGGATGTGTGGATGACGGACGCGGTGGACAACTTCGTCATCCAGAGCTTCAGCTTCACCGTGAAGAACAACTGACCGTCTGACATTGATGGTGATGCCCCAGCGGGGCGGAAGGTCCTCACGGGCCTTCCGCCCCGTTGTCTTTCCGGGTGTCATTGGCCGCATGGATGCACACAGGGCCGGCGTGTGGATGTTGTTGGTCGTGCTGCTCACGGGCTGCGCCAGCGGGCCCACGGTGCGGCTGCGCACGGAAAAGGGGGCACGGACGTATGCCCCGGCGACGTGGGACCGGCGGGTGCCGGTCAGCGCTTTGGAGTTCGAGGAGGCCTTGGCGCGACTGGTGTTGGAGGTGCCGCTGACGGTGCGGTCGCCGAAGGTCGTGCGCGCGGTGGCGGTGGTGGACGGCGTGGTGGAGGTGACGCTCGCGTCCACGGCGGTGACCATGGCCACGGTGGGCTCGCCTCCTCCGAGTAGCAACACGGGAGGTCCGGGCAAGTGGGTGCAGGTGAATGAGACGATGTCCGACCGTGCCCGCGACTATCAGGCCCAGGTAACGGGGGCTCCGAAGGGCTCCGCGTACCGGGTCAAACAGGGTGACGAAGAGGTCGACTTCGACGGCTATGACCTGGTGGAGGATTTGCTACTCGAAGCCAAGGGCCCGGGCTATGCGAAGTTCATCCAGGACAACATGACGCTGAAGGAGTTCTACAAGGGCTTTGACAAGGTGCTTGCCCAAGCCGAACGGCAATACTTGATGGCTCGTGGAATGCGCGTCCGCTGCGCTAAGGAGTCCTGACTCATGACGGAGACGTACTACTCAGGCTGCTATTGGCTGGCCCGGCCGGAACCCGTCGAGTCCTGCGCCCGCCGACTGGGTTCGTTCCTTCAACGACTGGGCCCCCTGGAGCCCTCCTGGAACCGCTGGCATCAAACGGCCGCGACATTCGAGAAGGCGCGACAGCGACAGGTGTCTCCAGACGAGGCCACCCTCTCCAAGCTGCTGGGGGGCAAGGCCAGTCGTTTCATGGACATGTCCCGCTTCTGGCTCTGGGCCGGCGAGAACGAAGAGGAGGCCTCGAAGGTCACCGGCCACTGTGGCAGCGCCGCGACACACATGTCTTCCGTCTGCTTGCTCGACGGTCACAGCATGGGCCAGGTCGCGGAGCGGGTGCTGACAGCCCATATCCTGACCGGAGTGATGCGTGCCATGGCGCTCGCGTGGGAGCCGGAGTTCGGCCTCTCCACATCGCATGAGCATCGGGAGCTCCTCATGGCTGGCAAGTTCCCCGAGCCCGGCACCTTCGTCGGCTGGGTCACCTACCTCGCCGGCTTCCGCGGCCCCGTGCCCCCGCTGCCCTCCCCCGTGCAGGTGGAGCACATCCCGGACCGGGGCACGCTCATCACCCTCACGCAGGAGAAGTTCTCCGTCTCCAACCCGGCCCACGTCGCGCTCGCCGCGGACGTCCAGGCGCGCCTCCAGGCCGCGGGGCTGCTCACGCCCCTGCGCCCCTGGGGCACTTGAGCCGCGCTTCAGCGCCCGGGCTTCGACAACCGCCGCAGCAACACCTCGTGCGCCGGGTGGCGGGCCACCAGCGACTCCGCGTCCGGCAGCTCGAAGTCCGCGAAGTCGAACCCCGGCGACACCGTGCAGCCCACCAGCGTGTACGCGCCCAGCGGCTCCGCCGCCTGAAGCACCCCCGCCGGCACCAGCACCTGCGGCTGATGGCCCTGCGTCACGTCCCGGCCCAGCACCGGGGACTCCTGCCGGCCGTCCTCGTGCACCAGGTGCAACGCCAGCGGCTCCCCGTCGTGGAACAGCCACAGCTCATCCGCGCCCACCACCCGGTGCCACGCGGAGAACTCGCCCTTCTGCAGCAGGTAGTAGATGGCCGTCCCCGCGGACCTCCGCCCCCGGAGCGTCTGCACCTGGAACGCCGCCCGGTACGTCTCCCGGTAGTAGCCGCCCTCCGGATGGGGCTTGAGGTCCAGCCTGCGCACCAGCTCTTCAACCATGGTGGGACCAGTCTAACGCCACGCCCCCTCAGGGCTTCTTCTTCTGCTGCTGCATCGCGGACGCCACCAGGTTCATCAGCTTCAGCTGCACCGGCGTCAGCCGCCGCAGGTTGCGCATCAGCCGCCGCATCTCCGGCACGTCCTCGTCACTGCGCGCCCGGGGCTTCTCCTTCGGCGGCGGCGCCGCGAACTCGTCCCCCAACCCCAGCAGGTTGTGCGGCGGGATGTTCAGGACGACGCACAGCCGGCGCAGGTTCTGGACGCTCGGCAGCATGTGGCCGCGCTCCAGCCGCCCGTACACCTCCGACGCCATGCCGATGCGGTCCGCCACGTCCGCTTGCGTCAGGCCCATCTTCACCCGCACCGTCCGCGCCGCCGCCCCGAGGATTCCCGCCAGTTCAGTGTCCATGCCCTTGCCAGTCCCCGGTGCGAAGCGCCTCCATGGCCTCGGGCGCAGGGCATAACCCTGAAGGTCGGGTCATGTCACCTTACCTCTGGCGTTTTTTCCGCCTCCCGCCAGGGCCCGGACAGCCCTCCCGCCCCTCTCAGGGCGTGGGCTCGGCCACGGGCGTGCGCCGCCGCTCGGCCGCCGTGAACAGCAGCGCCATGGGCAGCCCCAGGAACACCGCGTGCCACACAATCTGGAGGAACTGCGGAACGCTCAGGAGCCAGGGGAAGTAGCCGCGCGCCAAGAGCTGGAAGTCCACCAGCCACACGAAGATGCCGAAGAGCATCCCCACCGCCGCCTGGAACTCCCAGCGCC
>NZ_RAWE01000253.1 GCF_003611695.1 Corallococcus carmarthensis | reverse complement strand
CCCCGGAGGCGCCTGGCGCCAACGTGCCCATGTCCGAGCGCCCCATGCCCCCGGGCCTGGACGCCGCGGTGATGGACCCGTCCGCGAACCCCTGTGACGACTTCTACGCCTACGCGTGTGGCGGCTGGCTGAAGGCCACGGAGATCCCCGCCGAGCGCGCGCGCTGGAGCCGCGGCTTCGAGACGGTGGCCGAGCGCAACCAGACCGTGCTGCGCGACATCCTCACCAAGGCCGCGGAAGGGCAGGGCCAGAGCACCCCGGAAGAGAAGATGCTGGGGGACTACTACGGCGCCTGCATGGACGAGGCGAAGCTGGAGCAGTCGCTGCCCACGCTGCGCACGTACCTGGCGAAGCTCACCGGCCTGAAGAGCCCGGAGGCCGTGGCGAAGGCGGTGGCGTGGCTGCACGCGCGCAACATCAACGCGCTGTTCCGGGTGACGTCGGATCAGGACCAGAAGGACGCCACGCAGGTCATCGCGGTGGTGGACGCGGGGGGCCTGGGCCTGCCGGACCGCGACTACTACCTGAAGCCCGACCTGAAGATGCGCGAGGCGCGAGCCGCCTATCAGGCGCACGTGCAGAAGGTGTTCGAGCTGTTGGGCGACGCGCCCTTTGTCGCCAGCCGCAAGGCCACGGGCATCGTCGCCATCGAGACGCGGCTGGCCACCGCGCGGCTGCCCAAGGACGAGACGCGCGAGCCGGAGAAGGTCTACCACCGGCTGGAGCGCCAGGGCCTGAAGCAGCTGGCGCCCGCGTTCCAGTGGGACACGTACTTCGCGGAGGTGGGGCTGCCCGCCGGTGAAGCGCTCAACGTGACCCAGCCGAAGTTCTTCTCGGAGGTGTCCGCGCTGGTGCGCCAGCAGCGGCCGTCCGACATGGGGCCGTACCTCTCCTACCACCTGGTGAAGAACGTCCAGACGGCGCTGCCCAAGGCGCTGCGCGACGAGTTCTTCCGCTTCGAGTCCACGGTGCTCACCGGCGCCAAGGCGGACCTGGCGCGCTGGAAGAAGTGCGTGGACGCCACCGACGACGCGCTGCCGCACGCGCTGGCCAAGCCCTTCATCGCGCGCACCTTCGGCGCGGACGGCAAGGCCACCACGCTGGACATGGTCCAGCAGATTGAGCAGTCCTTCGAGCGCAACCTGGACACGCTGGCCTGGATGGACGCGCAGACCAAGGCGCAGGCCCTGGTGAAGGTGAAGAAGATCACCAACAAGATCGGCTATCCGGACCAGTGGCGCGCCTACGACGGGCTGACGGTGAAGCGCGACTCGTACCTGGACAACCGGCTGGCGGCGGACGCGTTCGAACAGGCGCGCCAGCTGCGCAAGGTGGGCCAGCCGGTGGACCGGCAGGAGTGGTTCATGTCGCCGCCCACGGTGAACGCCTACTACAACGCGGCCACCAACGAGATTGTCTTCCCGGCGGGCATCCTCCAGCCGCCGTTCTTCGGGCGGGACGCGTCCGCGGCGGTGAACTTCGGCGCCATGGGCATGGTGGTGGGCCACGAAATCACCCACGGCTTCGACGACGAGGGCCGCCAGTTCGACGCGGACGGCAACCTGCGCACGTGGTGGACCCCGGCGTCGGACAAGGCCTTCCGCGAGCGCGTGGCCTGCGTGAAGAACCAGTACGACCAGTACACGGCCGTGGACGACGTGAAGGTGAACGGCAAGCTCACCCTGGGGGAGAACGTCGCGGACCTGGGCGGCCTCAAGCTGGCGTACGCGGCCATGGAGTCGTACCTGGCCAGGCACCCGGACCAGGCGGCGAAGGCGAATTCCTACCGGTTCACCCCGGGGCAGCAGTTCTTCCTCGCGCACGCGCAATCGTGGTGCTCGAAGATTCGTAATGAGGCTGCGCGGCAGCGGGCGCTGACGGATTCGCACTCGCCGGCGTTCCTGCGCGTCAACGGGCCGGACGTGAACCTGCCGCAGTTCCAGCAGGCCTTTTCCTGCCCCGCGGGGGCGAAGATGGTGGCACCGGCTGCGAACCGCTGTGAGGTCTGGTAGGCCTTCGGGCTCTACCTTCAGGAGGACGTCATGGGAATCTGCTCGTGGCTGGTGTTGGGCGGTATCGCGGGCTGGCTGGCCAGCATCATCAAGGGCACCAACGCCCGGATGGGGATGTTCGCCAACATCATCGCCGGCATCGTCGGCGCGATGGTGGGCGGCTGGGTGTTCAGCTTCTTCGGTGGCCGGGGCGTGACGGGCTTCAACCTGTACTCGCTGCTGGTGGCCACGGTGGGCGCCGTCATCCTGCTGTCCATCCTGCAAGCCGTCCGGAAATAGCGCCCCTCGCTGCCTAGAAGAGCGACAGCTGGGGTGAGGTGGAGGGCCGCGCGGGGCGCCGGAAGGTGTCCGGCGCGGCCTCCGTGATGGATGAGGCGCGCATGCCCACCTTGCGCGCCGCCGTCGCGAAGAGCTGGTGGATGGTCTGCGCGTACAGCCCCTCGCCGCGCATGCGGTGCTTGAAGCGGCTGTCGGTGAGCTCCCCGCCGCGCGTCTCGCGGATGCGGTGCAGCACCCGGTCCGCGCGCAGCGGCAGCTTCGCGCGCAGGCGCTCCTCGAACACGGCTTGCACGGGGCCGGGAAGCCGCAGGAGCGTGTAGTGCGCGCGCGTGGCGCCGGCCTCGCGCGCGGAGGTGAGCACCCGCGCGATGTCCTCGTCGTTGAGGCCGGGGATGATGGGGGCCACGGACACGGCCACGTCGATGCCTGCCTCCGTGAGCTTGCGGATGGTGGCCAGCCTGCGCTTGGGCGTGGCGACGAGCGGCTCCATGGCGCGCGCCAGCTCCTCGTTGTGGAAGGGGAGGCTGATGCTCACGAAGAGCCGCGTCTGTCCCGCGAGCCGCTGGAGCACGTCCAGGTCGCGTTCAATCAGCACGCCCTTGGTGACGATGCCCACGGGGTTGCGGTACTCGGCGCAGACTTCCAGGCATTGGCGGGTGAGCCGGAGCGATGCCTCCAGCGGCTGGTAGCAGTCGGTGACGCCGCTGAAGACGACCGTCTCGCCCTTCCACGACGGGCGCTCGAAGGCTTCGCGCAAGAGCTCCGGGGCCTGGGGTTTGACGACGAGGCGCGTCTCGAAGTCGGTGCCCGCGCCGAAGTCCAGGTACTGGTGCGTGGGCCGCGCGTAGCAGTAGGCGCAGGCGTGGAGGCAGCCCCGGTACGGGTTGACGCTCCAGGAGAAGCACACGTCGGGGCTGTCGTTGCTCGCGATGATGGAGCGGCTGTGGTCCTCCCAGACTTCCAGGCGCGCGGGGGGAATCTCGTCCAGGTACTCCACCGCGGTGCTGGCCCAGGGGTTGGGCGGATTGTCGACAGGGCGGGCCTTCACCCGGCAAGGGTGCGGCTGAAAGCCCGTTCAGTCAAGGCGTCAGCGGCCGTCGATGACCTGCGTGCGGGCCTGTCGGACCATCTCCGCGGCGGTGCGGGTGTCGCGGTCGCTCACGGGGCTGAAGGTCGCGCCCGCGAGTGACGGCAGGTGGCGCGCCATGCCCAGGGGCGTGTTGCGGAGGACCTCGATGGCTCCCGACACGCCGATGGGCAGGTTGGTGAGGGAACCGCCGTTCTCGTGGAAGGCCGTGGCGTGGTTGCGGATGAACTGCGCGTATTCGTCGCGCGGCAGGACGCGGCCGGTGGCGCCGGCGAACTGGAGCACCGCCGTCGCGTGGAGCGTCAACCGCATGGATTCGCTGTAGGCGCGCGTGGTGGGGGACTCGGTCGCTTCGCCCTCCGCGAAGCCTCGTTGCACGCCAGCCATCTGGCGCCACTCGGCCGCGTGGCCCGTGTCCAGCTCCGCGACCCGCTCGTAGAACTGGGGCGTTCCCACGGCCTCCACCAGGGGGCGAAGCCGCGCCTGGTCCTCGGGGCGCAGGCGCGAGATCTGTTCGGTGAGCATGCCCCGGACGCCCGCGTTGACGTCGGCCTGCCGCTCCGGCGGCACGGTGTGCAGCTCCGCCTGGCGCGTGGGCCCGAAGAAGGGGAAGGCGGACCGGGGCTGCACGCCGGTGCCGCGCATCTCCTGCACGCGGTTGTAGCTGTCGATGGAGCGGTTCACCCAGGCGGCGCCGGGGAGGGACTGGAGGTCCAGCGCCACCGGCCGCGCGCGAGCGTCCTCGAAGCGGCTCTCCGACGAGTAGCCCGGCGTGCGGGTGGGGGCCGGCGTGGACTGCTGCACGTACGCGGGCGTGGGCTCCCGGGGAATCGGGCGAGCGGAGATGGCGGGGGACGGGGCGCGGGCGATGGGCGTCATGAAGGACCGGAGGTCGTCCGGATTATCGCCGGGCCCCCGACGAAGGTCCCGAGGGGGCAGTGTTCACCCGGAAACACGAAGGCCGGTGGTTCCTGTGAGGAACCACCGGCCTTGTCTCTTCAGAGCGGCGGAAGGGATTCGAACCCTCGACCCCGAGCTTGGGAAGCTCGTGCTCTACCAACTGAGCTACCACCGCAGGTGACGCGCGAAGCGGGGCCCAAAGTAGGGGCGGGGCCCGGCCTTGTCAACGGGAAGAAGCGGCCGGTTCCTGGCGAACCTTTCCGCAGGCGGCGCAGTACCGGGCCTCGGGTGTGCGCAGTGGCTTTCCGCATGCCGTGCACGGTGGTCCGTACTGCGCGATGCGGTGATGCATCACCGTGTTTGGATGGCAGCCGGCGTAGCCCGTCAGCCGCTCGTAGGCCTGGCTGACGGGAGCGAAAATCGCCTCCATCGTGCGCTCCGTCGAACGATGGAAGACGGTGCGGTAGAGGGTCGAGACCTCCTCGAACTCTTCCTCGTCCAGCATCGGCATCTCCTGCCGGCATCGCCAACACCACATGCGCTTCATCGCCAGTCCTCCCGCTATTCACCCTCCTCGACGGTGAGCTGGTACGAATCCTGAAAGTTCGCCTCGCGGTTCTTCGCGTCGCGCACCTCGAAGACGTAGACGCCCGGTTCGGCGCTGTAGCGGATGGTCTCCGCTTGGTCGCCCTTGGCGCGGTCGGACGTCTGCACCAGCGTCAGCTTTCCATCCGGCTGCAGCCGGTGCAGGTACAGCCCCACGTCCACCTTCAGGATGCCCAGCAGCGTCGCCGTAATCGCCGTGCGCACGGGCCGGTCGGACAGGTCCACCCGGAAGTAGTCCACGTCCTTCGCCGGATACACCGTGCCTCGCACCGCCTTGCCCAACGTCAGGTCCTGCGCGCGGTCGGCGGTGTTGTTGGGCTCGCGCTCCTCGCTGCCGTTGTCCGGCACCGTGCTGATGCTGATGCGGTAGGGCTGGTCCGCGTTCTCGAAGTCCTTCACGAACTTGCCGTTCACCTTGCGGAACGACCCCTCCACCCGGAAGTAGCAGGTGCCGCTGCACGCCACGTTGTTCAGCCGCTCCGGCTCCTTGAGGGCGCCGTCGTTGGCCTTGAGCAGCACCGTCTCCTTCTGCCCGTCGCCCTGCGGCGGCTCCACCATCGACAGCGTCAGGTCCAATCGGTCCACGCCCGACAGCTCCACCTTCGCCAGCACTGGCTCGCGCGCCGTCAGCACGTAGTTGTCCACGTCCGACTTGGGTGACAGGAAGCCCTCGCGGAAGCCCGCGCCCGTCAGCGGCGTGGCCTTGAGCAGCTCGTCGTTGGGCTCCAGCTCCGCGTGCGCCCCCGCCTCCTCCTGCGACACCGTCAACGTGTACGGCACCTGCGCGTTGTAGGTGCGCCGCTGCGCCTTGCCCGTCCCCGTCCAGCCGCCCTTCACCACCACGTAGACCACCCGGTCCGTGGCCCTCACGCCGATGTTGCGCAGGGCGAGCGGCTCGCCCTCCTTGCCCTGCAGCGTGAACAGCGGCGCCTCCGCGGCGGACAGCACGGAGACCTCCGGCCGCACGCCCTCCACGGCGGACAGCTCGATCTTCAGCGCCACCGACGGCACCTCGGGCTCGGGCGGAGGCCCCGCGTCCACCGCCTGGGCCGCCACCGCGCCGCCCAGCTCCCCGGGCGCCGTGGGCATCGCGTTCTCCGGCGGCGGCGCGGGCGGCTCTCCGCCCCCGAACGTGCCCTCCGGAGTGGGGGAGGGCGCCGCGTTGTCGTCGATGACCGGCGTCTCGTCCGGCGTCGACGGCGGCGGAACGGCCGCGGGCGTCGAACCCGACGCCGGAGCCGCGGGAGTCGTCCCCGGAGCCTGTGCGCCGCTGTCCTGCACCGCCGGCTCACCCTCGGGCGTGGCGGGACCGGGCAGCTCTACCCGGTACCAGTCCTCATCCCCGGAATGCCCCAGGAACGCCGTCACCGTCTGCCCCAGCGGCAGCGCGGCGGCGTCCACGGCGCGGTCATTGGGCTCGCGCTCCTCGCCGTCGTTGGGCTGGCGGTACTTCACCTCCAGCGTGTACGCCCCGCCCATGCCCTTGCGCGCGGGCGACACCACCAGCCAGCGCTCCTGCTCGACGTAGAGGTTCGGAAGGCGCTCACCCTTGCCCTCGCCCTCGCTGTTGACGCCCACCAGCCGGTTGCGGTCCTGGTCGTAGACGTCCAGCTTCACGTCCCCGCCGGGCAGGCCCGTCACCGTCACGTCCGCGATGCGCGGGGTGCCGGGGGCCAGCCGGTACCAGTCCTCGTCCAGCTTGTTGGGCTCCGCCGCCAGGCCTCCCGTCACCACGCTGTCGCGCGTGACGGCCAGCGCCTGGTCGGGCCGCTCGTTGGGCTCCTTCTCCGTGAGGGCGGAGGGACCCGTCTCCACCGCGCCCGCGTCCGGCGCTTCCGCCGGCACGTCCTTCTTGCATGCGGCCACCCCCAGCAGCCCCAGCACACAGACCCAGCCCCAACGTCGCATCACGTCTTCCTCCTCGGTCGGTCCGCCTTGTCGGCCTGGGCGTGTCCGGGTGTCAAGCACCCCCAACCCCCGGCGGGCTGCTTTCATCCGTGCCGCCCGGACGTCACCTGGAGAACGCCGGGTCCCACGTCGCGGCCTCCCGCGAGGTCTGGTGACGGCGGAAGGTACGCACCCGGACTGGAGCCCCGGGGTGGGGACGATCCAAGATGCGCCCCATGCGACGCCTGTCCCTGGCCTCCCTGCTCCTCGTGTCCCCGTCCGTCCTCGCCGCCGCCCCCGCCGCGCCCGGCTATGCCCAGGCGGAGGCCTGGGTGGAGAAGGAGGCCCGTCCGGACCACTACGTCCCCCTCAACCTGCTGGACGGCCGGGACACCACCGCCTGGTGCGCGGAAGGGGAGAAGCCCGCCCACGTCTTCATCGGCTTCAAGGAGCCCGTCACCCTGGACGAGGTGCGCGTCTACACGGGCGACGGCACGTCCCGCGACGCCTTCAAGGCCAACGGCCGCGTGCGCAAGTTCACCCTCACCAGCGTGGAGGCGTCCCGCAGCGTCACCGTGCAGGACAAGCGCGGCCTGCAGGCCGTGCCCCTGTCCCAGCCGCTGTTCGGCGCGCGCTTCATCCTGGAGGTAGCGGACCGCTTCCCCGGCACCCAGGAGGGCAGCCCGGTGTGCCTCACCGACCTCGTCCTCTACTCGGGAGGCAAGCCCCTCAACGGCCCCACGCTCGCCACCCGGTACAAGTACGACGCGCGCGTGGCGCCGCTCGTGGGCACCTGGTTCGGCGGCCACGAGGGCGCTCCCGAGCGCTTCCTGTCCTTCTTCGTGGACGGCACCTGGCGCTTCTCGCTGGAGCCCCTGGAGACGAAGGAGCCCACCACCGTCGTCAGCGGCACCTACACGGTGGCCGGCAACCGCGTGACGTTGGACATCCCCAAGAAGGGGAAGGTGACGGCGCGCTTCGAACGGACCCCGGCCGGCGAGGGGCCGAAGGCGGCCGCCGCGCTGTCGCTGGACGGGACGCTCCCCGAGGAGTGGGGGAGCGACTTCCGCAGCCAACCGTGAAGGCGCCCGGGCTCTCGTGGGGGCCCGGGCCGTGGCCCGTCAGATGGCGGCCTTGGCTTTCAGCTTGGCGCTGAAGGCGCGGAAGAACTCGATGATCTTCTTCTCCGCCGCCGCGGTGTCGGCCGCGTCCGCGAACTCAGACTCCAGGAAGATGCCCCCGCACGACTCGCAGGTGTCGAACTGCAGGGGGTGATGCCGGTCGCCACCGACGTAGCGGACGAGGTCCACCTGGCAGTCGGGGCACTGGCCCGTCAGGGCGTCGGCGTCCATCTTGCCGCCCTGACCTTCCAGGCCAGGGAGGTTGTTGTGGAGGAGGATCCGGTTCAGATCCGCGACGTTGACCCACAAACCGCCACACTCTTTACATTCCCGCAACGTCTCGTGATCTCCCTCGAGATCAGTCATTTCGGCGTTGCAACCGGGGCAATTCATGGGGCGGCTCGTTCTCCTGAAGGGGGGAGCGACAGGGTGCTCCCCGGTGAATGGAGAATGATAGGTCGCACAAAAATTGGGATGCAACCCGTGCCGCCGCTTCTGTTGGCAACGCGCCGTCTACCGGCCCCCAGGGCTCAGGCCCGCTCCTTCACGCGGCGGATGTCCGCCCCCAGGCCCCGCAGCTTGCGTTCCAGCCGCTCGTACCCGCGGTCCAGGTGGTAGACGCGGCTGACCTCGGTCTGGCCGTCCGCCCGCAGACCCGCCAGGATGAGCGACGCGCTGGCGCGCAGGTCGGTGGCCATGACGGGCGCCCCGCTGAGCCCCTTCACGCCCTTCACCACCGCCGTGTGCCCCTGGATGGTGATGTCCGCGCCCAGCCGGTGCAGCTCCGGCACGTGCATGAAGCGGTTCTCGAAGATGTTCTCGGAGATGACGGACGTGCCGTGGCTCACCGTCATCAGCGCCATCAACTGCGCCTGCATGTCCGTGGGGAAGCCCGGGTGCTCCGTGGTGGTGATGTTCACCGCCTTGAGCGTCCTGGGCGCCTTGCAACGCAGGCCGCCACCCTCCGCGGTGAGGGTGCAGCCCGCCTCGCGCAGCTTGTCGATGACCGCGTCCAGGTGCTCCGGGCGTGCGTGCTTCACCAGCACGTTGCCCCCGCTGATGGCCGCCGCGACCAGCAGCGTGCCCGCTTCGATGCGGTCCGGGAGGATGGCGTGGTCCACCGGATTGAGGGACTCCACGCCCTCGATGGTGATGACGGACGTGCCCGCCCCCTCGATCTTCGCGCCCATCTTGTTGAGGACGCGCGCCAGCTCCTCCACCTCCGGTTCGCGCGCGCAGTTCTCCATCACCGTGCGGCCCTTCGCGAGCACCGCCGCCATCATCACGTTCTCCGTGCCGGTGACGGTGATGACGTCGAAGTTCACCATGCCACCCTTGAGCTGCTTGGCCCGGGCCTCCACGTAGCCTTCGGTCAGGTGGATGTCCGCGCCCAGCGCCTTCAGGCCCTTCAGGTGCTGGTCGATGGGACGCGCGCCAATGGCGCACCCGCCCGGCATGGACACGCGAGCGCGGCCGTAGCGCGCCACGAGCGGCCCCAGCACCAGGACGCTGGCGCGCATCGTCTTCACCAGGTCGTAGGGGGCCTCCGGGGTGATGTCCCCCGTGATGCTGATTTCACAGGTGTCCGCCTTCTTGCCGGTGAGCCGCGCGGCCTCGCAGCCCATCGTGCGGAGCACCTCCAGCATCGTGGCCACGTCCGCCAGGTCCGGCACATTGCGGAAGGTGGTGGTGCCATCCGCGAGCAGCGCGGAGGCCAGGATGGGCAGCGCCGCGTTCTTCGCGCCGGACACCTCCACCTCGCCGTGCAGCGCGGTGCCACCCTTCATCACGATCTTGTCCATGTGTTTCCCGTGCCTCTTCCGGTGCTGCTGCCGGGCCGCACGCCCGTGGCCATCAGGCCGCGGGCTGTGTCCCGAACGCCATGCGTTCACGCCGTTCCAGGTCCTTCTCCACGCGCGCGTCCGCGTACCCCGCGGCCCGCAGGAGCTCCAGGACGGCGCTGCCCTGGGTCTCACCCATCTCCAATGCAAGCAGTCCGCCAGGCTCCAGCACCCGCCGGGCCCCCTGAATCACCCGCCGCAGCGCGACCAGCCCATCCGGCCCGCCATCCAGCGCCAGCCGCGGCTCGCGCCGCACCTCCGGGGACAACCCGGCGATGTCGCCCGAGTCGATGTACGGCGGATTCGACACCACCACCCGGAACGTCGCGTCCGGGGGCAGGGGGGAGAACAGGTCGCCCTCCAGCACGCTCACGCGCTCGGCCACGCCCAGGGCCTGCGCGTTCTCACGCGCCAGCGCGCACGCGTCCTTGGACAGGTCCGTGGCCATCACCGTCGCCTGGGGCCGCTCCGCCGCCACGCTGATGGCGATGCAGCCGGAGCCCGTGCACACGTCCAGCACGCGGCTGGGCGCGTCCTTGGGCACCGCGTGCAGCACCGCCTCCACCAGCAGCTCCGTCTCTGGCCGGGGGATGAGCACGCGCGCGTCCACCTTGAACGGGCGGTTGTAGAACTCCTTCGTGCCCGTCAGGTAGTTGGTGGGCTCGCCCGCCATCCGTCGCTCGATGAGCGCCTTGAACGCGGCCAGCTCGTCCTTCGACAGGGGCCGGTCCAGGTCCACGTACAGGCGCACGCGGCCCGTCTTGAGCACGTGCGCCAGCAGGATTTCCGTCGTGAGCCGGGGCGCGTCCACCTGGCGCTTCTCGAAGTGCTGCGTCGTCCAGGTGAGGAGCCGGCGGATGGTCCAGACGTCGCTCATGCTTCGCTGGCCGGCCGCCCGCCGCCCGTCTGCGCCTTGAGGGCTTCGGCCTGGTAGTGGGTGCGGCAGGCGGTGATCACCTCGTCCACGTTGCCCACCATGATGGCCGGCAGGTTGTGCACCGTGAGGCCGATGCGGTGGTCGGTGAGCCGGTCCTGCGGGAAGTTGTACGTGCGGATCTTCTCGCTGCGGTCGCCCGTGCCCACCTGGCCGCGGCGCATGGAGTCGCGCTCGTTGCGGATGCGCTCCTGCTCCATGTCGTAGAGCTTCGCGCGCAGCATGCGCAGGGCCATGGCGCGGTTCTTCCCCTGGCTCTTCTCCTGCTGGCACTTCACCACGATGCCGGACGGCTTGTGGATGAGGCGCACCGCGGAGTCCGTGGTGTTGACGCTCTGGCCGCCGGCGCCCGTGGAGCGCATCACCTGCATCTCGATGTCCGCAGGGTTGATCTGCACGTCCACGTCCTCCGCCTCCGGCATCACCGACACGGTGATGGTGGAGGTGTGGATGCGGCCTTGCGTCTCCGTGGCCGGCACGCGCTGGACGCGGTGCACGCCGGACTCGTACTTGAGCTGGCTGAACACGGCGTCCCCGGAGAGCGTCACCGTGGCGTCCTTCACGCCGCCCGCGTTGCCCGCGCTCATGTCCACGATGTCCGCCTTCCAGCCCTTGCGGTCCGCGTAGCGCAGGTACATCTGCATGACCTCTTCGGCGAAGAGGGCCGCCTCGTCGCCGCCCGCGCCCGCACGGATCTCCAGGATGACGTTCTTCTCGTCATTGGGATCCTTGGGCAGCAGGAGGATCTTCAGCGCGGCTTCCTGCACCTCGCGCTGTTCCTTGAGGCCCGGCAGGGCCTCCTTGGCGTAGGCCTTCTCGTCGGGGTCGGAGCTGGACAGCCACGTCTCCACCTCGCCCAGGTCCGCCAGCACCTTGCGGTAGCCGCGGAAGGTCTCGACGAGCTTCTCCAGCCCGGCGCGCTCCTTGGACACCTTCTGGAGCTTCGCCGTATCGGCGAGGATATCGGGGTTCGACAGGTCGGCCGTGAGCCGCTCGAAACGGCGCTCGACCTCTTCCAGTTTGTCAATCATGCGTGGTTCCCGGGGCGTCTTGCCCCTTTGGGCGCCCCGTGGCAAGGGCCGAGGGCGTCAAGGAAAACCTTGGCCGTGCGGGCAGTGGCATGTAAGAACGGCCCCCGTTGCCGCCCGGTGCGGCTTGAATCACGCTCAAACACGGAGTCCTTCATCATGGCCGCACAGAAGGGGAATCGTTCCAAGAAGAAGCTGAAGAACCGCGCCAAGACCCGGAAGGCGCAGCTCAAGCGCCGCCGTACGCGCTTCAAGCGCGGCCAGCGCAACAACAAGTAGGCCTGAAGGCTACTCCCCCCCTCGCACGTCGGAGGAGGGGAGCGGCCGGCTTCCTGCTCCCTCCGCGTCCAGCGCGGGAAGCATCCGCTCCAGCCCCGGCGTCCCCTGCGACGCGGTGCGCAGCAAGGTCATCACCCCTTCGGCCTCGGCACCCGTCACGGGCACCGGCTGGACGGGAAACTCGGGGTAGCGGTCGGTCCTGAGGGGCAGCACGTCACTGGAGAGATAACCCGTGGAGTCGAAGCGCGCCCGCCACAGGACGCTGCGCTTGTCCCGGGGGTTCCAGTTCCCACCGAACACGAAGTTGCCCAGCGAGTAGAGCACCGGCCTGCCCTGGTACAGCTCCATGGACTGGAGCACGTGCGGGTGGCTGCCCAGCACCCCCGCCGCGCCCGCGTCGATGGCCGCGTGCGCCAGGCGCACCTGGTACGGCTCCGGGGTGGTGTTTCCCTCGATGCCCCAGTGGAAGAAGGGCAGCACCAGGTCCGCCTGGGCCTTCGCCGCCGCGATGTCTTCGCGCAGCATCCGCTCCATCACCTCCACGTCGGAGAAGTGCCCGGCCACGCCCGGCGTGGTGTCCGTGGCGTAGACCTCCCGGGGCTCGATGTTGCGCGTGCCCAGGAAGAAGTAGCCCAGGAACGCGACGCGCAGGCCCCCCACGGTGAGGACCGCCGGGCGGCGCGCCTCCGCCAGGTTCCTGCCGGCGCCGAAGTAGGGGATGTGCGCGGCGTCCAGGGCGCCAAGCGTGTCCAGCAGCCCCTGTGCGCCGTAGTCCATCATGTGGTTGTTGGCCAGGCTCACCACGCCCACGCGCCCCGCGGTGAGCACGTTCACCAGCTCTGGCCGCGCGCGGAAGTTGAAGTTCTTGGGCAGCTTCTCCGTGCTGGCCGTGTACGGGCACTCCAGGTTCACGACGAACAGGTCGCCGGAGTCCACGATGGGCCGCACCTCGCGGAAGCCGTAGGCGAACATCTCCTCGCGCGTCTTCCCCTTGGCCACCTGATCATCGAAGTACTCCTCGTAGTGGTAGCCCACCGTCACGTCCCCGCCCACCACCAGCGTCACCGGGCGGCCAGGGGCTGGAAGGGCCGGCTGGCCCGCCGGGTGTCCGGTATCGGACCCGGGCGGAGTGGCGGACGGGGCCTCGCGGGGCGGGCCTTCCGT
>NZ_RAWE01000252.1 GCF_003611695.1 Corallococcus carmarthensis | reverse complement strand
GGGGGTGGCGGACGGTCCGATTTCGGACGCTCCGCCAGGGTGAGCTGCTCTTCGGTGCCGCGGATGGTGAGCACGTCTCCTTCGGCAAGCAACTGCTCCGGCTGCGCGCGCTTGCCGTTCACCCGCACCTTCTTGGTGCGGATCATCTTGAAGAGGTGGCTGACGGGGACGTTGGGCATCCGCTTGCGCAGGTGCTTGTCCAGCCGCATCCCGACGGTGTCGGCTTCGATTCGGTACTCGATCATTTGTGCTGGCGCCTGGACCAGAGCACACGAATAATTCGGGGTCCATGCCGAAAGCCCCAACTATCGAGAAGCTGCTCCAGAGCGGCTCCGCCGAGTGGAACCGTCTGCGCAAGTCAGGTCAGGCGGGAACCGACCACACGGGCGCCACGTTCACGCAGCTGTTCTCCGCCAACGCCGACCTGTCCGGGCTCGGACTGGTGGGCTCCGAGTGGGAGCGCTGTGACCTGTCGAAGATGAACTTCCGGGACGCGGACCTCTCCAACGCCTATTTCCACGGAGGCCGCCTTCAGGACTGCGACTTCCGTGGCGCCAACCTGGAAGGCTGTACCTTCGAAAAGCTGAAGCTCCTGCGCTGCGACTTCACCGGCGCCAAGGGTCTGGACGACCTGGAGCTGGACGACGTGGACATGGACCGCGTGACGGGCCTGGACGGCGAGGAAGCCCCGCCGCCTCCGCCCCCGCCGGTCCAGGGCATCACGGCGTTCACCCGCGAGCAGCGTGAGAAGATGCTGGGCCAGTCGCACGGCGGTGGCGGCGCGATGGACGGCGCCGGCTCCGCGCACCCGGACGAGCTGCCCCCGTTCCGGCCGCAGGATCCGCCGGGCTCGCTCTTCTTCCGGGCGCTCAAGCACGTGGGCGCTCCCCCGCTCTGGGTGCTGGACGTGCCGGGCCTGCGTCCGCTCTTGCCGCAGCGGCTGCCGCCGGGCAGCTCCCTGGAGACGCTCTACCGCGAGGCGGTCAAGACGCGGCTGGAGAACAAGAAGCCCGCGGCGGACCCCGGCGCGGTGGAGCGCGCGCAGAAGGCGCTGCGCATGGGTGGCAAGGAGGCCAACGTCGCGGCGGTGTACCTGCGCGAGGTGGGCATCCTGCCGCTGTTCCGCTTCGCCGCGGCGAAGCAGCTCAAGGGCGAGCTGCGCACCGAGGTGGAGGTGGACGACCTCACGGGCTCCATTGATCCGCGCACCACGGGCGCGCTCCTGGAGCTGCGCCTGACGCACGAGGTGGTGGAGCACCAGCACGAGGTGCGCCGCCGGCTGGCGGCCGCGCAGCTGTACACGTCGCTGCTGGAGGCGGGCTTCAACCCGGAGAACAACTGGGAGGAGGCGCTGGAGTCGGCGGACGCGTCGCTGGAGCTGGCGAACGCGGCCACGGGCGAGGACCGGCAGGCGCTGCTGGAGGGCTTCCAGGTGTTCGCGGCCCTGCCGGAGGAGGCGCGGCTGCGCCGCCTGGCGTACCTGGCGGAGTCCGTGTCGAACCTGGAGCTGCTCAGCCGGCTGCCGGAGGGCATGGAGCCGCAGTGGCTGTCGGGCCCGGAAGTGCGCGAGTGCCACGACCGCGAGATGACCTACGTGCAGTCGCTCAAGGCGCAGGACATCCCGGCCAAGGTGCCGGCGCTGGCCAAGGCGGAGCTGGGCGTGCCCGAGGGCGAGGTCCCCGAGGACAGCGACGACGACCTGTTCGTGCACGTGCGGTGCGACGTGTGCGGCAAGGAGAAGCTCATCGTCCAGTCGCCGGAGGCGTAGCGCCCCGCCTCCCGTGACGCGGGAGTGAAGCAGGAGGAGGCCCGGTCGGAGGCGCCAACGCGCGCATCCCGCCGGGCCTTTTCATGTCGCGCGCCACCTGGGCGCTGGAATCCGGTCATCCGCCCTCCCTGGGAGGAGGGGCGTCATCCGTCGCCTGACTGCCTACCCTCGGGACTCGCGGCGTGTCGTCGCGAGCGGGGGCGCGGACGGGCGCGATGGGGCGAGGCGGGCGTGAGCCGGGGCACGGGGGAGACGGGAGCCCGTGGCCCCCGGGCGGCGCGCTGCTGGCTTGCGGACTGCTGCTGGGCGGCCCGGCCTTCGCGCAGGAGGGGCCGTGCGTTGACGGGCCCCGCCTTCACGCGGGCGTGCGCGCCGCGGCGCCTTCGCTGCCAGCGGATGCCCCGCGGAGCGAGGAGGCTGTCCGGGAGGACACGTCCCAGTCCCAGGAGGAGCCCCACCCGTGGCTCGCGCTGGGGGAGGTCACCGCCATCAACCTGGTGGTGTGGACGTGGGACCGGGTGCTCGTGAACAAGGAGTGGGCGCGGGTGACGCCCTCCACGTGGGGGGAGAACCTGACCTCGGGCTTCGAGTGGGACGGGGACCACTTCGGCACCAACCAGCTCGCGCACCCGTATCACGGCAGCCTCTACTACGTGGCCGCGCGCGACAACGGCATCCCCTACGTGGGCTCCCTGGGCTTCACGCTGCTGGGCAGCCTGCAATGGGAGGTGTTCGCGGAGAACAAGAAGCCCTCCATCAACGACCTGGCGAACACCACGCTGGGGGGCACCATCATGGGCGAGGCCATCTACCGGCTGTCCTCCATGGTGCTCGACACGGAGGCCACGGGCTGGGAGCGCTTCGGCCGCGAGCTGGGCGCGGCCGCCCTCAGCCCCGTGCGCGGCGTCAACCGCCTGGTGCGCGGCGACAGCTTCCGCCGCGAACCCACGCCCTCGGACTGGAGACCGGACCGCTTCGCGGGCTGGGCGACGCTGGGCTACCTCAAGCTGGGCAACGGCGAGTCCCTGGTCTGGGGAGAGAACCAGTTCTTCACCGAGCTGTCCCTGCGCTACGGGGACGCCTTCCGGGGGGCGCGCCGCCGCCCGTTCGACGCGTTCGACGGGCGCGTGCAGTTCACCACCCAGGAGGCCCACCTGATCAGCTACGGCCAGCTGATGGGGCTGCTCGTGGCGACCCCCCTGGCGCTCGCCAGGCGCGACGAGCTGCGCCTGAGCGTGTTCCAGCAGATGCGCTACGTGAACACGGCCGCCTACGAGCTGGGCAGCCAGTCCGTGGACGTGGGCCTGACGTACCAGCACGACCTCTCCGGGGGCGCGGCGCTGCGGTCGATGCTGCTGATGAACGGCGCCCTGCTCGCCAGCGTCTCCTCCGAGCACTCCGGGCAAGGGGGCCGCAACTACGACTACGGCGTAGGCCCGGGCCTCCAGCTCCGGGTGACCTTTACGCGCGACGAATGGGACCTCGTGTCGCTGGAGGCGGGCCTGTCACAGATCATCGTGCTGGACGGCTCGAGCGGCTCGCACCAGGTGCGCACCGCCCGGCTCCGGGTGGACCTGCCCGTGTACCGCCGGCTGGGCCTGGGCCTGGAGGGGAACCTCTTCCAGCGCGAGAGCCACTTCGACGACTTCCCGAGCGTGAACAAGGACACCTACCAGCTGCGCTTCTTCCTCTCCGTGCACTGACGGCCCGCGGGGCGGAAGCTCAGCCCACCGCCTCCGACGGCGTCGCGGAGGGCAGCGAGTACGTCACCGGCGGCGGCAGCATCACGCGCACCTCATCCCCCGCGCGGATGAGGCCCGGGCGCTCCACCCAGCCCACCAGCCCGCGCTTCTGCCACGCGGCCTTCACGAAGCGGCCCGCCAGGCCCTTCATGTCCGGGTGGTGCGCCTCGATGACGCGGCCCGGCTGCACGCAGGGCAGGTTTTCGCCTTCCATCACCAGCGTGGCGTCCTCCGGGAAGAACAGCCGCGTCCCCGGCGGCAGGTGCGTCAGCCGGGGCACGCCCACGAGCTCCAGGTTCGCGCCCAGCCAGGACGCCAGCACGTGCGGCACGCCCAAGGTGCGCGCGACCTCCACCAGCTCTTCGCGCGACACGACGGAGAGCTGCCGGGTGTTGCGGATGACGGTGCCCTTGGGGAACCACGGCACGCGCACGTCCGCCTTGCGCGTGAGGCCCGCGTGCCGGTCCCCTTCGATGCCCGCGAAGTCCACCTTCAACTCCGGGACTTCCCGGGTGACGAAGCGCTTCGGTTCAGCGTCCGTGCACAGCAGCACGTTGGCGAGGTGGCCGGTCAGCGAGGGAGCAGGAGTGGGCATATCGGGCGCCCGTTCCAACACGCCGACGCGGCAAAATCAAAACAGGGTCATCTGCTGTGGCTTGCCCAGCGGGCGGGCATCCGTGCCCGCGTCCCGCAGCGCCTGAGCCAGCTCCTCCGCGAAGCCGTGGCAGGTGATGACGTCCCGCGCGCCGGTGTCCTTCACGTAGCGCATGAGGGACGGGAAGTCCGCGTGGTCCGACAGCGGGAAGGCCACGTCCGCGCCGTAGCGCCGCGCGCCGCCGGGGTCCATGGCCCAGCCGGTGAGCACCGCCGTGGCCCGGGGCCAGTGCGGCGCCAGGGCTCCGCCCCGCGCCAGGTGCGGCGGGAAGAAGAGCACCTCGCCCGGCTCCACGCGGCCGTCGTAGCGGCGCAGGTTCTCGATGGGGACGCCCAGCTCCGCGTACAGCTCCGCGACGTCGAAGATGGACGGGTGCGCGACCAGCTGGAAGCCCCGGCCCGCGAGCTGCTTCATCGCCTCCTGGCTCTTGCCCAACGGATAGCCCAGCAGCACCGGCGTCACGCCCCGGTTCAGCTGCGCGCGCAGCCACGTCTCCACCTGCCCCAGCACCTCCGGGCGCGGCGGGAAGCGGTAGCGCGGGTGCCCGAAGGTGGACTCGATGACCAGCGTGTCGCACGTGGCCACCTCCGTGGCCTCCGCGGTGAGCGACGGCGCGGTGTTCAGGTCCCCCGTGTAGACGATGCGCTTGCCGTCCGCGCGGGTGACGCGCAGCTGCGCGCTGCCCAGGATGTGGCCCGCGGGCAGCAGCTCCAGCAGCAGCGGGCCCAGCTCAAAGGGGCGGCGGAAGGGCACGGACAGCGCGGAGGCCACGGGCCCCAGCCGGTGGGCCATGAAGCGCAGCGTGGCCGCGGTGGCGATGGTGCTCTCGTGCCGGGCAATGTGGTCCGAGTGCCCATGGCTGACGAAGGACAGCGGCGACTTGCGCTTCGCGTCCAGCGACAGGGGCGTGCCCGTCAGGTGCAGGCCGTTTCGTCTCAGCTCCACGCTCATGGGATGGGCGCTGTCTATAGCGCGGCGCGGGCGCTCGCGCTCCCGGCCGGGGCACCCCACCCCGCGCGCCGCATGCTCAGGCGGCGGGCGTGCGGCCCCGTGCCCGCCATCCGTCCCACACCACCGTGCCCAGCTCCGACGCGAAGACGCCCACGACGATGAGCGCGCCGCCCAGCCACTCCTGCAGGCCCAGCACCTCGCGGCCCACCGCGACGGAGAAGGCCGCGGCGAACACCGGCTCCAGCGCGAAGATGAGCGCCGCGCGCACCGCGCTGGTCCGCGCCTGGCCCCACGTCTGCACCAGGATGGCGACCGCGCTCGCGAGCACGCCACACGTGAGCACCGCCACCACCAGCGGCGGCGTCCACTCCAGCTTGCGCTCCACGAAGGGCATGCACACCGCGGACATCACCGCCACGCCGGCCAGCTGCACCGCCACCAGGCCCACCGCGTTGTCCTTCGTGGCGAAGCGCTCGGTGAGCAGGATGTGCCCCGCGTACGCCACCGCGCACCCGATGGACAGCCAGTCCCCCAGGTGCAGGCCCCCCCCATCCCCCGGCAGTGCTTCGCCCGAAGTGGGCCGCGTCAGCCAGTACAGGCCCACCGCCGCCAGCACCACGCCCACGGTGGTGCCCCACCGGGGCAGGCGCTTGAGCAGCACCATGGACATCAGCGGGACGAAGAGGACGTTGAGGCCGGTGAGGAACGCCGCGCGCGACGGCGTGGTGTCCGTCAGCCCCACCGTCTGGAGCGCGAAGCACACGAACAGCACCGCCGCCAGCAGCAGCCCCTTGGGAACGATGCCGGGCGCGAACATCCGCCCGCGCGCGATGGCCACCATCACCGCCGCGCCCACGGCGAAGCGCAGGGTGAGGAAGGTGAACGGATCCGCGAACGCGAGCGCGTCCTTCACCACCACGAACGTCAGTCCCCAGAACACGGTGAGGAGCACCAGCGCCCCGTCCGCACGCCACGTCGCCCCACTGCGCTCCTGCTTCACCGGACCGGCCTCCATGACGAACTACGGGATGAAGAAGAACGCCACGCCGAGGATGGCGTAGACGCCCAGCAGCATCACGCCCTCCAGCCAGTTGGACTCGCCGTCCAGCGCGATGAGCGTCGCCGCGCCCGTGCCGATGGCGATGCCCAGCACCTCCATGTGGCTGAACTCCAGCGTCAGGTGCTGGCCCAGCGGGATGGACACGAGCACCAGCACCGGCGCGACGAAGAGGGCGATCTGCTTGGAGGACTCGAAGGCGATGTTGAACGCCAGGTCCATCTTGTTCTTCAGCGCCATCAGGATGGCGGTGGAGTGCTCCGCCGCGTTGCCGATGATGGCGATGATGATGACGCCCACGAAGGTGTGCGTGAAGCCGAACGCGGCGATGGCGTCCTCAATCGCGTGCACCAGGAACTCCGCCACCACCACCACGCCCAGCGTGGCGCCCAGCAGGACGACGGTGGCCTTCTTCGTGCTCCAGACCGGCATCTCCTCCGGCGCGCCGTCCTCCTCGCCCGCGTACAGGTGCGAGTGCGTGCGCAGCGAGAAGAGCAGCGACAGCGCGTAGACGATGAGCAGGATGACGGAGATGGCCACCGACATGGGGAAGAGGACCTTCTCCGCCGCGGGGCCGCGCGCCGCGTGGAACAGGTCCGGGATGGACATGGCGGTGAGCGCCAGGAACATGATGGCGGAGCCGGACAGGGCCGCCGTCATGTTGAACTTCTGCTTCGGGTACTTCAGGCCGCCCGCGAGGATGGCCGCGCCCAGCACCAGCAGCAGGTTGCCCAGGATGGCGCCGGTGATGGACGCCTTCACCACGTCCGCGTGGCCGGAGCGCAGCGCCGCCAGCGCGATGATGAGCTCCGCGGCGTTGCCGAACGACGCGTTCATCAGGCCGCCCAGGCCAGAGCCCAACTTGTGGGCAATCACCTCCGTGGCCTCGCCCATCAGGCGCGCCAGCGGGACGAGCGCCACCGCGCAGAGGACGAACGTCCACACGCCCGGAAAGAAGAAGTGCGACGCGATGGCCAGCGGGAAGAACACCGCCAGCAGGCCCAGGAACAGGTGGTCGACGTTGAAGCCCCCCTTCGACTCGCCCTCGGAGGACGGGGGCGTGCCAGGGCTGCCAGGAGAAGGCGGGGTGATGGACGCGGGAGTGCTCACGAAGGGCCTCGCCAACAAGAAACGCGGGGGGAACGGGACGGGGGTGCTTTTGGCCCAGCTGCCTGGAGGGTGCAACCCCCGTCGGGACTCAGGCGGGAAGCGGGCGCACCAGCACGACCAGCCGCTTGCTGCCCCCCGCCGCGTCCCATTGCTGGTTCGTCGCGGTGGTCAGCGCGTCAGGCGCGGGCCTGAACCCCAGGCCGGTGAAGGTCCGCAGGGACGCGGTGTTGTCCTCGTCGATGTCCGCGTGGAGCCGGTCCGCGCCCTGCCGGTGGACCTCCTCCACCAGGCACCGCACCAGGGCGGTGGCCACGCCCATGCGCCGCACCTTGGGGGACACCACCAGCGAGCGCACCCAGAAGCCGTCCAGGGCCAGCCCCTCCTGGTGGTAGTCGTCCGCCCAGGCGAAGCCGAGCAGCTGCCCCTGCGCGTCGAAGGCGCCCGCCGCCGCCCCCACGCGCCGGTCCGGGGGCAGGCCCCACCGGTCGCGCAGCTGCCGGCGCAGGAAGGTGCCGGACACCACCAGCCGTTCGGTGGCGAAGGCGAGCAGCGCGTCCAGGTCATCCGGACGCACCAGCCGGATCTCCAGCGGACCCACGAAGTGGCGGCGCAGCGGCTTCGTCCAGCCGGAGAACAGGTCTCGCAGCTGGCGGAACACCGCCCGGGACGCGGGCTTCGTCCACACGCCGGACAGGGTGCGCTGCATGAGGAACAGGGCCGGCCGGGTGGGCCGGGGCAGCCGCACCACCCAGCGCCCGCGCTTGAGCGCGATGATGCGCCCCACCAGCTCCCCGCCCGCCACGTCCGTGCCGCCCAGCAGCGACTCCGTCACCCAGGGCTCGGTGGAGAGCACCACCTGCGCGGCCAGCCTGGGCCCGTGCCGCACCAGCGCCACGTCCCCGCGCGCCAGCCGCTCCGGCCCGCAGCGCAACAGCCGCACCGCGTCCCCGCTGCGCAGCAGCGGATAGAGACACCGCCCCATGCCGCGCACCCACAGCCGGTGGCCGAAGGGCAGCGCCGCAAGCAGGTCCGCGAGCTCGGCCGTCGAGACGCCACCAGAGGGCATGACACCCACTCTGTCATGAAGGCGCCCCCGAAACCCGCCTCCGGTGCAGGCCCTGCTCCCGCTTCGTCCGGAACCGGCTATGACACGGCCCCAGGTCCAGGCCAGGAGGGCCCATGCCGCCGACGATGCCCGAGGGTGACTACGCACCCGTGCCCCGCCAGGGGTGGTGGAGCCGCAACTGGAAGTGGGCGGTGCCCGTGGGCTGTCTGGGGATGCTGGGCTCCTGCTTCTGCTTCGCCGCCATCGCCGTGGGCTGGGGCTACACGTCCTTCAAGGACATGGGCGCGTACACGGACGCCATCGCCGAGGCCCAGGAGGACCCGCATGTGCAGCAGGCGCTGGGCGGCACCTTCAAGCCGGGCTTCCCCAGCAACACCCAGGTGAGCACCGTCAACGGCCGCACCCACGCGGAGTTCACGGTCCCGCTGGACGGCCCCAAGGCGGACGGCAAGCTCCACGCGGTGGCGGACAAGAACGGCGAGGCGTGGACCTTCCGCACCCTCTACGTGCAGGTGGAGGACGGACAGCGCATCGACCTGCTCGACACCGGTGAGGCGCCCTCCGGAGCGCCGGAGGTGCCGCACGAGCTGGACCCCGGCGACGCGCCGGACGGCCTGGAGCCGGACGAGGCCGAGCCCTCCGAGCCGCCGGCCCAGAAGAAGCCCGGCCACGACAGCGACATCGAGCTGTAGACGCGACGAAGGGCGCGCCCCCGGGAAGGTTCCCGGCGACGCGCCCCACGGTGTCACGGTCCGCCAGTGACGGCGGCCTGGGACTACTTCAGCTTCTGGATGCCTTCGCGCAGCGCGGGCAGGACCTTGAAGAGGTCGTCCACGAGGCCGTAGTCGGCCACCTGGAAGATGGGCGCCTCCGGGTCCTTGTTGATGGCGACGATGGTCTTCGAGGACTTCATGCCGGCCAGGTGCTGGATGGCGCCGCTGATGCCCGCGGCGATGTACAGCTTCGGCGCGACGACCTTGCCCGTCTGGCCGACCTGAAGGTCGTTGGGCACCCAACCCGCGTCGCACACCGCGCGGGACGCGCCCACCGCGGCGCCCAGCAGGTCCGCCAGCGCTTCGACTTCCTTGAAGTCACCCTTGGTGCCGCGGCCACCGGACACCACCACGCTGGCCTCGGTGAGCTCCGGACGGGCGCTCTTCACCTCGTTGAAGCTGACGAACTTCGTCTTGGAGGCCTCCAGCTTCGGCTGGAAGGACTTCACCTCCGCGGACGCGCCCGCGCCAGCGACCGGCGCGAACTCCGTGGCGCGGATGCTGATGACCTGCACCGGCGTGGTGAGCTTCACCTCGGCGAACACGTTGCCGGCCCACATGGGGCGCGTGAAGGTGATGTCCGCGCCACTGCCGTTGATGGCGGTGATGTCGGTGGCCATGGCGGCCTTCAGCCGGGCGGCGACGCGCGGCAGCAGGTCCTTGCCCTGCGCCGTGGAGGCCGCGCCCACGAAGGTGGCCTTCAGCTCCTGCGCCAGGCCCGCGACGACGGGGGCGTAGGTCTCAGCAAGGTAATGCTCGAGCTCGGGAGCGGCGGCGGTGTGGATGGCCTTGGCGCCGGAGCCCTTGAGCTCCTCCGCCAGCTTGGACGGGTCCTTGGACAACAGGACGAGGTGCAGCTCGCCGCCGGACTTGTCCGCCAGCTGCTTGCCCGCGGCGATGGCGTTGAGGGAAGCCTTGCGCAGGTTCCCGTCCGGCTGCTGCTCGGCGACGATGAGGACGATGGACATGGTGTCTGTCTCCGGAATCGTTGGAAGGGTTGGGAGCGCGGTCAGACGACCTTCGCCTCGTTGTGCAGCTTCTCCACCAGGGTGGCCACGTCCGGCACCTTGATGCCCGCCTTGCGCGCCGGAGGCGACGCCAGCTTGAGCACCTGGATCTTCGGCGCCACGTCCACGCCCAGGCCCGCCGGGGTCAGCTCCTCGATGGGCTTGCTCTTCGCCTTCATGATGCCCGGGAGGCTGGCGTAGCGCGGCTGGTTCAGGCGCAGGTCCGTGGTGACGATGGCGGGCAGCTGGACCTCCAGGGTCGCGAGCCCGTTGTCCACTTCACGCACCACCTGGACGCTCTTCTTGTCCGCGGACAGCACCACCGCCGGGACCTTGTTCTTCTCCTGGTCGCTCTCCAGCGACTCCACCTTGGAGGCGAACGTGGCCTGGCCCCAGCCCAGGAACTCGGCCAGGTACTGGCCCACCTGGTTCTGGTCGTCGTCGATGGACTGCTTGCCCAGCAGGACGATGTCCGGCTTCTCCTTCTCCGCGACCTTCTGGAGCAGGCCCGCGATGCCCAGCTGATCCAGCGGGCCCGTGTGGTTCACCCAGATGGCGCGGTTGGCGCCCATGGCCAGCGCGTGGCGCAGCTGCTCCTGCACCTCCTTGCCGCCGATGGAGACCACCACCACTTCGCCGGTGTGCTTCGCGGAGAGGCGCAGCCCCTCTTCCACGCCGATTTCATCGAAGGGGTTGATCTTGTACTTCAACCCCTCCTTCACGATGTCCGAGCCGTCCGGCTTCACCTTGATCTTCGACTCGGGATCTTCCACGCGCTTGGCGGTGACGAGAATCTTCACGGCGGGCTCTCCTCAGTGGGGAGTGTTTGGAAATTCGGGCGGCTTGACGCATCGCGCATCAGGGCCGGAGTAATAGACATCCGCACACGGCGGCGGCAACGGGAAAGCCCCGCCGGGCACAGTTTTGCTTTTCTACCTGAACAGTTCCTTCGCGATGACCAGGCGCTGCACCTGGCTCGTGCCCTCGTAGACCTGGATGAGCTTGGCGTCGCGCATCAGCTTCTCCACGGGGTATTCCTTCATGTAGCCGTAGCCGCCGAACACCTGCACCGCGTCCGTGGCGACCTTCATGGCCATGTCCGCGGCGAAGCACTTCGCATAGCTGGACTGGAGGGTGTTGCGCTGTCCTTCATCCAGCACCTGGGCGCTCTCGTAGGTGAGCAGGCGCGCGGCGTGGGTGTTCATGGCCATCTCCGCCAGCATGAACTGGACGGCCTGGTGCTCGCGGATGGCCTTGCCCATCGTGTGGCGCTGCGCGGAGTACTCCAGCGAGTGCTCCAGCGCCGCGCGGGCGATGCCGATGGAGATGCTCGCGGTGAGCGGGCGGCTGTTGTCCAGCGTGGCCATGGCGATCTTGAAGCCCTCGCCCTCTTCGCCGATGCGGTTCTTCGCCGGGACACGCACCTCGTCGAACGTGACGGTGGTGGTGTTGCTGGCGCGCTGGCCCATCTTGTTCTCGTGCTTGCCGGTGGTCAGCCCCTGGGGACGGCCCTCCACGACGAAGCAGGTGATGCCCTTGTGCTTCTTGCCCTTGTCCAGCGTGGCGAACACGGTGAACTGATCCGCGTAGCCGGCGTTGGTGATGAAGCACTTGCTGCCGTTGAGGACGTACTCGTCACCCTCGCGGCGCGCGGTGGTGCCCATGGCCGCCACGTCGGAGCCCGCGCTGGGCTCCGTGAGACAGAAGCAGCTGAGCTTGAGCTTCTCGCCAAAGGGGGCCAGCAGGCGCTTCTTCTGGTCATCCGTGCCGTGGAGGATGATGGGCAGGTTGGCCAGGTCGTTGGCGATGAGGGACGTGGCCACGCCCGCGCAGCCCCACGCCAGCTCCTCGCAGACGATGACCTGCTCCAGGTGCGTCAGGCCCACGCCGTTGTACTCCGACGGGATGGCCATGTTGAGCAGGCCCAGCTCGAAGGCCGCGGAGATGAGGTCCTTGGGGAAGTCGGAGGTCTCGTCGTAGTGGGGGGCCTTGGGGCGCACCACGTCACGGGCGTACTTGCGCGCGGCATCCTGCAAGGCGCGCTGGGACTCGCTGAGCTGGAAATCCATGGGGCGGGCTCCGGGAGGGTTGATTCAAATATCAATCCGCTTCCCTGCCATACCGCTCCCGCCGTTCGGGCGCCAGCCCCCGCGAGGGTCCCCCCGTCGTTCCAGGGACACCGGAACGAAGACGGGGGGAGGCCCAGGCGCCCGGGGGCCTACTTGCCTGCGGGCTTCGCCTGCTTGGGAACCTTCTCCCAATCCGCGAGGAACTTCTGGATGCCCGCGTCGGTGAGCGGGTGGTTCGCCAGCTGGGTGATGACGTTGTAGGGCAGCGTGGCGACGTCCGCGCCCAGGCGCGCGGCCTGGAGGACGTGGACGGGGTTGCGCACGCTGGCCACCAGCACCTGCGTGGTGAAGTCGTAGTTCTGGTAGATCTCCAGGATGTGGGCGATGAGCTCCATGCCGTCCTGGGAGATGTCATCCAGCCGGCCCACGAAGGGCGACACGTACGTGGCGCCGGCCTTGGCGCACAGCAGGGCCTGGTTGGCGGAGAAGCAGAGGGTGACGTTGGTGCGGATGCCGTCGGCGGTGAGCGCCTTGACGGCCTTCATGCCCTCCACGCCCATGGGAATCTTCACGACGACGTTGTCGTGGATCTTCGCCAGGCCCTGGCCTTCCTTGATGAGCTCCGGGGCGGTCAGCGAGACGCACTCCGCGCTGATGGGACCGTCCACGATGGAGCAGATCTCCCGGATGGTCTCCTCCAGGTTCCGGCCGACCTTGGCCAGCAGTGACGGGTTGGTGGTGACGCCGTCCACACAGCCCATCTCGTGGGCCTTGCGGATTTCGCCGACGTCCGCGCTGTCGATGAAGAACTTCATGCCGTCCCCTTGGTTTCCGGTGGTGAAGAAGGTTTCCCCGGCCACGGGCGGCCGGGCGGGCAGGCCGTAGCCCAGGCCCCCCCATGCGTCAAGGATGGCCGCCCACGTGAGGCCTGGAGTAGAGGTAGCGCCCAGCCATGGCCCGCGCCCCCCGCTCCACCGCCAAGAAGC
>NZ_RAWE01000251.1 GCF_003611695.1 Corallococcus carmarthensis | reverse complement strand
CCCCACCCCGCCCCGTCGCGGGCGCCCCGGCTCTACCTGTGCCGTAGGATTCCCGCGACGTCGAAACACGCGGTGCGGATCCAGGCGCCGAAGGCCCGTCGTCCCTGTCATGCCGGTTCGCCATGGGTCCAGTGTACCCCTCATTCCAGGATTCCATGGTTCTTCGGCCGGGCAGCCTGCCCGGTTGCGTCCAAAATCGCGCGCTCCCGTCAAAAGCTGTGATCCTGACGCAACCTCCAAAGTCCCATGCGGATAATGGGGGAGAAAAAAGACCCAGACGCGACAGGAGATGCCCGTGGCCCTCAACATTGGCTCCAAGCTCGATTCGGTCATGTCCCGGATCCGCCAGGCGGCGGAGCAGGCCCGCGCGGAGATGGCGGCGGCCGCCCAGTCCGTGAAGGAGCCCCTGCCGGACGCTCCGGACGCCAAGCCGCCCAACGCCGCGGTAGGCCGCTACCTGGACTCCTTCGAGGAGGAGCGCGCCAAGAAGATGGGCCTGCCCTCCCTGGCCGCCCCTCCGCCTCCGGGCACGGACCCGGCGGCCCAGGCCAGCGCGGTCCCCGCCAACGAGGCGACACAGGCCCAGAAGGAGCAGGGCTGGAACGCGCCCCAGACGACCGTCGCGCAGACGAGCAAGAAGGGCTGCGCGGAGGCCACCCTCACCTACCTGGAGCAGTCCAGCGCCGAGGAGGCCGTCCCGCTGACGCAGCAGGAGGCCCGGGAGAAGGTGCGCAACAAGGCGGACACGCTGGCCACGTCGGAGACGGCGGGCGTGAAGGACCGCGTGCAGGTGAACCTGGACGACGGCGCGACCCCGGATGAGATGGGCGCCATGCTCGGCTCCATGGGCATCAAGGTCACCAACGGCTTCGACGAGTGCGACACGGACGCGCTGAGCGGGGCCCTGAAGAACGGGCAGATGGCGCTCGCGCTGGTGGACTCCAGCACGCTGCTCAACACGACCCTGGCGGAAGGCGAGAAGGGCCCGGAGAACGGCGAGCTGCACTGGCTCACCATCGACGGCGTGAACCCGGGCAAGACGAAGAGCACGGACGACGACCTCTACCGCGTGCGCGACCCCGTCAACGGCGCCTACTGGGTGAAGGCCAGCGACCTGAAGAAGAGCATCGCCCAGGCCCAGGAGAAGCACGACAGCGGCGGCGTGATGACCGTGAAGAAGGACGGCTCCGCGAAGACGACGGAGCAGCGCGAGGCCCTGGCGCGCACCAACCTGGAGCACACCGAGCCGCTGGGCAAGGGCAACGGCGGTGCCAGCCGGCGCCTCAGCGTGAGCGAGTCCAGCTAGGACTCCCACGCCGCTCCTGCCCCACCCCACCGCCTTCCCCCAGCCTCGCGCCGGGGGAAGGCGTTTTCATTTCCGGCGGACTAGAGCGGCTCGCCCACCACCACCAGGCCGGCCACCAGGCTCCGCAGCCACCGTGGATTCCGTGTCATGTCGTCGCTCCTTTCGCCTGCGCGTGCATGGGGCTCAGGTGCCGTCGATGAGGCGGTTGGCCAGGTCCGGGTTGAACTGTCCGGCGGGCGTGCCCGGGGCGATGCCGCACTGGCCATCCGAGTCTCCCGGCGTCTTCACCCACAGGAGCAGCTCCGCGCCGCCGCCCGTCTGCGAAGGGGTGCCCAGCTTGCGGCCACCGGGGTTGCACCACTCGCCGTTGGAGCCGTTGCCATTGCGGCTGGTGTCCACGATGTACTGCCGCGTGTAGCCATAGCGGCTGTTCAGCGCGGCGTTCACCGCGTTGCCGTACGTGGTGGACTGCGCGGTGGGGTAGAAGTTGGAGACGTTGAGGGAGAAGCCACGCACGTTGCGCACGCCCGCGGACTCCAGGCGCTGCGCCATGGTGTCGGCGGCGATCCAGCTCGCGTTGCCGCCGTCCAGGTAAGTCCAGGTGTTGGGCGCGCGGTCACGCAGCTGCTCGGAGGCGTAGCGGATCAGGCTCAACCGCGTGGCGCGCTCCGTGTCGTTGGGGAGGCAGTCGAGCTGCGCGACGCCATCAGGCTCCACGATGACCACCGCCGGCCGGTTGCCAATGGCCGTCGCGAAGGCGGCAATCCAGGTGCGGTACGCGTCCGCGCTGCCCGCCCCGCCGCCGGAGTGGCTGCCGCAGTCGCGGCCCGGGATGTTGTAGGCCACCAGCACCGGCAGCTTGTCCGCCGCGTCCGCCGCGGCCACGAAGTTGGACACATCCTGGGAGATGTTGCTGTTCCAGTTGCCAAACCAGCGCGCCATCGGCCTCGAGGCGATGGACGCGTTGATGCGCGACGCGCGGCCGTCCCCGCCGTTGTTGCGCACCCAGACCGCAGGGTTGGAGTTGGGGTCCACGTAGAAGCCGCTCGTCATCGCCACCGGGCCGGAGCCGGTGCCGCTCTCCGTGGTGAGCGAGATGTCATCCAGCCGCACGGTGACGGCGTTGGCCCGGCCGCCCAGCTGGAACGTCACCTGCCCCTGGCCCGACGAGAACGACGACGTGAAGGGGAAGGTGAACCGGCGCGACGTGCCGTCCAGCGTGAAGCCCTGCGTGAGCGTGGCCGTGTACGGCGCCACCTCCTGCTGCACGGTCGCTTGCGCGGTGATGGTGGCCGTGGCGGTGGCGGTGAACGCCAGCGTGTACGTCTTCCCGGCGGTGAGCGTCAGGCCACTCTGTCCGACGATGGCATCCCACGGGTTGGCGGTGTTCGCCGCCACGTCCACGCGCCACCTACCGCTCTCCACGGACGACTGCGTGCTGGCGTTGTTCCACCACGGCGCCGTCGTGCCGGTGTTGAAGCCGCCGTTGGTGAGCAGCTCGGTGAGCGCGGCCTCCTGCGCGGTGAGCGCGGGAGCCTCGGGCGTGACGGGCTCCGAGGGGCCACAGGCCGCGAGCGCGAGCAGTGGGACGAACGAAAGCGACAACCGGCGCACGGAACGGGAGGTACGCATGAAGGGGGGACTCCTCACCACGGGGGAGCTCCCTTCTTGCGGCGCGCCATCCAGGAATACAAGACTAAACAGCTATTTCAGCTATTGGCGGAATATTGCTGAAACACTCACGGCGAGGGGCCAGCCACGACAGGGCAGGCCCCTCCCGGCCCATGTGTCACGGCCCCTGCGGACCGGGGCTGGAGTTGCCGCCGTCGGTGACGTAGCGCCACTGCCCGTCGGCCTGCCGGCGCCAGACGGTGAGGTACTTCACGTGGTCCACCTCCGGCTGACCCTTCTCGTCCTTGCCGGTGGCGATGGCACGGCCCACCGTGTACGCGAGGTCGCCCGAGCCGGCCGCGTCCCCCAGCACCGGATCCCAGCGCAGGTCGATCTTGTCGAGCGTGAACGGCGCGTACGCCTTCGCGACGGCATCATGGCCGAAGATGCCGCCGGCCCCGAGCGGCATCACCGCGTCCTGCGCGGCGTAGGCGGTGAAGGCCTTGCCCATGCCCTCGGACGTGGACTGCGCGGAGAACGCGCGGTCGGCGGCCTTCGCCTCTTCCAGCACCTGGGCGGGCGGAAGCGCGCGCGGCTCCGCGGCCGGCTCCGTGGACGAAGGCGTGAAGCCCGCGGGCGGCGTCATCGCCGTCTTGGAGTCGTTGCGCACGGCCACCGCCACGCGCCACTGCCCGTCCGGCTGGCGCTTCCACGCGGTGATGTAGCGCCCCGACGGACGCACCGACGTGCCGCCCGACTCCACGGACGCGTTGCCCACCGAGTACCCCAGCGTCCCATCCGCGCTGACGTCCCAGCGCACGGGCGTCCAGCGCACCTTGCCCTCCGCCTCCAGCGGGTGCGCGGCCAGCCACGCGCGGATGGCCTCCTTGCCCTTCTGCGCGTACACGCCATCCACCAGCAGCACCGCGTCGTCCGCGACGAAGTCCGCGAACGCCTGCGCCGAGCCGGACTTCTCCGCCGCGTCCGACATGGCCTGATCCGCCGCCCTCAAGCCCGCACGCAGGTCCTCCACCGACTGGCGCGCCGTGCCCGTACCGGCCTCCGCGCCCGGCCCGGAGGCCTTCGCCCCACCGCACCCCAGGGTCCCCAACGCCGCGACGACGAGTGCGCCCGCGAACATCCGTTTCATGTGCTGGTTTCCTTTCGTGAAACACCGGGCCCGCGCGCCATGGCTGGCACCCCGGGCTCCCGGCCCGGAGCCATACACGCAAACACGCCCCGCGTCCCGGCACCCTTCACGCCCCGTCCGGAGCACCACCCGCGGATGTCGACTGAAACATCCTCCCGGGTCCGCCTCCCTGACGCGTCCTGGCGAGCCTCCGCGATCCAGGAATGATGCGTTTCTACAATTAGAAGGGAATTTCTCCTCACCGTGAAAGGAATCCCCCGAATGGTTGGACGTAACGGAAGGAACGGCGGCGCCCGGGTGCTGCCGCTGGTGGCGCTGATGTGCGCCACGGCGTGTGAGCCTCGCGCGGCGACGCCCCCGGCGCCGGAAGGCCCCACGGCGTCGGTGAAGCTGTCCGTGGGCAGCCTCTCCGCCACCGTGCGCAGGACGGCGCACGGCATCCCCCACGTGCTGGCGGATGACTTCGCGGGCGTGGGCTACGGCTATGGCTACGCGTTCGCGCAGGACAACTTCTGCGAACTGATGGACGCGCTGGTGACGGTGAACGCCGAGCGCTCGCGCTACTTCGGGCCGGACGGCACGTACCTGGCGGCCCTGGGCAGCCGGTACAACAACCTGAAGAGCGACTTCTTCTACCAGGCCATCGTGGACGACGGCACCGTGGACACGCTGCTGGCGAAGCCGCCGCCCCTGGGCCCGTCCCAGGACGTGCGCGAGCTGGTGCGCGGCTACACGGCGGGCATCAACCGCTACCTGGCGGAGACCGGCGTGGACGCGCTGCCGGACGCGCGCTGCCGGGGCGGCGCCTGGGTGCGCCCCATCACCGAGCACGACCTGTACCTGCGCTATTACCAGCTCAGCCTCTTCGCCAGCTCCCTCTTCTTCCTGGACGCGCTGGTGGACGCGAAGCCGCCGTCCCTGCTGCCGGACGGCACGCTGCCCCAGCCGCTGGCCGTGCCCGCGTCGCTGGACCGCAACGTCTTCCCCCACTCCGAATCGCTGGGCCTGGGCAGCAACGCCTTCGGCCTGGGCAGCCAGGCCACGCGCAACGGCAAGGGCATGCTGCTGGCCAACCCGCACTTCCCCTGGGAAGGCTCGGAGCGCTTCTACGAGGCGCACCTCACCGTGCCGGGCAAGCTCAACGTCTCCGGCGTGAGCCTGCTGGGCGTGCCCGCCATCCTGATTGGACACAACGAGACGCTGGCCTGGAGCCACACCGTCTCCACCGCGTACCGCTTCACCCCGTTCGAGCTGAAGCTCATCCCGGGCGCGCCGACGAAGTACCTGTACGACGGGCAGATCCGCCAGATGACCACCCGCACCGTCACGGTGCAGGCGAAGGAGGCGGACGGCTCGCTCACGCCGCGGCAGCACACCTTCTACCGTTCGCACCTGGGCCCCATGCTGGAGTACCCCTCCGGCCTGATGACGTGGAACGGCCTCACCGGCTACGCGTTCCACGACGCCAACGCCTCCAACCTGCGCATCCTGGACGCCTTCTTCTCCATGGACCGCGCGGCCAACGTGGACGAGCTGCGCACGGCGCAGGCCACCTGGCAGGGCATCCCGTGGGTGAACACCATCGCCACGGACGCGCAGGGCCACGCGTACTACGCGGACATGAGCGTGGTGCCGCACGTCACCGACGCGAAGCTGCTGCGCTGCGTGCTGTCCCCCATCCCGCTGCTGGTGCTCGCGAGCGCGGGGCTGCCAGTGCTGGACGGCTCGCGCTCCGACTGCGCGCTGGGCAGCGACGCGGACGCGGTGGAGCCCGGCATCTTCGGCCCGGGGAGTCTGCCGCACCTGTCGCGCGCCGACTTCGTCACCAACTCCAATGACAGCTACTGGCTGCCCAACCCCGCCCAGCCGCTCACCGGCTTCCCGCGCATCCTGGGCGGTGAGAAGAACGTGCGCAGCCTGCGCACCCGCCTGGGTCTGAAGATGGTGCAGGGCCGCCTGGCGGGCACGGACGGCCTGGAGGGCCAGGGCTTCACGCTGGAGCAGCTCCAGACGGTGACGTTCAACAACCGCAACTTCTCCGGCGAGCTGCTGCGCGACGCCGCGGTGGCTCTGTGCCGCCGCACGCCCTACGTGCTGATGCCGGACCTCACCTTCGAGGACCTGCGCCCCGCCTGCCCCGTGCTGGCCGCGTGGGACCTGAAGGGCGACCTGGACAGCCGGGGCGAGCTGCTCTGGCGCGTGTTCATCTTCAACGTGGCGGGCATCACGGGCGGCCCGTACCTGGTGCCCTTCAACGCGAACGACCCCGTCAACACGCCGCGCACGCTCAACACGCTGAACCCGCAGGTGGCCCAGGGGCTGGGCACCGCCATCCGCACGCTGCGCACGCGCGGCATCGCCCTGGATGCGACGACGGGCTCCGTGCAGGGCAAGCGCAAGAACGGCATCTTCTACCCGGTGCACGGGTGCAGCCATGAAGAGGGCTGCTTCAACCAGATCGCCAACCAGCTGCTGCCGGACAACACCTACGAGCCCGCCCTGGGCTCCAGCTTCGTCATGGCCGTGTCCTTCACGGACGCAGGACCCGTGGCGAAGTCCGTGCTCACCTACTCGCAGTCCACCAACCCGGCCTCGCCCTGGTACGCGGACCAGACGGCGATGTTCTCCCAGAAGCAGTGGGTGGACCGGCGCTACACGGAGGCGGAGATCGCCGGCGACCCGGCGCTGACCGTCACCCACCTCCAGGAGTAGTCAAAGCCAGACAGCAGGGCCTCGCGGCCCGGTGCCACTCCCTCCTTCGAGGGAAGGCGCCGGGCCGCTCCGCTTCCGCCGGAAAGTAGCAATGGCATCACAATTTCCGCGCCATGCAATGAATCTCCAGCTGCTGCGTACAGGCCTGAATCGCCCCCGATAAACGTATTTTCCGAGAGCCCAAGACCCATCCACTGTTGCACTTGATAAGGATTGCCAAACCCATTCACAAAAGGCAGGCTTCACTGCGGGTGAAACAAGGATTCCCATCAGGCGGCGCACTTCCGCGCCCCGTTCCGGGAGTCCCGCCCGAGGGGGCCCCATGAAGATGCTTCGTTGGAGTGCGGCAGCGCTGGCGCTGTTCGTGGTGGGTTGCGGAAGCGTGGAGGACGCGGCGTTGGAGCCGCGGACGCTGGCGGCGCAGGAGTCGGAGCTGCGGACCTGTTCCACGGACCTCGACTGCGTGTCCGGCTGTGGTTGTAACAGTGGCCAGTGCGTCTCCGTCTTCGGCCCGCCGCCGCCCGACGGCTACTGCGACCAGGCGCCCGTGCGCGCCTGCACCACTTCGTCGCAGTGCGCCGACGGCTGCAGTTGCACGGGCAACGCCTGCGTCGCCAGCCCGTCCAGCCCTTCCACCAACTGCCTGGTGGCCCCCCCGGACGGCTACGAGAGCGACAACACGCACACCTCCGCGTCCTCGTACCTGGGCACGCCGCAGCTCAACCACACGTTCCACAACCGGTTGGACCTCGACTGGGTGCTCGTCGCCACGCCGGTGAACCAGGTGATGACGGTGGAGGCGTACAACCTGCGCAACAGCGTCCAGTTGCAGCTGGACGTCTATGCGTATGACTACGCCACCCGCACGCGGGGCGCGCTGCTGGCCACCACCCAGTCCACGGTCTGCTCGCAGATCACCCCCGCGTGCAACATGTACCGCGTGACGGCCAACGTGGTGGCGGGCGGCGTCTACGCGGTCCGGCTGGTGAACCGCGCCAGCACCCCGGCGGGGAGCGACTGGCGCCCCACCGCGACGTATGACCTGAAGATGTACTGAAGCACCCAGGCCTTCAGTCGCGGGGCGGCAGGTCCTCCGCCGTCCCGTCGATGACGCGCTTCGCGATGGTGAAGGAGAAGCCCGCGCGAGCGAGCGCCGCCAGGTCCTTCTGGCGGTGCTCCGCGCGCGTGCTGAGGTCGCGCCGGAAGGGGCCCAGCCGCTTCTTGCGCGCCCAGATGCGGGCGGCGGCGTCCTCGGAGACGTCCAGGGTGGCCTCCGCCAGCTTCTCCTGCACCAGCTCCGGCGCCACGCCCTTCATGCGCAGCTTCTGGGTGATGACGCGCGCGCTGCGGCCGGACGCGCGCAGCGAGTGCACGCGCGTCTCCGCGTAGGTCCGGTCGTTGACGAGGCCGTTGCGGATGAGCTTCTCCGCCAGCGCGTCCACCCAGCCCACGGCCTCCTTGCGGTCGGTGCCGTGGAACTTCACGGAGCGGTCCACCCGGCGCATCAGCACGCGCTTGAGCTGGCTCACCGTGGCCGCGTAGCGCTTGAGGTAGTGCAGCGCGGCGTTCTCCAGGTAGCGCTGAGACACCTTCCGGGGCGGCTTCGGCTTGCGAGGCTCCCGGCGGCGCTCCGTGTCCCTGTCGGTTGGATCATCCATGGCGGGACAGCTCTACCACCGGGGTCCGACCCATGGGGCCGCGTCCGCCGCCCCTCCGAGTGATACGCCCGGGGCCCGGGGCCCGGCTGCCCGGTTGCCCGCCATGACGGGCAGGTGTCACGGCGCCGCCTGCTCCCGCGCGTAATGCGTGGGCGGCAGTCCCACGTGGCGGGTGAAGGCCACGCTGAAGGTGCTCGCGGAGCTGTAGCCGACCTGCTCCGCGACCTCGGAGACGGTGACCTCCTTCTTGCGCCGCAGCAGGTCCTTCGCCAGGGCCATGCGCCAGCCGAGCAGGTACTCCATCGGAGTAACCCCCACCGCGCGGCTGAAGCGCTCGAAGAACGCCGAACGGGACAGCGCGGCCTCCTTCGCCAGTTGGGCCACGGTCCACGCCTCGGTCGGGCGCTCGTGCATCCGGCGGATCGCGACAGACAGGCGCTCGTCGGCGAGCCCGCGCAGGAGGCCGGGGGACGCGGCGGTGCCCGCCGTGGAGCGGAGCGCTTCGATGAGCAGCACCTCCATGAGGCGGGCCAGGATGACCTCGCGCGCGGGCCGCCGTTCGCGGGACTCCTCCCTCACGAGCTCCACCAGGGTGGAGAGCCGCTGCTCGCCGCGAATGTGCACGAACTGGGGGAGGAGCGAGACGAGCAGGCTCGCATCCGGAGAGGCGAAGACGCAGTACCCCACCATCATCCGGACATCGGGCGGGCCGTGGAAATCGCCGTTCCTGATTTCACCATCGGGCAACACGATGCGAGGGGTGTCTTGCTTTCCCTTCGGCGGCTCGATGCTCGACGTCGTGAAGTCGAACGCCGCGGGGATCAAGACGAAGTCCCCCTTCTCGAGGATCACCGGCTCGCGTCCGTCGACCGCGAGGCGGCTCCTCCCCATCAGGACCGCGCAGTAGAAGGGCCGCCCGGCCTCCGCGCGCCGCACCCGCCATTTGCCCGCGGCGCTGACGAACTTGGAGAACGGGGCGCCCGGCTGGAGCAGCGAGACCACCTCCGCGAGCGGATCCACCATGACCGGACTCCTGCGAATGAAATCTGGACTCCCTGTTGTAGCAGGTCCGGATTCCGCTCCCTATACCTGTCACCGAACCCCGCACTGCCAGGAACCGCCATGAAGACCATCTTGATCACCGGCTGCTCGTCCGGCTTCGGCCTCGACACCGCTCGCTCCTTCCTCGAGCGCGGCTGGAAGGTCATCGCCACGATGCGCACGCCGCGCGAGGACGTGCTGCCCCGCTCCGAGCACCTGCGCGTGCTCCCGCTCGACGTCACCCAACCCCAAAGCATCCGCGAGCTGGCGGAGGCCGCCGGCCCCATCGACGTGCTGGTCAACAACGCGGGCGTCGGCCTGATGAGCATCTTCGAAGGCACCTCGATGGAGACGGTCCGCGGCACCTTCGAAACGAACACGTTCGGTGCGATGGCCGTGACCCAGGCGTTCCTGCCTGGGTTCAGGCAGCAGAAGGCGGGGGTCATCGTGAACGTCTCGTCTGGCACGACGCTGAGGCCGCTGCCGCTGCTCGCCGTCTACAGCGCGAGCAAGGCGGCGCTCAACGCGTTCACCGAGTCGCTCGCGCTGGAGCTTGGGCCCTTCAATGTGCGGGTGAGCCTGGTGATTCCGGGACGGTCCCCGGAGACGCCCTTCTCCCAGAACGCGCAGTCCCGGATGCAAGACCAGGGCGTCACCGTCCCCGAGGCCTACGCCGGCTTCGTGCGGAGCATCTTCGAGCAGAGGACGGCGCATGCCTCGGGGCCGGTCACCCGGTCGCTCGACGTGGTGGAGGCCATCTGGCGCGCGGTGAACGACCCGTCATCCCCGGGCCGCATGCCCGCGGGCGCGGACGCCGTGGAGATGGCCCGGTCGAACTGAACCCGGAGGGTGGGCTTCAAGCGCACCGCTTCCTGGGATATCCGTGTCGATTCCCGGCACGGCCATTCGTCGTGAGGATGGAGCCACACCTCACATCCCCACGCCAGGAGCCCCCCATGCGCTTCATGCTCATCCCCCGCCCCTCCAGCATCGAGCCCACGCACTCGGAGGCAGCCTTCGACGAGGCCGTCTTCATCGCGCAGATGAAATACAACGAGGAGATGCACAAGGCCGGCGTGCTCATCGCCTCCGAAGGCCTCAGCCCCTCGCCGGGCGCGCACGTCGTCTTCAAGGACGGCAAGGCCAGCGTGAAGGACGGCCCCTACGCGGAGACGAAGGAGCTCATCGGTGGCTTCTACGTGCTGGAGGTGGCGTCGAAGGAGGAGGCCATCGAATGGGCCCGCCGCTACCCGGGCGGGATGGGCAACGACGACGTGATGGAGGTCCGGCCCCTCACCGGCGCCGGGGACATCCCGCCGGAGCTGGTGACGCTCATCGAGAAGGTGGCCCCCACCTGGAGCCAGACCTTCAAGAAGCAGTCGTGACGCATCCGTGACGCGGCGCGCCCGGGGCCTGTCAAATGACCATGCTATGCGGCGCCTCCCCCCTTCCGGAGGCTTCACATGCATTTCCGTACCCTGGGTTTGACGGGCCTGCTGGCCCTGGCCGCGACCGCGTGCAGCGGCCCTGTTTCCGACCCTGCCGCCCCTCAGGTGCCCGAGGAGTCGACGGGCACCACCACCGCCGCGGCCACGGCGGAGCGCATCTACGCGACGAATGCCTCGCTCGAGCTGAGCTTCGAGACGCTGGGCACCTTCGAGACGCGCAACGGCGTGCGCATGCTCGTGCTGCACGCCACGGCGAACCGCTACCTGAGCAACGTCTTCAGCTACGTGCCGGATGACGCCTTCGGTCAGGCGAACATCATCAGCGAGCGTCGGCTGGAGGTCCTGCTGCCGGAGGGCCACGAGCTCAACTCCATCCTGGCGGGCCTGCCGCTGTTCGTGACGGTGGACACCAACACCGGCACGCCCACGCACTACACGGCGAAGATCGAAGTGGCCCCGCGCTTCTATGACTTCCGGGGCTCCTCATCGGTGTGGGTGGAGGAGGCTGTCACGCCCCGCTACGTGGTGAACGGCAACGAGTCGCTCATGTACCGCGGCAGCGCGAACGTGGCGGCGTCGTCGCTCACGGTCACCGCGCCGGACGGCGTGCCCACGGTGTCTCGCGTGGACGCGGACACGTTCAACCTGGACTGGCGTTACAACGCGCTGTACCAGGCCATCGACCCGCACACCCAGGCGCTGACCTTCACGGCGGCGCTTTCCTCCGGCGGCACGGCGCAGAAGACGGGCCGTCTGGTCGCGCGCGTCACCAGCCTGGCGCTCACCACCGGGGATGCGTACGACGTCTGGCCGTCGCCCACCTGCCAGCCCGCCGTCTACGACTGCGTGCAGAACCAGCCCACGGGCACGACGGACTTCAGCGCGTGTGGCACGTACCGCGACGTGACGCGCTGCCTGTACGTCGCCAACGCGTGTGACGTGGGACAGCCCCAGCCGCTGTCGCTGACGTCCATCAACGCGGCCTCGCTGGAGCCCGCGCGCGCGACGTGGAACCTCGGCTCCAATAGCGGCGCTTGGCACGGCCTGTCGCCCATCACCGCGTTCCGCACGCCGTCGTGCCCGGCCTCGCCGCCCACCATCCAGGGCGTGGTGGCGAAGGTGGCGGAGCAGGACCAGGGGTTCCCGGATCCGGCGTACGGCACGTACACGAACCGCGCGGGCCTGTCGCAGAGCATCCTCTTCACGAACAACTACTACGGCGACGGCGCGGCGCTGCTCCAGGCCATCGACGCGTTCGCGGGTGGCGGCGACATCCAGGCGTGGCTGTACACGGCGGGCGTGCCGTGCCCGAACTGCCATGAGTTCGACACGCGCGCTGTCCTCTACTACCCGGCTTCGCGCAAGGTCGTCGTGCTCGACGGCTACTACGGCTACGACTCCTAAGTCGTGCCCGTTGGTGCAGGTGGCGCAATAGACAAGCGCCACCTGCACCATGCTTACGCGCTCGCAAACGGCCGGCTAGATTTCCTGACGGGCAGCCTACGGACAGGTCTTCAGTGAGAGGAGATTATCATCCTTGGTCCCATCAGGGGCCGTCCGGATGAAGGTGGGATTGGCCGTCGGATAACCAATCACCTCAACCCTGTCTGCTCCGACCTCGACGTAGAACGTGTCCTTGGCCTTCATGGCACTGAGGACCTCGGCAACGGTCTTCTTCCAGCCGACGCCGCCGACCGTCGTGATGGTCTGATAGCCCTTGCCCTTCTTGTCGTCCTTCGTGACACAAGTGATGCGGTATGCGGCCACTGCAGCCTCCCGTTGAGAGTGAGACTACATTTCTAGGAATCGCGCCCCTCGTTTCAAATACCCACTACGAGGTATTGCTATTGCGACCAGCGGAGTAACCGTCGTCGCATGCGAGGGCCCCGGCAAATCACCCTCAGCGTCTATCAGACCCGGGGCCTACAGGTGGCTTGGGGCCAACGGGGGGACGTGGCCCCACAGGCGCCTGTGGTCCTGCGGGAGGGCGTGGCCCCACGGCCGGCTGCGGTCCCACAGGGCGGCCCGAGGGCGGTGGTGGTCGGCTGGGCTGCTGAGGGCCAGATGGCCGTTGTGGAGGAGTCGCCGCAAGCCTGCCATCCGTCATCTGCTTGCCTTCCAGCATTGTTGGTTCACCTTCTGTTACTTCAAGGAGGAAAGGACACCAGAGTCTTGCCAACGTCTCTCTTGAGCCTTGCGTGGCTCCCGAAGAACAGAACCAAACTTCTGAACCGGACTCCATCCCCCTAAAGAGGTAGCCAGGCGATACTGCTAGCGATCTGTATTTGAAACAAACAAGCCATCGCTTCAACGTAAGCGTTCACGGGGTCTGGCGACCGCGAGCGTGAATCAGGTCCCGGGCAGCAGCGATGGTGCGGGAGTGCCGTGGAGATGGGCTTCAAGGGACGCAGTGAGAGCGTCGAGCACGTTGCGCTCCTGCTTCCTGAGGCTCATCACGGCCGTGAGGATGCGCTCGACGAAGCGGCTGCCGTCCTCGCTCTGGGTGCCAA